>JALWZH010000102.1 GCA_027002815.1 Thermoproteales archaeon | reverse complement strand
GCTTAAGACCGCCATGTTCCTAACCGGCTCCAGGACCGTGCGGGACCTACGTACGTGCCCGAGGACATATATTGGTAGGCTTAGGGAATGGCTGGAGTCACGCGGCCTGAAATGCTGACCTGTCCCAAATGCGGCTCGCGGGACGTGATGGTGGCGCCGCCGAACAACTACGTGTGCCCGCACTGTGGCCACACGTGGGAGATAGGGTCCGTGGACTCCGGCTGGATCGAGGAGGAGGCCAGGATGTATAAGGCGTGGGGCGAGCTGGTCGACGCGGCCCTGCAGGTGCCTGACTGCGAGGCCCTCGCAAGGCGCGTGGCCGAGCTTGTCGGGGCCGACGAGAGGAGGGCCCGCCAGATCGCCAGGAGGGTCCTCAGGGAGGTGATGGAAGAGCTGAGGTTAAGGGGTATGCAGGAGAGGGCTCTCAGGGAGATCGAGAGGTGTTAGATCCCTAGCTGGGCCCTGGCCCTCTTGCAGCCACGCCCAGTGCACCTCGCCGCTATGAAGCCCACCTTCTGTCCGGGCGGCGCAGTGCGCGGCACCGGCGTGCCACCAGTGGGGTGCGAGCCGCCGCCATGCGGATGCGCATACGGGCTCATGGCCTTGCCCCTCACGGTGGGGTACTTCCAGGACTTGGCCCGCGCCCTATGCCACTTCTTGCCGGCCTTTAGGAAGGGCTTCTCGGTCCTCCCCCCACCCGCAACGACGCCCACGGTGGCCCGTCCCCTGGCGTCAAGCTCGACTATTCTCCCGCTGGGGAGCTGGACAAGGGTCTTTCCCCTGTCCGGTTTCTGGCCTATCACGACAGCGTACGTCCCGCCGGCCCTAGCGTACTTTCCCCCGTCCCCAAGCGACTTCTCGACGTTGCATATGCTGGTCCCTTCTGGGATCCTGCCGAGAGGCAGCACGTTGCCGGGCCTCGGCTCCGCGTCGGGCCCAACCCTCACTATCTGGCCCACGTACATGCCATCAACAGCGAAGTTGAACATCTCGCGCCCATCCTCGAACACTATCCTGGCCACCGGCGCGTTGAGGCCTGGAAAGTGCATGAGTTCCCTGACGACGCCGGTCAGCGTTACGTCCCTGGGCTGCAGGTACCTGACGGGGCCCTCCCTCTTCCAGCTTGGGGAGCGGAACTGGGATCCCCCCCTTCCACGCCTCTGCACAAGTATCCTCTTACCCATTAGGGCCCCAGCAACCAACATTTTAAAGGATTTCCACGCATATCCGCATGGACGACGTACTGATTGGCCAGGTACTCGAGGACCTCAGGCAGAGGGGCTTCAAGATAGAGGGGAACATAGGCGAGTCAATACTTGCCGTTAAGGGGAGCCGCCTCATGATCCACGTCATGGTGGAGGGGAGGGAGGTCCCCATCAGGAGGCTTGTGTCCGTGATAGACTCGGCGGAGAAGATGGGGCTGCCCCTAGTCATCGCGCTCGTGGGGAACGACGGGACAATAACCTACTATAAGGCCCACAGGGTGAGGCTCCATGGTAAGCCTAAGGGAACTTGAAAGGCTGGTCCAGAGGAGCCGGTCGGGGCTAAAGGTACTTATACTTCTAGAGAGGTGTAAGCACCGTATAATGGTCGACAAGGCGGTCAAGGCGGTGGACGAGGAGGGGAGGACCGTGGCCTGGTCCACGGCCTTCCCCATCCCCCCGCACATGGCCATAGACCAGTGCGGCATAAGGAAGATAATAGTTATCTGCGGGGGCGAGGAGGTGGCCAGCTACTCCAGTTGGCGCTCCCTAATGGAATCCCTGGACCAGTTGGGGGCCAACTGCTAGAATGCATGCTGCCAGTGGGGCCGCTACGCGAGAGCCGGGCGCGGAAAAGGGCCTGTAGCGCTGCGGCAAAAATATATAAGCATTTGTGGCCGGTGACCACGGGCCCGTAGCTCAGCCCGGATAGAGCGGCGGCCTTCTAAGCCGTAGAGGTGGACCGCGGAGGACCCGGGTTCGAATCCCGGCGGGCCCGCCACTTCTCGTAACGCCGCTTCAATAGCCCTAACTCCCTCTATACGTCCTATGTCCGGGCAGCGCAGAACTTCCAGAGCCGCCGATGTGCCTGCAAGCGCCAGGACGGGCCACATGCGAGGGGGATCCAACAGCCGGGCACCCCTGGGAGGAGGTGGGTGTGCCGATTACCATTTCACGGGGAGGCTTCTCTCGTGGGTGGCGGTCCAGGGACCGCGCATAGTCGTGCTCACCACCAGCACCCTAGGACTCGCACACCACGTCACCACCAGCCTCGAGCTGCTGGTTTGGGCCGACACGCCTAGGTCCGCCCTATCAAGCCCAGCAGATAGGCGTGGCGGTTCCCCGCCAGTGCTTGGGCGTAGTATAGGCGTCCGCTCCCGGCCCTGTGCCCTATTCCATGTAGAAGGCTATGCTAGCGTATCCCACGGTCTCCAGTCTATATCCGCTAGTGTCGCCCGATGTGGCGTGTTTAAGGAGCACGGCCCTCGTGGATCCGAGCCTCTTAGCGGCTACCAACAGAGCCATTATGGGCCCATAACCGCATACCGACACGTCGTACTTTTCCATGGCCCTTAGGAACGCCTCCTCGTCTAGGCTGAGGGCCGCGTCTATGACCTTGCCGTCCTTTTCCACGGTCACTTCGTGGGGCTCGTAGTGGTTCAAATCGCTGCTGGCCACCACGTAGACGCGCCTGCCGCTTCCCCTGGCCGCCTCGGCTATTGCAGCTCCGAGCTCCCTGGCCGTCGAGATGGTCTGCCTCCACATTGCTATGGGCACGAACTTGGCCCCCGGAAAGAAGTACTGGATGAAGGGGAGGTGCACCTCTATGGAATGTTCCTTGGAGAACGAGAAGGGGTCCTCCTCAAGGGCCCTGTACCTCGCCGCTATGGCGTTTGCGAGCTCCGAATCTATCTCGACGGTGCCGAGGGGGGTCGCCCACCTGCCCTTGACCATTATGGAGACGGGTGCCCCTATACCGTAATGGTTTGGCCCAACCACAATAACGGCATCGGGCTTTCCGTATGCTGCCAGCTCCGCATACGCGTGGGCTGCAACGGGGCCAGAATAGACGTAGCCCGCGTGGGGGGCCACAACGCCCACTATGTCGCGGTACCTCCTCTCGCCGATCTCCCTGCGGGGCCCCAGCTCGTGGTTTATGGACCACCTGATCCTCTCGAGGAGCTTGTCGGGCTCCGCCTCATAGAAGTACCCGGCCACGGCGGGCTTCCTCTCCATGAATATGTTAGGGCGGGATATTTAAAGTACTGTCCTCGCCTCGAACTCCTCGTACGGCACAGGCAGCTCTTCCTGTGGGCCTATAGTCCCCCTCTCCCTGAGGGTCTGTAGGGCTAGTAGCCAGAAGACAAGGGCGAGGCTCTTACGGCCCTTATTGTTGCACGGTATTATGAGGTCCACGTACTCGTGCGGGGTGTCGGTGTCCACCAGCGCTATGACGGGCATCCCAGTTATGGCGGCCTCCCTCACGGCCTGCCCATCCACCCTTGGGTCGGCCACTATGAGGAGGTCCGCCTCGATGTAGTGGTCTAGGTACGGGTTGGTGAAGGTGCCCGGCACGAATCGGCCCGGCACCGCAATGCAGCCCACGTACTTGCAGAACATCTCTATGGGCCTGTACCCGTAAGGCCTCGTAGTATGGGCCACGACCTTTCCCGGATCGTACCTGGATATCATGCGTGCCGCGACCCGGATCCTGTCATCTATGTGCTTGAGGTCGAACACGCGCAGCCCGTCCGGCCTAACCGAATATATGAACCCCCTCCTTTCCAGGTACTTGTTGGACATCCTAGTGCCCAGCCTCACCCCAGCCGCCAGGTACTTCTCCAGTGACGTGAGGTACTCGTACCCCCTCAACTCCTCTGGGACTCTTCCCTCGCCGGTCATACCTCAATACAACCTCCATACATTTAACTGTTTCCTCGGCCTCCCAAGCCTCGTACTCGGCCAACGCTTAACATAGTCTGGCGAGGGGTCGTGCGACGTGTCTCTGCTCGGCGCTGTGGGGTCCTAGACGTACCTAGCTATAGCCTGCTTGGTCTAAGGGTTTTGATGTTGGCAGGGTTTATAAAAGGAAATGGGGGTTGATGTTCGGTGCCGCTGGCGGTGCTGGATGTTCAAAAATGTTGAGGGGGCCTAGTGTCCATGGCCCTAGAGATATGGCCGTGTAGTTGCCGTCTTAAAGATGGCTTGGGGCCGAGTATTATAGTTGCATGGTCTCGCGAAGGTGGCTGGGGTGAGGGGTCTCCTCAACGTGTCGGGGGCTCCTCCCGAAAGGCTCGTGGGGCCGTTCCTGACGGCCAGCCGCTACGAGTTCTGGGAAGCCGCCTACAGGAGGAGAGTCGGGAAAGTGTGCAGAAAAAGGGTTAGGTTCCGGCTATCGCCCTTATCTTTCCCCATTCACGTACCCTCAACGTGTCTAGTAGGTCCCGCAGCTGTTCCGGGACGCGCGTCACGTACCTTGCCAGTGCCCTCACGGCTTCCCGCGGTATTGCGCCGTGGGGCCTGTCCCAGTAATGCTTAGCGTACCACGACGGTGGGGCTGGGCCCCACGCGTGGTCCTCCGCGCCGCGGAATATCAACACGGCAAGCACCGACACCGGTGAGACACGGCGGTTAGGCATGTCTGGCGTATACACGGCGGCCTTCACGTGGGTGCCCGCATGCCAGGAACCTCTCCGCCGTGCCGGCGAAGAATTTCCCGCCGCCCCACTCTACCTCGCCGGGGAGACGGGGCTGTGCCGCTTGGGATTTCCGTGCCTGTGGTGGGGCCGCGTCCCAGTGCTGTGGGAGGTAGTTGAAATG
>JALWZH010000101.1 GCA_027002815.1 Thermoproteales archaeon | reverse complement strand
CGGCGTTATAGTTGCTATACCTCAACACCATGTAAGTACGCTACAAAATATTGTAAAGATACCGTTCTCTGCTGTCGAGACCTTTGGCGAAACTATTACTAATATTATAAATATTATAAATAAAGAATTATCGGGTTCAACTTTTAATATAGATTTTATTAACATTATAGATTTTCAAATAAATAATTCTACTAATAATAAACATAAGTGTAATAGTGATGATATAGCAATATTAATAGAGGGAATTGTAAACAATTTAGATCAGAAAGGGATAGGAAAGCCCCGTGATGCTGAAATTATGAGACGGGACGAGATCAAGGAATTAATGTACAGCGACCCCACTTGTTATAGTTAGGACAACTTTTCCAGTTTCCTCTCTTTTTCCAGTTTCTTTAGGGCTAAGTATATGGGCATGGGCCCCGTCAGCTTGGGTGTATATACAGCGTTATTGTTGATCAGCCTGCTGAAGACTAGGTAGTTTATGTAGGGGTTGTAGTGGGATGCCGGTACGCGCCTTATCTTGTCCTTGCAGGGCCCCTTGTAGACGTCCAGTGCAAGCGATACCTGTGGGTACACGTTGGGTGTGTATATCAGGTATATTTCCTTTGGATACGTGCACAGTACGTGTAGCGTGAGTGGGGAAAAGGTTTCCGTGGCGGTGACCACTACGGGCCTTGACAGGTCGCCGAGCACGTGGAGCAACCTGCCTAGTTCTTCGGAGCCGTAGTAAGGGCGTAGGAGGAACCTGTAGTGCTCAGCGATTTCCTCGGTCTCCCTCGGCTTGAAGTTTCTGGTGTCCTCTAGGCAGGAGGTGGACAGCACACAACGCGCGTTTTCGAGGCGATGTACGTCGTCCAAGGGCCTCAGCTCGTCGGTCCAGGCGGCCTCGGCAAGCTCAGCGGCAAGGTAGGACCTACGCGGAATCAATTTCCTGGCCTTCTCAATGTACGTAAGGTGGGCATTCACAACAAATGCAAGTGCTATTAGGGTCTCCACGGCATCCTCACTGCGTATCATGTTCGCTGCCAGCTGGTAGATGGTGTACCCGGCAGCTACGCGGGCCCACGAAAGGCCGTGCCTCGTTGGCCCGTAGACCACCGGCAGAATTACGGAGGGATGTACAGTCGGTAGGTCTTCCGGTATATGGTCGAGGTATAGCCCTATCTCCTTGGCGCGGAAATGCTCGATTGTAGCAAGGTGCTCTGTGATTCCCGTGGCTTTAGGGGCCACAAGTACCCTATGTGTAGCCATTGCGAACAGCCTATCAACGTGGACCGCATGCCTCCGTATCTTCCCTATTACTATATTGGCATTTTCCCCCTCGACCCACAGGTACAGCTCAAGGTCGTCATTATTAGGCGACCTAACCGGCGCGTATACCACTGCTTTGAATATATTTTCCACGTCTCTGTCTCTTAGGTCTATTCGCCAGAACATATAACAACGGGGAAGGGGGGTACACCGTACGTCTTGGCCTGATTCACCATTACTTCTACATCCCTGCCCCATAGACTCTTCACCTCATCGTATATCTCCTTAAGTCTGCGTCCCGCAACGAATTTTTCTGCCAGGTTTTCGATGGAGTCTTTGCTGTTGCCCACAATGAGGGTCCTTGCAGTGGGCGCCTTGTCTTCTTCCACGACTAAGTAGGCGTATTTCGGCACGTAAAGCACATTGATGCACATGTGCTCCTCAACACTCCTTTCGATGAATTTATCGACCTTATCTTTATCGTAATCGCCGACAATTATTGACTTGAACGGCGTGGAATCGTCGCGGCAAATATAGTGACCTAGCACGTCCATGTTCACGTCGAGTGGGCGCCTTTCCCTACCCACGGTCACTGCACGGTCTACAATGCTTACCTGGTGTGTTGGGTTCCCACATGTGCCGGACACGTAGGTGTGGGCTGTGATTAGGTAGGGCAACGACATCACCTCGGCATCTTCTGTGGTCTGTTGTATGAAGACTACCACGGGTGGTTCAAGGCTCGCCGTCTGAGCGCAGGGCAATGGCCCTGGTGTGGGGGTGGTGGCCGTGCACGTGCCTTTAACTTCGTCGAGCAGCGCCTTGGCCTTTTCCCTCAGGTAGGCGCCGAGGAACCTGTAGTAGTCTTCCAGGTGGTTGGCCTCTGTGGGAGGGTCTCCGAGTGTAAGGATTTTCCCCGCCTCGAGCAAGTCTGCGGCAAGACGTTCCATGTAGCTGGGAGAAGCGTTTAGTATGAAGTAATTTATGTGGGCGAGGTCCGGAAAGTGTAGATAGGCGTGTCTCACAGCCTTCCTGTAATCCTCGTCGACGCCCCAACACAGCTCCTTGTCAGTGGCCGCCGTCTCGAGACCCCTCTTGCAAACCGGGCCAGCCTCCTCTCGGTCCTCTCCACATAGGGGTCCAGCCGTCTCGAGGCCTCTCTTGCTAACCGTGTTCTTGCCCTTGAAGTAGACCACTGGTATGCGCCTCTTTATGGCGAAATGGTGCCTAAACTGCTTCTCTAGGTTTTCGTGTCCGCTAGACACATCCTCGTACGCTGTTGGGTAGACTGTGCCGTCCCTACACATCCACGCCAGGTAGTCCAGCTCCACTAGGTTGCCCCCTGAGTGGTAGGTGAGGTCGGGGGGCGTGGCCACCACATGGGCGTCCACGAAACATGCAACGGACACGCCCCACACAGTGCCAATGTTTATAATGGTTTGCCCGCGGCGACCCGTGTTTTGGCTGGACGTGGAGAGGGCCAGGGCCATAGTCGAGGCCGGGAACTATTCGGTGGTGACACACGGCGGCCTGGCACATGGAGACGACCTGTTGGCAATGGCGCTGTGGTGGGAGAGGGGCGCGCCGGTGTATAGGCTGAACACGTTGGAGGAGGTCCTGGCCGTGGAGGGAAACGTAGTGCTTGTAGACATAGGGGACGCGTTCAGGGACAGGCTTGCTCACCGCTTCGCCGTGCTGGACCACCACGGCTCGCCGGACGAGCCCTCCTCTATAGTACAGACAATGCTGGCCCTCCACACGTGGCCCCCACCACAACCATCCACGTTCATACACTTTGTAGACCTCTTCGACAGGTTGGGGCCAAGGGCCAAGAAGTGGAGCTCCGTATACGGACAGTCGCTCATATATGGCTTGACCAGGTACATCAGCGACGAGGCTCCGAAGGGGCTTATCAGGGAGAGTAGGTTCCTGGGCCTCCTCGCAGAGGCCTTTAGGACCGGGCTAGACTTCGCCCTCGGCGACCTCGCCCAGGCATATAAGGTTGCCGAGAAACTGGACGCAGTAAAACACGTGGAGGAGTTTCCACGGACCTTCGCGATGTTGAGGCTAATGTTAAGGGCGGTCCACTCGCCGGTCGACGCCGCGCTCAGCCCGGAGGCCGCCGAGGTGGGGTTCGGCCTGGACTTCGGGGCCTATGCCATCATAGCGGTACCAGAGTTGGAACGGTACGCGGCCAAGGGCCTCGAGTCATACTTCGCCGAGAATGTGAGGGCCATCGACACAGCGTCCACAGGAAGGTACGCCTTGCTGGAGGGCGAGGCGGCCGCTATCTACACAGAGGAACGGATAGCCCCGAGGGCCCTATGGAACGCGCTGATGGACCTGGGAGTACTCGGCCCGGGCAAAAAGGCAGTGGTAGTGGTTAGGGACGTGAGGACTCCCGGCGCCTACACCGTCTGGAGACCAGACACATATCCCGACGTCGACCTGAGAACATTAGAAGGAGATTGGGTCACGTTCAAGCACCCCAACGGCTTCATGGCCGTGGTGAGGGCGCCCAGCGCCGAGGAAGTCGCAAGACTGGTCCTAAGCACGCTAGCGCGGCGGCCTTAGAGGCTCCCACTTGACCCTCCTCGTCGAGGGCCACACCTTGGCCGCCTCGTACAGAGCCTCCTCCACCGCCGCATACACCTCAAAGAGGAAGAGGGGAGGCCTATCCCTGCATGCCCCCCTCCCCAACAGTTGCATACAGCCCCTCAACGCCCTGACCATCATAGTGACAGCCCGACGTATGTCCACCCTAGGGACCAACCTGGCAAGCCTCGCAGCCAGATGAAGCGGATCCGACAAGTTACCCAAGAAAAGCGTGTCACCGCGTCTCCACCCAACCCTAAGATACACCCTACGCCCAAGCAACCACAGATAGCCCCTAACTCCACCCACATATACCGCACCGACATAGATGTACGGCACATACCACTGACAACACCCAGATAAAAAGCCACCCAAATATCCGGGAAAAACGGTCCAAAACACGGAAAACTACACAACACCGAGACCCAAAACCCTGCACCCACTTTACAGATACATACACACCTACCAGCAACCCTATACAAATACACATAAACGTCACGGCGAAGAATTGCGCCACGCATACATCCAAAAAACCTAAATACCGCGAAGAACGGCGTGCAGCACATCCCAATACCGAACCTAGAAGAAAGTCCAACCAGACACGTACAGCGACCCACAAACCCGAAAACAAAAAAGATAAAGCATAAAAACCCATGACCACGATGATCATGGGCGGTTAAAATCTAGAGATAGTTGAAAGAGCACCTCGGTTACGGTCTCCTCGTCGTTTGGCGGCGCATAGTTAAAATCTAGAGATAGTTGAAAGTAGTGTCACGGCGGCAATTAAGCGTTACGAGTGAATACTCAGTTAAAATCTAGAGATAGTTGAAAGATTCTGACCCTTGCAAGCTCCTCCAGGTCCCTGCACCACCTGATGTTAAAATCTAGAGATAGTTGAAAGATGAGGCGTTTGAGGCCCCCCAAAAGCTTTTCTGTAGCGGTATCACGTTAAAATCTAGAGATAGTTGAAAGTTCAGGCGCGAATATGAGGAACACATGCGTGAAGCGATTGGTTAAAATCTAGAGATAGTTGAAAGAGCACATATATATATGTGTTTTTATGAGTTTTAGGCTCATGTCGTTAAAATCTAGAGATAGTTGAAAGAGGAAGCCGTCCACAGTACCGGTGGACACCATCGAGGAGGACCTGGCGTTAAAATCTAGAGATAGTTGAAAGGACAGTATTATTACTTCGTCCTCCTGCCTCCTAATTTTGTGTTAAAATCTAGAGATAGTTGAAAGGACACGCAGTTTCCGTCCACCCAGACATATATGTGGGATAGTTAAAATCTAGAGATAGTTGAAAGAATATTTTGGCTGATAGCCAAATATAAATGATAGAATAGAATGGTTAAAATCTAGAGATAGTTGAAAGATGAGTCTGCTGAACTTATTGTACCACTTTCTCACCTTTTCGTTAAAATCTAGAGATAGTTGAAAGGGTGGGGCCCCGGCACTGGACATGGAGGTGTCCCTCCTGGACCGTTAAAATCTAGAGATAGTTGAAAGCCGTCTGTGATGAGGATTACGTGGCGCCCGCGGCGCTCTATGTTAAAATCTAGAGATAGTTGAAAGTTGTACCGCTGGCCCTCTCCCCACCGCTCATTGTTGCGTTAAAATCTAGAGATAGTTGAAAGTGTACTGCCTGACATAGTCGGCCTACGTCGCTGCGATGAACCCGTCGTTAAAATCTAGAGATAGTTGAAAGCTCACCGTGAGCGTGAACGAGGCATATCACTGTCACTCATAGGTTATAATCTAATTGTTGTTTGGTGTTGTAGGGTTTGGCGGTTATTTTTGTGGTGTTTCGCATATGTTTCTGTATTCGCAGTACCTGCATTTGGCTGTTCTCTGGGCTGGTGGGGGTGGTCTCTCCACTACTGTCCTTGCCTTTATGAGCATTTTTTCGGCTATCTTCATTTCGCTTGTGGTGATGGGCTTTTCCTCTAGGGTGTCCGTGTCGGCGTAGTAGAGGTATGCCCTGTGTACGGCTGTCCCTAGTCCTCTGGCCATGATGTAGGCCTCTGCGTATAGTTGCCACCTGTATATGTCGCGTTTTGGGCCCATCTTCACCTCTATGGGGGTCGCGGCGTGTTTCCGGAGGACCGCGTCTATGGCTCCCCTGGCCCAGCCTATGTCTATGTACAGTGTGTTGACCTCGGCCCTGAGCCTCGCCGCGAGCCTCCTCTTGGCCGCCTCCTCCGCGTGTTTCCCTGCCTTCATCCTCTCCGTGGGGGGCACGGGGATATGCCTGGTGTACCAGAGGTAGCGGGGGCACCAGGCGAGTTCCAGGACGTCCCTGGGGGTGGGCCTGTAGGTCATATGGAGAGCACCTGGGGCCTCGCCCTCACCTCGAACTGCGGGGTTCCCGCCTCTGCCCTCAGGTCCCATTGGACTGGCACGGCCAGCACGTGGTGCCTGCCCCTCAGCACCCTCTTCGCCCTCTCCAGGGCGTCCAGCACCCTCCCCCTTGGGCCCCTGCCCACGAACACTGAGCGCTGTACGCGGGAGAAGCCCATGGCCTGTAGGAGCGCCGCCACCTTCTCCCTCTCCGCGTCGTCCGATATGTCGTACGCCACCAGCCACATCATAGCCTCCAGGGCACGTACTCTGCCTCCCCTTCAAGGAACCTTACCAGGGCCCGCACCTGCCTAGCTATGTCCCGTTCCAGCCCCGCGGCCAGCCAGGCCTCCACGAGCCTCTTCCTGGCATCGTACGTGAGCCTGCCGGCCTCGGCCCAGTCCCCGCCAGGCCTCAGCCTGTACACCATTAGGTCCACCGCAGGCCTGAACTCCTCCATTAGGTCCAGTACCAGGGAGGGGCGGCCAGACCTGTCGGCGTGCAGGTACCCGGCGTAGGGGTCCAGCCCGTGGAGCACGGCCTGCCGCCAGACCTCCGCCCTCAGGAGCCCGTACCCGTAGTTGAGGGCCATGTTCACGGGGTCTCCCCCGTCCGGGTCCCTCCCGGGGAATTGGAGGAGGGGCTTGAGGGCCTCCCAGTAGGCCTGTGCCGCCTCGCCCTCGTACGCCATCACGCATTGGGCGTCGCCGCACTGGAGGACCCTGGCCGCAAGGGGGGCTACGTGGACCGCCATGGACCTCAGCCTCTCGGCGTGGTCCACCCGGCTCTTTGCTATCCTCCTGAGGGCGCTGGCTTGGTTGGCTATCTTGCCCGACGTGGCCCTCCTCGCGAACTCCATGCCGCGCCCCGTGTAGTAGGCCTGGTACTGGGCCCTCTTGTGGGCCACCGTGCCGTTGGGCTCGGGTGGGAACACGCGGGCCACTGGGGTCCCCCTGTGGTCGAGGTACACAATGTCCACTAGGCTCCTCGCGGCCGCCCTCACGAGCCTCGACGACACGGAGACCCCGGACGTCAGTATCCATATCCTCCTCACCTCGGCCATGGGCACCTTCTCGACGGTGTTGCCCCTCCTCACCACGATTAGGCCCCTCCTATAGCCGAGGAAGGCGCCGTGCGACCTAATTACCAGCTCCATGGCAGTGGGGGTAGAAGGGGCATGTCCTCTCGCAGTTGCCCGCCGTGCCGGGGTCCCTCCCGGACGCCACGAGCTCCATGAGCTCGTCCCTGGCCTCTAGGAACCACCTCCTGAGCGATGCGCCTATGGCCACCGGCACTGCCCTTATGGAGACCCTGCTGTTCACGGATATGTAGACCAGGAGGCCGTGGTCCACCGGTATCTCGTACTCGGCCTCGAGGGCCATGGCGTAGGCCGCTAGGGCCAGCCGGTGCTCGTCTATGGGCCTCCCAGTCTTGACCTCGAGCACTATGTCGAGGAGGAGCGCGTCTATCTTCAGCTGGGTCAGGCCTATGTACCCCCCATCCACGGCGTACTCGGCTACCAACGGCACGGCACGGGCCGCCAGCGACCTGGGGTCGGCGATGCCCAGCCTCGACGCGGCGCCCTCCAGCTCGGCCGCGACCCTCACCGCTATGGACCTGGCCAGCTTGGCCCCATGCTCGTCGGCCGTGGTCCCGACCTCGCAGGCGGCCCTACCCGCCACCTCCTCGGGGCTGAACCTCTGGAGGAGCTCCCAGCCCTCCTGTGCGCCGCCCTCTATGATGGAGGCGGCAGCGTTCAACGAATGTTTGAACACTGCGTGTAGGTATCGACCGCGGAGCATCGCGGGGCTCGGCTCTGCCCTCACCCTCCTCTTGAGGTAGAGGTCGCGGCCCGTGGGGCAGTACCTGTTGGCGATGTCGGAGGCCGATATCCTGACGCCGAGGGGCGGTGGGGCCACTGGCGACGAGTCCCACCTCCACCCCCTCAGGTCCTCGGGGACGTCCACCCTGAGCGCCCTCAGTCTCCGGACCTCGTTCCAGAACACGTGACATGTGTTTTCCCACCTATATAACGCTGTTTATATGTACGCCATTTTCTTTACAAATATAAAATTATGTATTTGGAAAGAAGAGAACATTTAAATTTATGCCGCTACACGGATGCCGTGAGACAAATATCCATACTGGGCTTCGACTGGAGCCACGTGGTGGCCGTGGGGAACAGGCATCCCGTGGACGAGGTCGTTCTGGCGACGGCGGAGCGGGACGACCCGAGGGTCCTGAACGCCATCGAGGAGGTGTCCAGGTACGCCGCTAGGATCGGGGCCTCCCTGAGGGTCGTGAAGGCCCCCACGGTGGACGTGTGGAAGTGCGTGGAGGTGCTGGCGCCCGAGTTCTTCGGGCGGCCAGTGGTCCTGGACCTGGGCGGCGGCGTGAGGTCCCTGGGCCTCTGCGCGTTCATAGCCGCATCGCTGGCGATAGAGCTGGGCGGGGCCGAGGTGGAGGCCGTGTACACGCAGGCGGAGGACGTGGGCAGGGTCATACCGGTGGACCTGCGCCCCCTCAGGTTCGCCGCGACGTTGAGGGGCCTAAGGCCGAGGGCCAGGCGCGAGGCCCTCAGGGGCAGACTCCCCGAGGGACAGTACGGCAGGAGGCTTGCCAGGGAGCTCGAGAGGTTCGGCCTTGTCAAGGACGGCGAGCTGGCCCAGCCAGCCGCGGCGCTGGCGAGGATGCTAGAGCTCGTCTAGGTACCTGAGGATGGCCCGGGCGTAGGGGAATGCCGTTGTTGGCGGCCCCCCTATACTGGCTCTCGACCGGCGAGACGCTATACGCTACGGACGCAGATCTGGAGCTGGTGGTGTGGAGGGTTGCCAAGAGTGGGAACTTCCAGCGGGCGCTGGACGCCGCGGCGTTGAACTTGCGCCGCTTGATGGAATTCATAGCAGATGTGAAGTACGTGTTGGACGGCTGGCCGCATGCCGCGGAAAGGCTTGTTACAGAGGCGCCCGAGGTCCTTGCGCTACTTACCGAGTACGTGCTGTACGGCGGGGACCTGTATGCCGTGGCTAGAAGCCTCGCCGCTACCAGCTGTGACGGCAAGCCGTGCGTGGATGGGGCATCGTTATTAGTTAAAACATTGGCGAGGCTATGGTGAAGGTCGAGGTGGATCTTCCAGGCCGCTTCAGCGGCGAACTGGAATTGGAGCCGATCACGGTCGTGATGGGGCGGCCCAGGAGCGGGAAGACCACGTTGCTGAGGTTGATATACAATGCCCTCCATATGTCTCTGGCTGGGAAGGTTCCAAGGGACTTAAAGCAGTTGCTTAGAACTGTGGAGTTCCGCGACGTTCTAAGGCCCATCTCGCTTTCCGAAGGTGAAGGGGAAATGGTGGTTGAGTGTGCAAAGGGGGATAACATTACATGTACCTCCATTGGGGGCATCGCGAACGGCAGAGCCCTGTTCATACCCACGGAGGTGGAACTAATAATAAAGTTCGGCTATACACCGCCATTTGAGCCCTACATGGAGTTTGGGAACCTGATCAACAAGCTCAAGGCCGGCATGGTAGAGGCGGAGCGCACGTGTTACAACGAGTATGGGGATGTGATTAGAAGCGACGAGGTGAGGTTGGTCGCGCGCGGCGGGGAGCTCTACGAGGTTGTGGGCTACCGCGAAGTGGAAGTGGTACATTCCTCGACTGCTGTGGCTAAATTAAACGTGTTGGAAAGGGCGCTCTACTGGGGTTTGCTCGACGAATACGACTATGTCCTCATGGACAACCCGGAGGTTGGACTGCACCCCCACTCAATGGCGAAGCTCACATTACTCATACATGCCCTTGGTTCATGCGGTAAGAGGATAATTGTGGCCACGCACGACCTAATATTCGTAGATATGTTGAGACGTGTAGACCAGCTGAATAGGATGCTGGAAGCCGACGTGAGGCCCGTGGACATTGCGTTGTACGTGATAGAGGGTACCGCGATAAGAAGATATGACGCGACCGCATCATACATCCGGGACTACACCGAGTACATTTACATGGTTTATGGATACGAACCCCTGTACCGGGACGAAGAGACGGCAATATTTAGAAAATTATGAGTCGCTGTCCGTGCATTGTGCGTCTAAGGGACAGTAATAAGACCGTCTTCTATATCCTTGACGCATTGGAACTGCACGACGCGAATGAGTACGACCATTATAGGTATGTGGTGAAGGAGCCTTGTAGGGATGCAGATTGCGGATGTAGAGGGAACAACCTAGTGGACTGTATATATCACTGCAACGATGGCAGAATTGTCGGCATAGAATTCACTCAGAGTTTTGAGAGGCACACGGGCAAGACAACGGGATGTGGTATCGGAGCGGCAAGTATAATTACGGTTGTTGTTGCGGTGAGCATGCCCATGCCACTACTCACAAAACCCAACCCCGGGACAGTACTTGGTCCCGATATCTGACCTTAGCAAGTTCTGCGATAAACAGTGGTTAGAACGGCTATGTACAGTCGTCCGAACAGATCGAAGCATGCCGACTTGAAGTACATAGGAACTACACGTGTGGAACGTTCTCACGGAGAAGAACCTCATAGTTAGGGTCTGGGACAGGGACCTCAACTGGGTCGATACACCCCCACCGGAACGTGACGTGGAGCTGGAGATAGGCCGGCACTACGCCTGGCAGACGCCACTCCACAGGGAGGCCGTGAGGAGGGCGCTCATGGCTGGGAGCAACAAGTAGGATGCGTCGACGTGGCGAGGGGGCGACGTGACGTTATCCGATTCTACTCGTCCGGGCGCCTCCAGTGGTCGTCTGGATGGGCGTGTAGGGGTCAGCGCGGTGGCACTTGCGGGGGTGCTGGTACGTGGCGCTGGTCTTTCTGCGTCTCGTAGCGTCGAACCCGTTAGTGCGGTGCGCATGGCAATTATGGGCCTCCTCCTCACGTGTGGCTAGGGGCAGCTCTGCATCTGTCACTGCGCCTCCTGTGAGGCGCCTCTTGGGGTGGGGAACTCGGCGGTGGCCGATGGTTTTTAACCATGTGCCTGTTGCCTGTCGTGATGATTGGTGACCTCTCCGAGCGGTGAGGATTTTGCCGAGTGCTGACGCTGCCCGGTTTACCTCTCATCGTGTTTGCCCGTCGTGGCGGCTGCATGGGGCCGCAGCTCCACGGCCTCCCTCCTCAGCTCCCTGGCCCACACATCGTCGCTGTTCCACTCCTCCACGTCGTACACCCTCAGCTCGACCCCGGGCTCAAGCAGGTCCATGAACATGTGGAGCCTATCCAGCGGGTTCACGTCCCTGACGTCCCTCACGACGAGGACCAGGTCCACGTCGCTGTGGGCCGTGTAGTCCCCCCTGGCCCTACTGCCGACGATGTACGCGGCGACCAGCCCCACGCCCAGCTCCCTGCACCTCGCCTCGGCCCTCCCAACGAGCCTCCTGGCCCTGGCCAGGGCCTCCTCCTGGGACCTCAACGCAGATAGTGCCTTGACCATTCCAGGACCCTCCTGGCCCTTTCCACTAGGACCCTGGCCCTACGCTCGTCGTAGAGCTCGTACGGCACAGCGTTGGCCGCGTTGGGGTACCTGGATATGGTGTAGTGGACCGTGAGCTCCCTCAGGTCGTCGATTATTTCGGACACGTCGACACCGAGCTCGGCCCGTATGGCCTCTGCGATCCCCAGCAGCTCGTGCCCCCTGTAGACAACCCCAGCGTTCAGTAGGACCGCCTCGAGGGCCTTCTCAGCGGCCTGCTGCGACCAGAACGCCGCGGAGTCCCAGTCCTCCGTGGCCAGGTCGTTGACCGCCTTGCCCAGGTCCCTCTCGGCCTGCCTAAACCACATCTCGGCCTCCCTCCTAACCACGGAGGGACACACTTCAGGCATTTAAATGGATCGCCGCAGCGGTGGGCATTGGTTGCGGGGACGAAAATATAAATGGCGTCCCGTCGCCACGGTGCCTATTACTAGGACGCGACTGTACCACCTGGCCGTGTACCCCTACATGTACTGCTCCTATATGATGCCTAAGTCCACTCCCGCGCTGACCATGAACGTGACGCTTACCTTTACATATATATGGTAACCATAGCTCTACTTTGCATATATTAGCTGTAGGCTCATGGTGGAGCTTCTGACTGTGTCTTGGGCCTACAAGCGCCAATCTGATTAAGGGCCTTATACTCTCGACTGCGCCCATCGCGATCCCCGGCATGACTGGTACGCCTTTGGGCAATGTCCAGCGTCACCTACAGGTACGCTACAGGCGAGGGGCGGCCCCTCCGTGGCCGTGCCCTTGGACATTCTGCAGTTTGTCGCAGTACTGGTGCGGCTTGCCGCAGGCGTGCTCTGATACAGGCGTCCCCACTTCAATGCCTGTCCAGGGGCTTGAACATGGTTACTGTCCCCGTGGGATCGCAATGTTCATATTGCTGTACAACGCACCGTTCTTGACAAATAAGTGGAAGTCGGACGACGCGCTGTTCCTCGGAATGGCCGTACCCGGCCCTCCTTTACATGTACCGCGATTACGATGTGGACCACCATACGCTAGGGCCTAGGTACTATGCAACGAAAGTCCCCCTCGGCGTCGCCGGTACGACCAATGTCGTCTTCTCTCACAGCTCTAACTCTGTATTTCCCAGGCGGGCGGCGATCCCCCATACATGGTCGCGACGGTTTTTCGGCGACAGGACTCGAGGCCGTCCATGGACAAAATTCTAACCATGGCCCTTCCCGCACCAGGCATTGTCGGGCCCACAGTGGCTGTGCCTGGAACGCGGGCGCGTGATGTCCCTATACTGCTCCTTACTGGGCCCCAATCCCAATGACGAAGTTGCCCTCTCGACACCTGAGCAGTATGCCCGTGTCTGTCCTGTACATCAGCGTCCTGGCGTGTATGCCCCGCACCGAGTAGAGGCCTATCTTGAGGTCGGACGTGACTATGCCGAATATCCTGCCTACCTCCCCCCACGCCACGGTCTCCGCCTCGCATCCCGAGAGGTCTATGGTCACCTCGTATGGCAATATCAGGGGAAAGTCGGGCGGCATCTTTATGCGCAGCTTGCCGTCCTCGACCCAGTACCCATACGGCTGGAAGACGACCGCGGCCACTAGGTGGAACATGGGAAACACGAGGAAGACGAATATTACCCCGTACGTTATGTATACGGTGGTCCTACTGTACGCCTTCACGCGCCTAGCCCTCTCCACCACTGCGATTGTCAGTATTAGGGACGCCACCAATAGGGCCATTATCGGCACGTTGATCCACAACAGCACGTCGCCTCTGAGCGTCGCGCTCGTGATGTTAACCGCAGCAGGCATAGACCGTCACCCTACCCCGCAGCTTCATCCAGCGGCCACACCCACATGTACGGACCAACAGCACCTCCTCTCCCCTATACCTGCAGTGGGCGTACTTCGAGACGAACCGCCACCCGGAAAGACAAAGCGCGCCGCGGGGCTCCTCCCCCTCGCCCACAGCCTCCGCCTCAACGGACTCCACACGTAGCGGGAACCTCACGTACAGCCTCCCACCCTCATACCTACAGCCCACAGGAACGAACAGCAGCGGGATCACAAGTATGGGAGACAACACAAGGCCCATCCACACGCCCACAAACGCTGCCACAAACAGCAACGAGATTGCAGATACGCCGTATACTACGGCCCATTCCACCACACATACAACCATAAAAATACAAAATCTCAGAGAAAAATCATTAACGGTAATTAAGATACTGTATCAAACAAATTAGGCTTATCCTCAAAACTTGTATCGTTTAGAAGAATGTACATGGAGAACGGGTGCACGGGCCGGAAGAGACACTTCCAGACCTTTACATGTTCGTTGATAGGGACCGGTTGATCAGAGAACGTCCACGGACGCCGCGACGGTGGCGCCCGTCCTGTAACGTGGCGAAGCGCTGTGGATGGGGATGGGAGGTGGGCACGGCGGCGAGACGCTGCAAATGCCTTCAGTATTAATATATCAGTATTAATATATTCGTGCCTGTTGTTTCCAGTGGTGAGGAGGGCCATGGATTGGTTTCGGCAGGCCTTGAGGGATTTGGAACATGCCAGGAGGTCCGCCGAGTTCGGCGAGTTCGAGTGGGCTTGCTTCGCAGCACAGCAGGCCGCTGAAAAGGCGGTCAAGGCGCTTTACCAGAGCCTGGGCATCGAGGTGTGGGGACATTCGATTTCCAGGATGTTGGAAGGGCTCCCAGACGAGCATAGGCCTCAGAAGTATCTCGTTGACCACGCCAAAGAGCTGGACAGGCACTACGTGTCTACCCGGTACCCCAACCTACACCCGGAAGGCGCCCCCATGGAGTACTACACGAGAGAGGACGCGGAAAGAGCTATTAAGTACGCCGAGGAAATCATAGGCTATGTCAGAAACAAGATTTTTCGGACTCCGCATTGAGGAAGTATTGAGGAGGTTGGCGGAGTACGCCAGGGATGCGGAGCGTAGGGGGGCCAAGGCCGTGGTGTTGATAGGCTCCCTGGCCAGGGGAGACTACACGGCGTTCTCCGACGCGGATATCGTGATAATCGTAGAGCACGACCATAGAAGGCCGATTGACAGGATTGCGGAGTATATAGATCCAACCCTCCCAGTGGACCTGGAGCCCAGGGTATATACGGTGAACGAACTGAGGGCCATGGCCAGACAAGGCGCACGGCTCGTGAACGAAATAATAGGGGGGGTCCTACTGGCGGGCGACGGACAGGTCGTCGAAGAGCTGAAGGGCTTATACGCCGCGGCGCCCCAAGAACGCCCCTGACAAGACGGCGCCCCAAGGGCCACGCTTATGGATCAAATCACACAATTTCATATACACATATATAACGTTTTATTCGTCTTAGCCTACCCTTATATAGAGGAGCTACATATATATTTTCATGGATATATACTATATTTAATTTATATTTATTTTTTAATTCACCTTCAATATACCTCTTTAGTTGATCTGCAATTTTATGTATTATCTTCTCACCTGCGGATATGATATATATTCTCTTTAAATGTTTACATTGTTTTAAAGCATTTATTATATAATTAACATAGCCCTCAAAATCTTGTAACATTACCTTTTCCATTTTTCCTGCTCTAACTATTACCACAGCAACATAGTTGCCGCAGACGATGGGCTCACCAATCGACTCTATATTTCCCAATATATATATTAATTTTTTTATATCTTCCGAAAAGTTTTCCCTAAGAATCTTAGCCCTATATTCTTCTATGTTCTTCCTAATTTCAAATAATAATATTCGATCTAGCAGAGATTCCCCCTCTATCTTCTCTATAAGACGCAGAGTATCATCACCTCTATAAACAGAATCTATATAAGTGTTAAGTTCCTTCAGCACTACCGGATCTCTTGCAGCTAGTCCCCTAGATACTCCCACGCTTATTATATGAGCCAATTCATCTTCAAGAACCGATGTGAGATACGGGGACACAACATATGGCGCCATCATGAATATGAGTTTGGCAACCGATCTGTAGATCCGTTCTTCATGCTTTATTCTAAATATAATTCTCTCAGCCATTAAATCTATATCAACATTATCCTCGTTGGACCATTCAATATCAATATCATATCTGAAACTTCTTATGAATTCGCTTTCAGAGCTTAATATAAGCTCCTTTACTTTATTCTTTATATAGCCCTTTTGTAATTCTCTACTTATATGCTCTCCAATTAGGTATAATAT
>JALWZH010000100.1 GCA_027002815.1 Thermoproteales archaeon | reverse complement strand
ATCCACGGCGAGTCCCCACCCCATCTCCGGGGTGCCGATCCGCCTAAGCACCCTGAACTGGTAGCCGTGGATGTGCATGGGGTGGGGTATCGGCGAGGGGTTGTGCAGCGTCCAGACCTCTACGTCCCTACCCGCAGACATGTGCCTGTGGAGGTAGTCCCTGTAGTTCCACGTCATTCCCCCGATGCTCCACCTGCCGTGCCCAGCCGGGAAAAAGGAGAGGCGCCTACTGCCGCTAGGAGGCGCAGCGTCCGGCACCGCGCTCAGCTCCGCCGGCACGTCCACCGACTCGCCCCGCTCCCCCACCACTATGGTGGCCAGGTCGACCGTCCGCTCGGCCAGCGCCACGTGGGGCATGCCCATGGGGCCGCGTCCCATGGGTCCCCCCCTCGGGGGCGCCGGGTCCCAGGTCCTGGCGCGGAGCGTGTGGACGCCCATGCCCAGCTCCACGACGACCTCGGCCCTCTCGCCGGGTCCCAGGAGCACCTCCCTCACCTCTATGGGCCTCTCAAGGAGGCCGCCGTCCACCGCTATCAGCTTCATGGGCAGCTGACGGTCGCCGGGGCCCACCACCGAGGCCCGGTACACGCGTGCGTTGGACGCGTTGAGTAGGCGGAGCCTGTTGGTCCCGGCGCGCAGCGCTATTTGGGGCGACTGGACGCCGTTGACCAGGAAGGTCCACCCATGCATGCCGATCATTATGTCCATCATGGTGGGGCTGTACTGGACCGCGCCGCCGGACAGCCTAACGTCCTGTATCGCCAGCGCCACGTCGTTCACGCCCAGCTCGAATCCGTTGCCCCTCAACACGTCGGTATCGGCGTCCTCGACTATCAGGAAGCCTGCTAGGCCCATGTACGCCTGCTCTGCCGTGCCGGGCATAGGGTGCGGGTGGTACCAGTACGTGCCCCCCCTGTTACGCACCGTGAAGGTGTACCGGTAAGAGTCTCCCCTGGACACCTGGTAGCTCGGGTGGCCGTCGTGCCTCCAGTCCACCTCGAGGCCGTGCCAATGCACTATGCTGGGCGCCCCCAACATATTCCTGAACGTTAGGTCCACAGCGTCGCCCCTCCTGGCCACGAGAACGGGATTCACGGCGCCGCCCGCCACGTACCCCCAGCGGCCCATGGGCGACGCTCCTTCCCTGGCCTCCAGAGCGCCGACCTCGCTCAGCCTCAGGAACGTGGGGCCGGCACTGGGCGCCTCGCCCCTCGGCCTCGCACCCATGCCGGGCCCGCCCCCCACCACTGTGAGGGCCGCGCCCACTAGCACCGCCGCAGCGCCCGCAAGCGCGCCGGCAAGCAGCCTACGCCTTCCGATCCTCTTCATGGGGAAGCCTCGTGCGGAGGTTAAATATGAAGCGGTGCGCGGTCAACCCGATATCCTCTCCAGGGCCCTAAGGGCCCCCACGTACAGGTGCCTCTTCAGCCACGGCGCGAGGGGGAGGAGGCAGGGGGACGCCTCCACGTCCCACGTGCTGGTCACCTCGACGTCCCCAACGCTGTTACGCACGAGGCCCCTGATCGGCCCCTCAACGTACTCTATGGCCACCTCGCGCCTCTGATGGTCAACGCGTATCCTTGCGATGCCCCCGTTGAGGGGGCCCGGAAAGGCGAACGTGACCCTGACAATTGTCAGGTCCCCCTCCCTGCCGATCGGCTCGACCCGCCTGTGCCCCCTCCAGTACAACGGCATTTTGTCCAGGTCCGCGAGCCTGGACCACGCCACGTCCCGGGGAACCGCCAGGGGACGCGCGACCGTGAAGTGCACCCTCAACATTCGCCGGCCTCACTCGAAGTGCAGGGCGTAGGACTCCCGCCTGAAGTCCCTCACAGTGCCGGTGAGCTGGTCCGGGTCGCGTATGGGCATGCTGCATGCGTCCGCGGCGCACACGAACGCGGCCCCACGCTGGCCCCGCATGGCCCGCACTGCGCTGTCCTCCACGTATCCCAGGACGCCGTCGGTGAGGGGGACCACGATCTTCAGGGGCCTGTAGACCCTCAGGGCAGCCCCATACAGCTCGCTTTCCGGCCCGCCCACCACGACTATCCTAGGCGGCTCCACGAGGTGGTGCTCCAGGGCTAGGTAATACCCCGCGGTCCCCAGACGGCTGGCCAGCCCGTAGAGCCCCCTGACAGCCCTGTCCGCGGCCTCGCGGAACTCCCTCCTCCCAGTCACGTAGAACAGCCTGTCCACCGCGATGACGGCCAGGGCGTTCGGGCTCATGTGCGGCGCGTCTGTTATGGGCCTGACCCTCACCTCGGCCAGGCCAGGCCCGCCCGGCACGTCCACGTCGTGGAAGCCCCCCTCGGGGCTCGCGAACCTGTCGAGGAGCGCCCTCCCCATGGCCAGCGCGGCGGATAGGTATGCCTCCCTGCCCGTCTCGGCCAGCCCCTCCAGTAGGGCCAGGATGCAATAGGCGTAGTCCTCGAGCACCCCCCTGGAGACCTTTTCGCCGTCCCTCAGCCCGTGCCACAGGACCTCTCCGTCCCAGAGCTCGCGTATTACCCTGTCAAGGGTGGCCAACGCGTGGTCCCTGTCTCCGACCCCCACGTACCTGTGGGCGTACAGCTCCGCCAGGGCCATGGAGCAGCTCCAGCCGGAGTAGATCGTCTTGTCGGTGAAGGGGGGCTCCCTCGCCGCCCTCCGCTCGAGGAGACGCCTATATATCTCGCCCAGCTTCGCGTCCACGTCGCTGTACTTCCTGGCCAGGCCGTTTCGGTCCACGGCAACGAAGAGCGTGGCCTTCCCCTCGGGCCAGTCGTACGCGTAGTACCCGAAGTGCTCCAACGCCATGTTGAGCAGCTCGCCGTCGCCCAGAGCCTCCCTGAGCTCCTCCAGGGTCCAGCGGTAGTATCCCCCCTCCTCATCGCCCCACACAGCGCTCTGGCTAGCGTAGTACCCGCCCCGCGGGTCCCTCATATGCCTGTCAAGCCACCTGACGTTCCCCTCCACGACCCTGCGGTACTCGGGGTCCCCATAGAGGGCATAGGCCTCCGCGTATATCCTGGTCAGCTCCGCGTTGTCCACGAGCAGCTTCTCGTAGTGCGGCACGACCCACATGGCGTCCGTCGAGTACCTGAAGAACCCGCCCTCCAGCTGGTCGTATATGCCTCCCCTCGCCATGCCGTTGAGCGTCACAGTCACAACCCTGTCGTAGAGGCTCTTCTTGGAGTCGTAGTAGGCCCGGTACATGAGCAGCGTCAGTTCCGCGGTCGGCGGGAACTTCGGCGCGGTCCCGAAGCCCCCCCACCTCTCGTCGAACCTGTCCAGGAGGCTGGTGATCAGGAACACCACGTCGTAGCGGCTCGGCTCCCCCGGCGCGGCCCTGTAGCCGTGCTCGAGCGCCCTGCGCAGCTCCATGCCGTACTCCTTGATCTGGCCCCGCCTATTCCTATAGGCGTCCAGCACCGCCCTGAGCACGCTCAGCATGCCCGGCATCCCCCCGCTGTCCCTGGGCGGCAGGTAGGTGGCCGCCCAGATCACGTCGCCGTCCGGCGTCATGAACACGGTAAGGGGCCACCCCGACTGGCGCGAGACGAGGTACGCGGCCTCCTGGAAGCGCCTGTCCACGTCGGGCCTCTCGTCCCTGTCCACCTTTATGGGGACGAAGTTGGCGTTTATGTGCTGGGCAACCTCAGGGTCGCTGTACGTGGTCTCGTCCATCACGTGGCACCACCAGCACCATATGGCCCCTATGTCCAGGAGCACCGGCCTATCAGTTTCCCTTGCGTACCTGAACGCCTCGTCGCACCACCCCCACCACTTGACCGGGCTTTTCAGGCCCTCCAACACGAAGGGGGACCTGGTGGACCTCAGGCAGGCGATACGCTCCCTCTCAAGGTCGCTCTCCATGTATATGAGTGTTATCACCTATATTAACGGTCTGGGCCGGATACATTTATATATGGCAGTGACGGGTCTTGCCATGTGCTCGCCGCCGAGCAAAGTCGAGAAGAAGGAGGAGAAGAAGGAGCAGGAAGCCCAGTGATTTTGCCTTGGGCCGCGCCCTAAAACCAACCCCTTTATGATGACCACCCTGACCCCGACAAGTGAAGAGAGGTATTACAGCTGACGCGTCGACTCAGTCTATCCTGGGCGCCAGCAACATGTACACCGTCCCAACCGCGAAGTCGAAGAGCACCTTTAGGGGCTTCTTGGTGCTGAACTCTACCGTGGCGACCTTGCTCACGCCCTTCATCCTCCTGGCGAAGTCCAGGAGGTACTCAACGCTGTACTTGGCCGCGACCGAGCCCTTCACGTACAGGTCGTAGACCGCGTCGTGGTCCCTTGGGAACTCGGCGTACAGCTCCTTGCCTCCCTCCCCCTCGGCCCTTACGGCGAACATCTCCTCGTTGGCCATAAGCGTGACCACGTCGGATATTTCGCCCGCGGACGCAAGTATGTCTACGAACGTGTCGCTCGCTATCCTGACCGTGGCGTCGAAGTCCAGCTGGGGCTCGGGCACCTCCTCCTCCTCGACCCTCACAATGGGAAATGAGAACTTCCTGTAGACCCCGCTCTCCTTCCCCTTCTTGGGGTATATCACTATTACGAAGCGGCTCCTGCCGGCGTCCACGCCCAGCTCCACCTTGTTGCGTGCAGCTATCCTCTTCAGCGCCGGCCTTATGGACGTGAAGAGGAGGCCCACCTTCACGGTGTCCTCAACGTTGTACTCCTCGAGGTTAACTGCGGGTATGTCCAGGGAGAACAGGGCCACCTTGCTGGGGTCCAGCGCCTTCAGCCTGACGCCGTCGGGGGACAGCACTAGGTTGGCCTCGCTCAGCGCTACTGACAGCGCCTCGAAGACGTAACGCGGCTCCTTTCCCTTGGGGAAAAGGAACGTGTACGCGCCCTCCCCAACCTCGAGCGGCCTCCCCGCGACGGCCACCTCCTCGCCCTCCTCGAC
>JALWZH010000099.1 GCA_027002815.1 Thermoproteales archaeon | reverse complement strand
GAGCACAGGAAGTTGTTGGAAAAGGTGCATAAGGCCAAGAGGCTCATGGCCGAGGGGAAGAAGGTGGTCATTAGGACCCACGCAAGGGACATGATAATAATGCCCGAGATGGTGGGGCTGACCATATATGTGTATAACGGCATTGCCTGGATACCCGTGTACATATCCCCATGGCACATAGGCCACTATCTGGGCGAGTTCGCCCTGACGACGAGGATAGTGCAGCACGGGGAACCCGGCCTCAAGGCTACCCGCGGCTCCCTCCACATAGCCTCCAAGTGATGGGCTGCGCCTTCCTGGACCGCCTAGACGGTGTGGTGCACGAGAGGGCCCTGTCGGGGGGGCCCGAGAGCTATACCTATAGGCTCCTGAGCGCCGGCGTGGACAAGGTGGCGCGCAAGGTTGGGGAGGAGGCGCTGGAGCTCGTGCTGGCCTCGCTGACGGAGGGCAAGGGCAGGGTGCTCGAGGAGGCGGCCGACCTCATATACCACGTGACAGTGCTCCTACGTGCGCACGGCCTATCCCTGGGGGATGTATGTAGACTGCTCGAGGAGAGGCACCGTAAGTCGCAGTCTAGGGAGGCTCAACACCGGTAGCAGCCAGAAGGATCTCTCTGACCTCTTCGTCGGTAAGCGGGCCGCCCGATTGGATATAATGGGCCAGTACACGCATTTTCAGGAGGTGCCAGCACGCTTCGTCGCATGGAAGCGTGTTGCCCTTAACCGTGACCGTGTTGACGGTCCACTTGAAGGCGACTCCACATATGTCCACAGTGTCCTCGCTTATGGCCAGGCTATGTCCCTTGGCGCCCGCCACTTCCAGAGCCCTTCTCTCCAATTCCCCGAGCTCCGACACGTCGGCTAGGAGGTCATCCCTGTACCTGGCACGCCTCATATACGATGAATGATGTACCTATAATAAGCTTGGCGTGCCGCCCCGCAAAAACAGTCCCACGGTACGGGATACGAAGACGCGGAAATGGCCCGATACAACTGCTGTTGCTCCATCCATGTCGGTTGGGTCCTGCCCGTTATGGCTGGACGTGGACAATACTGGGGTACGTCTGGGCCTGAATGTTGGCGACTTACAGGTGTGTTGCGGTGAGGCTAGCCTCCTTTGGCGAGGTTGGGGTCTTGGTCTGGGTTGAAGCCATCTGCGACCCAACGTTCCAATACTCCTTCAGGTCGGTTGTCCAAGCGCCCTCCTGACGGCCTCCCTGTGTAGGGGGGTCTGCCACGCGTAGTACAGCCCAACG
The DNA here is from genome assembly GCA_027002815.1 of Thermoproteales archaeon. Lineage (GTDB taxonomy): Archaea > Thermoproteota > Thermoprotei > Thermoproteales > Thermoproteaceae > WANN01. The sequence goes on along the minus strand of JALWZH010000099.1, from coordinate 3,660 downwards.
CCTAGCTCCGGGTCACGCTCCGGCGGCGGTTGGTCAACCCAGTTGAGGTCCCTCTCCCATATCCTAGTAATGAGGTTCCTATCGACTAGTTTCCGCACTAATCCCTCCGCCTCCCTGTACCTCCTTACCAGGACGTCTGGATCCTCTAACGCCTCGGCCAATATCTCACCCTCGATGTCGCTCAGCCCCTTCACGAGCTCCACGATGCCCTTCTCTCCGGCTAGGCCACCCACTATCCGCCCCACGTCCCAGCTCCTCATATACAGCCTCTCAAGCATCTCCGGGTTCCCGCCAGCCCAGCGCCATGCGGAGTCAAAGGACGGCTTGGGGCCCGGCAGGAGGCCGTATAATTGAGCGAGCCCGTCGCGGGGCATGTTCCACATGACGTACAGCTCGGCCCACCTGTGCCGGCCGACCCTCTCCCTAGTCACGCCCTCGCTGGACGATACTATCACGACGATCTTTTCATACCTTACAGAGGGCCACTCTATCATATTCAGAAGCTCCTTAACAAGCGTCTCGGCCTTGTCGAGCCCCACCGCCTGGAACACGTCGTCCGCCAGGAGCGCGATCCTACCCGTAACGCTTTTCGCCGCCCTGTACAGGGCCTCCACCGCCGCGTACAGGAGCGCCGAGACGTCGGCCAGGGAGCCCGGCAAAGCCGAGACGACGTCCCTGACTATGTCCTTAACGTTCCTAGTGGCCAGCAGTCTGTCCTCAAGTCTCTTGGCCATGGGATTGACGTGGATGACCGCGTAGCCGCGCTCCCTCAGAACCTCCTCGACCTGTCTAAGTAGGGCAGTCTTCCCACATCCCTCGGGCCCGTACACTACCAGGGGCCATCGCGTCCCCCTCTCGGCGATTTCCTCGGCCTGCCTAAGCGCAACATCCCTATCGACGAACTCCACCTCAAGACCTGCAAAACGGGTCCTGACGCGTCTCACGTCCCGTACACTGCGGCCAGATTTATTTTCCTATACGCCACGGGGGGCCGCTCTACGTGGAGGTGGACGACGGGAGGTCCTCATAGACGTGGACACGCCTTGGGACGTTGAGGCGTTGAGGTGCGCCCTACAGTGCCAGGGCTAGCTCCCTGGGGCAGAAGGCCCTCACAGGCACCCCTTCGCCGAGCCCCACCAGCCTCGGCGCCCTGTCATCCGTCTCCGTGAGGACACCCTCCACGTTGTCTACCAGCGCGCAGCGGTCAAAACGCGTTGGGATGTGCCGTGGTGGGAATGGCGGTCCCTCGCCCGTAGCCGGGGGCAACGGATAAATATACGTGGCCCTCCATTACAATGGTCGACATCGTGGTGCTTGGCTATGTGAGGGTACCAATAGGCAGGTTCGGGGGAGCGTACCGCGACCTGAGCGCCGCCAAGCTGGCTACGTACACGATTAGGAAGCTCCTTGAGAGGACGGGCGTGGAGCCCGGCCAGGTGGACGAGGTGATTTTTGGATCGGCCATGCAGGGGGGCCAGGGACAGAACCTGTCGAGGAGCGCAGCGCTGATGGCGGGCATGCCTCCCGAGGTAAGCGCCTACACAGTCAACAGGGTCTGCTCGTCGGGCATGCAGGCAATTATAGAAGCGTACAGGGAGCTGGCCCTGGGAGACGCCCAGCTGGCCATTGCGGGTGGGGCAGACACCATGTCCCATCAGCCCCTCGCGTTGCCTCCAAGCGCCCGGTGGGGCGTTAGGCACCTCATAGGCTCCTCTGTGGGCCTCATGGACCTAATGGTGTATGACGGCCTCCTGGACCCGACCAACGGGAAGCTTATGGGGGAGGAGGCCGAGATGGTGGCCAGGGAACATGGGATAACGCGGGAGGAGCTGGACGCCGTGGCGTACCAGAGCCATCGCAGGGCCTGGGAGGCCACGGAGAGGGGATGGTTCCTCGACATGGAGCCCTTCGAGTGGGACTCTGTCCGCCTGGACAGGGACGAGGGCATCAGGCCTGACGTGGACCCCGAGAAGCTTTCCCGGCTGAGGCCGGCGTTCAGGCCTGACGGGGTGCTTACTGCAGGCAATTCGTCGCAGTTGAGCGATGGGGCCGCCGCGCTTCTCCTGGCGCGTGGGGACGTCGCTGAGAGTCTGGGCGTGAGGCCCGTGGCGAGGATAGTGGGGTACTCCTGGCACATGGTGGAGCCCTGGAGGTTCGTGGAGGCCCCCATAGGGGCCGTCAGGAAGCTCCTGGCCAGGGTGGGATGGTCGATCTCCGATGTGGACTACTTCGAGAACAACGAGGCCTTCGCCGTCAACAACGTGCTCATGAACAGGGCCCTCGGCGTCCCCTACGATAGGCTCAACGTGTTTGGCGGGGCCATAGCCCTGGGACACCCGCTGGGGGCCTCTGGGGCCAGGATTGTCACCACGCTCATATCGGTCCTCAAGGTCAAGGGCGGTAGGAGGGGCGTGGCGTCCATCTGCCACGGGACGGGGGGAGCCACCGCCCTCGCGTTGGAGCTCGCTTGATGCTGGACCTGCTCCTCTCGCTCAACGTGCCTAGACTCGAGGACAAGTATAGGTCCAGGGAGATCGTCGGGGGGATAGTAAGGCCCCCCTTGGCCCTCAGGATGGACGGCGTGTCTTTCGGCAGGTCCCTGAGCGACATGCCGGGCCCCCGAAGCGAGCCCGTGCACAGGGCCCTCGTGGAAACGGCGAGGCTCCTGCTCCGCGACCTAGGGGGAAGGGCCGCCCTTGTGGTCAGCGACGAGATAAACGTGCTGCTGGAGAGGCACGTCCCCTATGGGGGACGCCTCTTCAAGCTCGTCAGCGTGGCGGCGTCCAAGGCGTCGGCCCACGTGTCCCTCTCGTTGGGCCGCCCGCTGTACTTCGACGCACGCGTGATTGGGCTGGAATCGCCCTGTGAGGCCCTGGAGTACTTCCTGTACAGGTCCCGCGTGGGCCTCAACAACTATGTGACGTACCTGGCCCACAGGCGCGGCATAATCCCCCCCGAACACACGCCCAAGCTGAGGGAGCTGATAGGCCGGGTAGAGGCGGACCTGGCCCTGGCATGGGGGACGCCGCTGCTGAGGGACGTGGGGGCCCCACCAAGGGAGACCGACGTGGAGGAGCTCAGGAGGGCCCTATGCGGCTAGGCACGAGCGCGTCCCTGGCACATATGAGGGCACAGGCGTTGCAGCCCGTACACGCGTCGGCTATCGTCGGGAGTCCGCTCGGCGATGTTCCCACGGCGGGGCAGCCGGTGGCGGCACAGTCGCCGCACCTGTCGCATAGATCTGCCTCGAGTCGCGGCGCCGGCCCGACCCTAGGGGGACAATACCTCACGAGCCGCCTCCAACGCAGGGAACAGGGATCGTCGCACTCGTCCCCGCCTACGACTACTACGCGGGCATTGGCGTAGCTGAGGACCGCCTCGAGCAGCCCCGTGGCCCTAGGCGCCACGGAGTACACGGTGCCGTAGTCGTACCCCGAGCTGAGCACCCCGTACTGTACAGCTATTGGGTCCAGGTAGGGGAGGGCCACGTCCACCACGTCAGCCGCGAGGCGGGGGATGTGGGCAGTGGGCAGGACGCTCCAGTCCGGGCTGGCCCGGCTCCCCTCCCTAGCGGCGTCCGGATACGCCACTACTATGGGCACCTCCCTGGCCGGCATAACCAGCCTATATATGCAGGCGTAGAGGGGGAGGACCCAGTCC
>JALWZH010000098.1 GCA_027002815.1 Thermoproteales archaeon | reverse complement strand
GGGCCGCCGAATAGCCACCAACCGGCCCCGTTCTCGGCCACGTACGAGGCCAAGTAGTAGCGTATGTACGGGTCGAACTCGTCTATCCACCAGCCCCACAACATGACCCGCGACACCCTGATATAGAGGGCCACGAGGAAGCTTGCTATGAGACCCCAAATCACAGCTATCTTCCTCGCATCCATGACGGGCGTTTCGTGCCATTTTAAATCACTATCTACTTGGCCGGGCCACGCACAGATGGGTAAGCCGCAGAACGTATGGATGCGTCGTATAGGCGGGATGGACGCATGTCAACGGTCCTCGACGACACTCCGCGGACCCACATCATGATTTCCCGCGACGCCTCTTCTATTGCCCCTACGATACGCCTTCAATCTGTATATGCGTGGTGGGTCCAGTGTGGACAGGCACTTTGGGCATTTCCCTCCCCATTCCCTCACAATGTCGTCGAGTGCCCTGAGCCGGCCCCTATGAAGGGTGAAGCCACATGATTGACACCTAACTATGAGTGGCACAGATATTTACGTGCATGGTTTATTACGGTTACCAAACTCCGTATCGTAATACTGTTCACCGACACTTTCAGGCATATCCACCCAAGGAAATGTGCGCTATCTATTTTATGCCTCCTACAACCAACCCAACGATGAAAATTGGAAATTGTGTAGAGGCCGGCTTCGTGGTTAGCGGCAGCAATGTGGCCATGGCGCCGGCACAGATCTACAGGAACTCGGAGCACCAGACCATGGAGGAGCAGGTGGTGCTTGTTGAGGACCCGTCCCTTGACAGGTACGCGTTCCTAGGAGTGCTCCGCCGCATCACCAAGTACGAGCCTATTGTTAGGGACAGGGTAAGGACCCCGTATGTGGACAGGCCGGAAATACTCGACCATACGGTGCTCATGCCGTACACGTCGGGCATTGTGAGGCTGTACGCCATGCTGGACATCAAAGAAAAGGCGTTGATGGAGGTGCGCCATGCCCCGACTCCTGGATCCCGCATATGTATAGTTATAGATGGTTCCTTCCTTAATAGCTATGTAAAGGTGGATAAGCCAATAAGTGTCGGCCTACAAAAGTATTCCAACTGGCCCATACCGCTTGACACAAATTATATACCGTATCATATAGGCGTGTTCGGCGCCACCGGTATGGGCAAGTCAAGGCTCATAAGGGCACTCCTCGGCGAGTTCAAGAGGGTTGGCATAAGGGCCGTGGTGTTCGACCATACGGGTATAGACTACGCCGCGCACTTCGAGGAACACGTCCAGTCTACGGACGTGGCCATACCGCCCCAGATAATCGCGTCGGTCATAGCCAAAAAAGCGAACTTGCCCTGGCAGACGTACGGCGAGTACTTGGAAATAGCCACGCTCACGTACGTCTTTGGGGAGCGGACCAAGCAGGGCACCTTGGCGGGACAGAGCCGCGCTCCACGTTTCTGGGACAAGGAGGAATTCCTCAAGCATTTGAGGGGCCAGATGAGGAGGCTCAACGCCCGCGACTCGACCGTCGAGAAGGCCGCCCTCTTCATAGACTATTTCGTGGAGGAGGAGTTCTTCGACACGCTCAACACCAGGAACGTGCTTCCGGAACATATAGTTGAGAGGGCCGTCGACGAGGGGCTTGTCGTGGTGGACCTAAGCACAGATACCGACCTGGCCGTCAAACAGGCCATCGTGGCCTCGGTCATAGATGCTGCGTGGCGTAAGGTGAAGATCACCAAGACGCCGCAGCAGACCGTGTTCGTGATCGACGAGGCGCAGAACTATGCACCCCACGAGTGGGCCATAAGCAAGGACGCCATAGAGACCACCGCCCGGGAAGGGCGTAAGTGGGGGCTCTCCCTGATATTGGCGAGCCAGAGGATAGCGGGAGACGTGGACCCCTCCATACGGGCCAACCTGGGCACCATATTCTTCAGTAAGCTCTCGTCGCCCACGGACCTCAGGGAGATAGCTGGCTACATGGACCTGGCGGATATAAGTGAGGCCACCCTATCGCAGCTCGCGCCCCGCGAGTTCTTCGTGGCTGGGCTTCTTAACCCCCTAAGGAAGCCCCTCCTCATAAGAGTGGTCGAGGTGACATGAACGACCAACAGACGCTGGACCTATGGATAGAGGCACCCCTGCTCGAGGCCATTACGAGTGACGTCAGGCGCATCGTGGGCGGCGACAGATACAAGCATTCCAACGAAGTGGCTAGTCATATAAGGGCCAAAGCCGACGTGAGGCACATACGTAGCCCAAGGAACGGACATAACGCCTATGCCGTGGACTCGTCTTACGGCTCTCCCCCCATGGAGCTGGTGGCGGGAATCATGACAGTTCTGGCCTACGGGTATGTGGGCAACGTGGACGGGCTATACGACAAGTGGCTCACCGGTGAGGTCGTGCTGGAGGACACGTCCAACTTCGAGCGCGCGATTTCCAGACGTGCAGCGATAAGGGAAAGAGAGATAGCGATACGCCTGCTTAACAAGAAGCTTGAGGGGAGGGCCAGCTTCGACATGTTGATACTCGACGGGGAGATACCTATACACCCACTGCCATACAACCTGGCTGTTGAGCGCGGCAAGTATTCCGACGTAAACAGGCTCATGGACAGGATGGTTAGGCTTGCCAAAAGGACTGAGACGACGATTGTCGGCATAGTGAAGAGGGTCAGGTCGAGGCTGCTTTCGGTCCTACACGGCGGTTGTCTTCCCGCCAACGACAAGATCTTCGCCTCGCTAATATTGGATGGCGGCGAATACATGGTGCTAGGAACGTTCCGAGACGTGCTTCCCAGATGGCTCCGCATAAACTACTCTATGTGTGACATGCCCGACAAAGCGGACAAGATACTTGAATGTGCCGAGAAGGGGGAGCTCGCCTCGAGCTCCGATCCAATCACAAGGCAGTGCAATAGGATAGTCGAGGGTCTCAGAAACCTCGAGAAGGTGTTCACCACAGACCAGTACCCCGGGGTATCCGAGCTTGGGGACGCCGCGATAGCCTTCTACAAGTCGCATGGCAATATGCTGGCCACAAAGGCCGAGATACTGGACTTGGGGGGCCTAGGCATCGACGAGGTGATTGCGTACCTGGACTCCACCACGTCTCCTGTGACCGGCTACCCCATTCTGCTCGACATAGTGGACAACTATGTTAGGGTGGATCAGAACGTGCTCGGGTACGTGGCTACCCTCATGATCAGGGAGGCCACAGCGATAGACGACAAAACGCTCATAACCATGCTACAGCTGACCAATGCTCAGAAGGGATATCTCCACCCGTGGCGGGTGTTCTAATGGAGCCTATCTACGCTCACGGGCTCCACATATGGACCGGCACCCACGTCCACCTGGTCATAATCTTCGACTATCGCGATAGGAAGGGGGAGTATTATGAGGTTGTCAGGAGGGGGGGCCAAATGCTCGTAGACGAGTTGAGGACCCTTTCCGAGAACATGCAGCGATTCCTCGACGAGGAAATAATTAGGATTAACGGGAGGAGGGTTAGGCCCCTAGTAGTGGACGTCTCGGTGGGCGTTAAGGGTGGCCCTCACAGGCCCTATATAGAATATATAGTTACGTTCGAGGCCCCCATATCAAGCGGCGTCAACACCTACGAGGTGTACTACGATGAGGAGGAGGCCGAGTACGACTACGAGATTGTGCACCTGTTTCCCCCGGGCACCCGCGTAGTGGACTGGGAAATGGCCGGCACGGGGAACGCTGAGGGGAACGTGTTGCGGGTACACGTTAAAAGGGGGACCAGGGTGGGGGGCCGCGAGGCCATACGCTTTAAGGTTCCCTGACGCACGTCTTTACAGCGTTTCAACCGTACAATGTGTCGGGTGGCGTGTCCCATAAGGGACGCGGCGCCTGCTCAGCCGTCCCTTGGCCCGGCAACGCCTCCGCTTAAGGGTCCCCAGACACGCTAGGCTAACAATAGCCTTTTTTCCCCTCCCACTTGGTGTCATGGCCGAGGCCACACAGCCTTCTGGCCCCCGGGTATGGGTAGGGCCAGCCGGCATACCGCAGTATCTCGCCAAGGCCAAGTCCACAGTGGACGGCGTTAAGACAGTCAAGAGACTGGGCCTCAACGCAATGGAGGTCGAGTTTGTGAGAGGCGTAAAGATGTCTATGGACGCCGCAAAGGAGGTGGGCGACGTGGCGAGGTCCCTGGGGGTCCGCCTGTCCATACATGCACCGTACTTCATCAACTTGTGCAGTGAGGAGAGGGAGAAACGGGAGGCGTCGAAGTCGCGGATCTGGGAGTCGGTGCTCAGGGCCGATGCGATGAGGGCTGACGTCGTGGTGGTACATGCGGCGTATTACGGCAGGTGGGGACCTCAAAGGTGCTTCGAAATGGTGGAGGAAAGCCTAGGCGAGCTGGTTGACCGTATGAGAGAGGCGTCTATAAGAGGTGTGAAAATAGGGGTCGAGGTCACGGCTAGGAGAGGCCAATTCGGCACCATAGAGGAGGTCTTCAGGGTGGCCAAGGCCGTCCCCAACACGGTGCCCGTGATAGATTGGGGACACCTCTTCGCCAGGATGGGGGGCACGCTCGACTACGCTGAGGTCCTCGACATGTGGACAAGCGAGTTCGGAAACGCGCACATGCACACGCACTTCACTTCCGTGAAGTACGACGTCAAGAAAGGCGAGTACGTGGACGAACACGAGCCAATAGACAGGGAGAGGCCGCCCTTTAGGCCACTCGCAGAGGAACTGGCTAGACGGGACGTTTCAATAACCCTAATATGCGAGTCGCCGTTGTTGGACGCAGACGCGGTCAAGATGAGGGAGTTCTTAGAGGGCGTCGGAGTGCGGTTATGGCAGTGAAGGATTTAACGTGGCGCTGATCCCGCGTCATGGCAGGCCACATAGAGGTAAAGCCCATCAGGGGATCCAAGAGCGGCTTGCTCGAGGGACGGCGCATCGTCCTAGCGGTCACTGGGGGCGCGTCCATATATAAAACGGTGGACCTCGCCAGAGAGCTCATAAGGCACGGCGCAGACGTACACGTGGTCATGACGCGCAGTGCGACCAGGCTCATAAGCCCGCTGCTCTTCGAGTGGGCTACTGGCCGGAGGCCCATAACTAGGATCAGCGGGTGGGTGGAACACGTCTCCGTGTGTGGGACCGCTGACCTCGTCATAGTGGCCCCAGCAACCGCGAACACCATGTCCAAGGTTGCCTCCGGCATAGCAGACACCACGGTGTCTCTGTGCGCCCTTACGGCGTTGGGGTCAGGAATCAACCTACTGTTGGTGCCGGCCATGAACCTAGCCATGTGGGAGTCGCAGAGCGTCAGGCGCGCCGTGGGACTGCTCGCCGGGATGGGAGCGAGGGTGTTGCGGCCGCATGTAGAGGAGGGGAAGGCCAAGTTCCCCCCGATCAACCACCTGGTCGATTACGTGCTTGGGGCCCACATGCCCAGGGACATGGCGGGCATGCGCGTGTTGGTGACGGCCGGCCCAACTCGCGAGTGGCTGGACGCCACAAAGTTCATCTCGACGCCGAGCAGCGGCCTCACGGGCCTACACTTCGCCCTGGAGGCGCACGCCCGTGGCGCCGACGTGGACCTGGTGCTGGGCCCCACAACGCTCGACGTGCCGCCATGGATAAACGTGCACAGGGTCTCAACCACAAGGGATATGTACGGGAAGGTGCTGGGCCTGGCAGGGCAGTTTAGGTACGACGTTGCGGTACTCTCAGCGGCACCTCTGGACTTCCGCCCAGCCAGCAGCGAGAAGGGAAAGCTGAGCAGCGACGTGGACCACGTAGACGTAAGGCTGGTGCCCACCCCCAAGATGGCCCGGGACCTGAGGAGGGCCGCGCCCTGTACCATCATAGTGGGCTTCAAGGCCGAGGTGGACGTGGACGACGACAGGCTTGTGGAGAGTGCCCTAAGGAGGCTGAGGGAGGGCGACTGGGACATGGCGCTGGCCCACGACGTTGCCAGGTCGGGTTTCGGCACCGACATCGACCGGTACGTGCTCGTATATAACGACGGAACGCATGAGGTGCTGGGCCCCGCCCACAAGCGCCTACTCGCAAGAGAGGTGCTTTCCCGGGCCGTGAGACTTGGGAGGTGTCCCTGACAGCGCGCCGGCGAAAAGATTTAAGTTTATGAATGCCTCGGATGCGTGGACGACCGAAGGTTAGTCACGGCCATAAAGGCTGCGTTATCCCAGATATTGGTGAGCAAAGGCCTCAGCGTTAACGAGGCGGCCAGGGTCCTCAGGCTCACCCCTGCGGCAGTAAGCATGTACATATCCAAGAAGCGCGGCAGCTTCGCCGACCAGATACTCTCAAACGAGAGCATAAGGCGCATCTTGGACTCGTACGCAAACACGCTCATAATGAGGCACAGGGAGGGGCTCGTAAGCGACCTAGGCCCAGAAATAGAGGACTTAAAGCGCCAGATAAAGATGGTGATGAGCGTCGGCGAGGTGATGGACGAGGACGAGGTTAGGAGGGTAATAAGGGAGAGGATCACGCTGGAACACGAAACCGCTGAGAGGGCCATGGCGCTGGCCTACATAACCAGGAACCCGCTGGTCAGGTCCATACTCATGCAGATCGCCACGGACAGCCTCCGACACGCTCACATACTCACCATCATAGCGGAAAACTACGGTGAGGCGGAGATAGACCTGGACGTGGACCAACTCAAACAGCTTGCTGACGAGGAAAAGGACATGCACAGCGCGCTCAACAGCATAGTGGGGTCGGAGAACCCGCTGGTTAACATACTGCTCCAGTCGATAATGAGGGACGAACTGAAGCACTACGAGCTCGTGGTCTCCCTGCTGGGCCTCAAAAAACGTTGAGTCGCCTCTGCAGCGCGCCCATGCACTGGCCGACACGATGCACAGCGGGCGACGTGCATGGCCCACCAGAACGCTTAAATTGTGAGGGCCTAAACCGCGCGGTGAGGAGAGACCGCTGGACGAGGGGTGAGGACAGTATACAGCGCTGACCACTACACCTTCCTGGAGCCGCTGAAAAGGGACCTGAACTTTAGGTTGATGAGTTTACGTAGGGAGCGCAGATACGCGTAGCAGTTGACCACCGCGTAATCGACCATGTCGTACGTGTAGGGCCAGAGGGCTTTCAGGAGTCGGCGTCTCCTCCGCTTATCGATCTGCACCTCTACCCACACGTTCGAGTATATGGAAAGGTCCGGATTGGCGCTGGTCTCCATTTTAAGCACCACGTTGGCGTCCCTATAACGCCTCCTGACGTTGTCCAACTTCTCGTCGACCAAGGCGTATATGGGGAGGCCCAGGCTCTCTAGGGACACCTCCCTCACGTCTATGTCAACAAGGCCGTGCAGATCGTGTGGGGGGATGCCCAGCGACCTGCTCATCTTCTTAGCCATGTGCCTCATCCACATGTCCACGAAGGTCGATACGGTGTCGGCGTCCAGCTCATGCCTGGCGCCGAGGAGGAACCCGTCGCGCCTTTCCTCGTACCATATGTGGGAACGGGGGGACAGGTAACACACATTGTTGATGGTCTTGCCTGCACAGAGAGCCGACAAGCTCATCCGCTACCTCTGGCTAACGAGGTTCTTGGCCAGGTCGGCCAGGCTCCTCCTAAGCGACTCGTCCTCGAGCTGGAGGGCCGCTACAAGCAACGATTGGGCCACTATGAGCCTCGAGGCGTTGGGCACGCCGTTAGCCAGGTTCGAAATGAGTCCGCCTATAAGGCCAACGGCCTCCTCCACCCTCATGTCGCCCAACTTTTCCATCATATCGGCGACCTTGTCCCTCGTGGAGTATATCGTGTAGAGCGAGGAGAGGACCAGCAGACGGGCCTCGTCCACCCCATAACGGGAGACCCAGTCGCCGAGCGCCTCGCCGTCGCTGTGGGCCACATATGTCGCGAACTCCCTAAGCGCCTCCTTAGGCAACTCGACCACCGATTGCGCGTCCTCGACGAACTCTTCCAGCCAATCCATGGTGTGCCGGGGACAGAAATTAAAATAATTTAAGGATCTTCCAGATCGGCCCTACGCCGCTACTGTGTCCCCCCACCGCGCCGCACATGTCCATACTATCCACACTACGTCAAAGCCGGGCCCATAGGCCCCGGATGTAGAGCGCGTTGCCTTATGGGGCCCGCCCAGATGGACAGGCCTCCTCAAGCACAGGCGCTTTGGAGCGTACCCCTATGCGTCGGGGGAAGCCCGTTTCCCCGGGTCCATGCGCGGCAACGCCATGAGCACCCCAATGACGGTCTTACCGTCCTTGATGGCGCCGTTCCTCACGAGGCGCACCACGTCGCTCACCTCCATAACGATTACCCTGATCCCTTCCTCGGGCTCCCCAACCCTACGCACGGAACCTGCAAAGTATATATGTATCTGCTCGTCGCTCGTGCCGGGGGACGGAAAGAAGGAGTAAAGCCACTGCAGGCTTTCCGGCTCGTATCCCGTCTCCTCTACGAGCTCCCTACGGGCACATTCCTCCGGGCTCTCCCCGTCCTCCAACGTGCCTGCTGGTATTTCGAGGAGCCGCGCGCCCACGGTCTCCCTGAACTGCTCTACAAGTATAATGCCGCGGCCCAACACGGCCACGACAGCCGACGATCCCGGGTGACCCACTATCCTAGCGCGTCCCATGCGACTGGGGCAACACACATATTAAAACTGGTGGCGCATAATAGGGAGGGTGATTAGCAATGTAGGCGCGGGCAGGGCCAACGCCTGGTACCTGGAGGTGGCCTCCGGCGTCCTCATAGACGCGCCAAGAGTGAGCCTAGAGGGACGCCGCGGCGTCTCGTACATACTGCTCACCCATTCCCATATGAGCCACGTCGAGTCGCTGATCGAGGTGGCGCGGCAACATAGACCTATAATAATAGGGAACCCAATAGAGCTGGCCTTCCTCCAGGATGTGGGGAGACTGGCAAAATATATACGTACCGTGGCTAAAAGGGCCGGCGCGGACCTCGACGCGGTGGCCCTGGCCAAGGAGCTCCACGTGTCGCCGCTCAACGCTAAGGTGTACAGGATGGGTAGCGGCAACGCCGACCTGCTGGAAGCAGACGTAGAGGTGCTTCCCTGCGGCGGACATAGCTGGGGGTCCACCTGTTATAGGTTGGGCAGAGCCATATTCGTTGGGGACCTGGGGAGGCCGTGGGTCTCCATAAGGTCTCTTACCAGCACCCTAGCCCTGCTCAGGGGCATGGACGCAGTGGCGTACCCGGGGCACGGAGAGCCGGTGGGGGCACGGGAACTCGCGATGAGGATCCAGGGCGAGTTGAGGAGCGCGACGAGGAGATACCTAGAGTGCCTGGCCGATGGCCCCCCCGTGGAAACCGCCAACTGCGTCTTTGGGGAACTCGCCGGGCCCTACGCGTATTTTAGGGCCCTTGAGGAGACGCTGGCCTTCATAGGGCTTTTCGTGGAGGAGGGCATCGTAAGGGTCAGTGGGTCGGGCACGTGGAGGATCATCAGAGTCCGCTAGGTAGACCGCGCATGCCTAGCCGCCGAAAATCGCAAGGAACGTTATGGTCACCACGTCGTCGTCTGACACCACCGTGTCCAAACCCCTGAGCCAGTCCACCGAACGGCCGTTGACGAAAACGTCGTAGTTCCTCTTCAGGTTTCCGCTCTCGTCCAGAACCATCCGCTTGATCCCAGGGAACAGCTCTTCCAGCACGTCTATGAGGCCCCTAACGGTGGTCGCCCCGCCTAACTTCAACGTGTGGCGCAACGTGCCCGTGTGCTCCGCCACCAGCGACAGAAAACGCACCTCGACCACGTGTATCGATACGTTTAGACATAAAAGCTGTGTCGTTTCACTACGCATATATACCTACCCCCGCACCTAGATGCGATGAGGCCGATCCACCTGGCCCTACTGCTCGGAGGTTCCGTTGCAGGACTCATCACCGCACTCTTCGTCATATATATTATATATATCATAGAGACAGAGCCGTTCTGTCCCGCCGACGAGGCCGTGGGCGGCGTGACGCTTGACTGCGTCAAGGTCATTACAAGCGAGTATTCCAGGGTGTCGTTTGGGGGGCTTGCCATACCCCTGGAAATGCTCGCAGCCGCGTGGTTCCTCAGCAACATAGCCGCGGTGCTGCTCATACACTTCAGGGAGGCCGTGAAGGCCAAGGTACTCAGGTTCCTCTTCTATTGGCGTTTCCTTGGAGTGGCGATCGTCCCCTACCTGGTCTACATAGAACTGTTCATCATAGGCGCAATATGCATGTACTGTACAGCGATGCACGCGGCCATAATAGCAGACTTCGCCATCATAACGTACCTACTATTCGTAAAGAAGGTCGTTTGAGGCCCTAACAGACCTCCCTGAGGACCCTCTCAAATAGCCTCCTATACGCATCATCGACCCCGCCCAGCCTGCCGTTACAGTACACGCACATGGGCTTTCCCCCAACCATGCGGAGGACCTCGACGTCCCCATCTCCCACAACCACGTAACGCAGGTTGTCCCTCTCCACATCGCTGAACATGTCGCCGCCAATTACCCCCAGCAGATCTCCTAGACCCATGTCGGAAAACGCTATTACGCGGCCCAGCATGGCGTTGGGGAGTAGGTACATCAATGCCTTGAGGTCCCACACGTCCCTCACCTCCTCCACTATCGTGTAGCTGTACCTGCCGTCTATGGGCAACAACGAGAGGAGGTACTGGACCGAGGCGTACATGTCGCCGAGCCTAACGGGAACGGCGGGGCCCACGACATAGCGCAACAGCCCGAAGTTGCCCAGGTACCCCACGAGGCCGCGGGGGAGGCAGGATATGCATCGGGCCGTGGCGCGGCTCCTGTCAAGGGCCAGGGTGAGGGGCCCGGACATGAACGCGGCCACCACGGCGGAGGCGCCCTCCCTGCCGAACACGTCGCTGCACACGACCGGCGTAACGACCCCCTTATAAACATGCACGGCCGCCCTCCATCCTCCAATTGGCGCCGTGTCCAGTACAGACATCAAATGCGGCGAGCGTTCAAGGTAGGCCCATTACATGGCCCAGCCCCTCGGCGCATGCGAATCCCAGCGGCCCTCCAATTTCACCGGCTTGGCGCGGTTATGTGGGTAAAACCCCTACTGGACAGGGTCGAGGAATACCTAAGGCACTGACTAGGCACGGAGAAGGCCAAAGACGGCGGAAAGAGAATACGGAAACTGGCCCGACTGAAAAAACCGCGGTAACCCCCATTTTTTCGCCGCCCATAGACGTGGCGTTACAGGGAATGGTGGACCGGCCGGGATTTGAACCCGGGACCACCCGCGTTCCCGGCAGTGCCTGCGAGGCGGGCATTCTTCCGGGCTGAACTACCGGCCCCGACACGCCTTTGTAACGGTCTTATTAAAATTTTGTCGCTGATCGTGACTCCTCCGGTGCTTCCAGCCGCGAGGCTGGGGGGCCGGGGGTCAAGGTTTGTCGAGGGGTTGGCCCTACGGGACGGACGTCTGGGCTTGTGCCTTCCGGCGGTCGCACCCCTACGCCGCGATTTTTACGCCGAACGTCCTGCCGAGCAGGTCGCCGATCGCGTATGCGCCGGCCACCGTCCCGAATAGGAGTAGCACTGCTTCCAGGAACTCGCGGGTGAACCCCTTATCCATTATCACCGAGCTGTAGAACGTGAAGGCGCCTATGAGGGCTATCGCCGTTACTACAGATGCGGCGAATGCGTAGAGCATGTCTGCCCACATGAAGTAGGGAATGGCAAGTGCCAGCACAGCCAGGATATACGCTACGCCAGTCACGGTGGCCGACTTCGCGGGGTTGAGGCCCCCCTCGTGCTTGGCCTGCAGATATGCCGCGGAGGCCATGGATATGGCCGCCGAGAAGCCGACCACTATGCCGGCTATGCCGGCCATTATGGTGGAGTTCGTGACGCCGAGCATGCCCGCGTGTACCCCGGTTATTTCTATGATCGCGTCGGCAAGGCCAAGCACAACGAAGCCCATGTACCTCACCGTGTCGCTGCCTATCTGGTCTAGGAGAGCCGCCTCATGTTCCTCCTCCTCCCTTATGATATCCATGAGCCGCTCCCTGTCCTCCGGGCCCATACGCTCCGCGACCGCCCTATATCTCGCTATCACCTCCTTCTCGTGCCTTTCAAGCAGCCTCAACAGGAAGGCCAGCCCGAGAATCCTCTTTACGGCCATGTAGAGCGCTATGCGCCACCTTCCCACATCGGCCCCACAGTCCCTGGACAGGCCCCTCCAAAAATCGTAGTGCCTACGCTCCTGTTCCGCGAGACGTTCAAGCACCCCCCTCCTTTCCGGGTTCCCCTCCCTGTAGGCCAGCTCGCGGTACACAAGGTAGTCGTGGTACTCGTCACGGCAGAACTCCTCGTAGTCCATGTGGCCCAACGCATTCCCCCGCTTTTTAAATTTTTAGAATTAAGTTCCAAATAGAAGTATATTTCGTATGCCGCGCGCCGCGGTGGGACCCGCCACACATAACTGATAAATGGGGCCGGGATTACTGCCGTGGAGGACTCACGCGTGGTGCTACTGCTGGGCGTTGGCGGCGTCGGGAAGACCACCCTGATCTTTAGGCTTCTTGACGTGAGGGCGGACCCCAACGCCACGCCCGTCATGGGGATCTACAAGCTGTTCCTATCGGATGGCCCCGACATAATCATAATAGATGTGCCCGGCCAGAAGGTACACGAAATAGTGGAGCGGGTGGTCCCCCTATGGGACTTCCCCCTGGACCTAGTCATCTACATGTTCGACATGTCGGACCCGCTAACCGCGAGGGAGCTGCTGGAGCTGAAAAGGGCGTTGGACGGCATTGGGGCGCCCAAGTACAGGCGCGCCATCCTCATAGGGAACAAGCTAGACGTGTCGGAGGAGGTGGGCGTGTCGCTTGACCTAGAGGAACTCGGAAGGGAACTCTCGGTCGAAAGGACGTACCAGCTGTCCCTAATAAGGGAGGACCCGGAAAGGATACTCAACATAATACTTGAGAACCTCGGCCAGTGAGGCCGCACCACGGCCAAAACCGATACAAAACGATTTATTGGTGTAGGGAACATCGGACGTGCACCTTAGGTGCCCCATATGCGGTTCCCCAGTGGAGGTGAGGGCCGAGGGGGGCGTAGACGTGGGCGGGCTGAGAGAGGTGGTCGCACTGCATGGGGACCACGCCTTCAAACTGTACCTGGACAGGGGGGGCGAGGTGCGTAGGGCCCTCCCAACAGTAACGACACGCGCGGAGGACGCCGCTGCCCCGGAGTACCTCGTGTATGTGTCCGGTGACCGCGTCGAGGTGCGTGGGGGGGACACTGTGACCTATCTGGACGACTTGACGCGTGCCCTTGAGCGGATCGGCGTCGTGTCGCCCGCCGGCGCCGAGCCGAGCCCACTTGTGGAGGGGCTTGCCGAGTTGGCCGCCATAGAGAGAGCCGTCCTCACGCTGGCCGGGCCCCTACAGCGGCACGGCGTATGGTCCCTCGTGTTGCTGGGCGGCGACGGGATGCCGATATACGCGTATCCGCGCACGGCGCCATTGAGGGACCTACATGTTGCAGGCATAGTGGACGTGGTGAGGGGGGTCATGGAATCGTGGAGCGGCGTCAGGGAGATACGTGTTGGCGCGGACGTGCACAGCCTAACCGTGAGGCTTGTGGACGGCGTGGCGCTGGCCATGCTCATGGGCCGCAGCCCCGATGGGCTTGATCCCGCGGATGTCCTCGCAGAGCACTGGGACGAGGTGGCGATGATCGCCGACGTGGCTTCCCGATACAGGTTCGACTGTTATGCGGTGGGCGGTAAGGGGCACTGTTCTGACAGGGGGGCCGAAAAGGCGTTGGGCCTCCTACCGCCCCCACACGGCGACGGCCTGACTCTGGCCGTATCAGGCACCCACGTGGCGCTGAGGGGGGACGATGCGGCGGCCGTGGTGAGGCGGGGCAGCGACGTGTGGAGGGCAATCGTATGGCTGTGCGAGGCCACTAGGCAGTACCAGTACCTACAGCTAGCCCTGGGCTAGGGCCCGCGCGGGCCCGCAGACAGCGCCCCACAGACACATAAAAATGCCCGTGCCTGTCCCTACATGTACGTGGTACTGGCGCTTTCCCTGCTGTACGCCGTGACGCAATGGCTGATATACATGGGGCTCCTGCCTCCCCCGCTCCACGCTGCGTCGTCAGCCCTGCTGATAGCCGCGTGCCTCTATGCGGCGGCTAGACGCATAGGGGCCCGCTCGCTACTGGCCCTCGCATCGGCAGGTGCGGTGGGCTTCGCAGTGGAGGCCATCGGGGTGAACACCGGCGTGCCCTTCGGCCACTACACGTACGGCGAGATGCTGAGGCCCAAGATAATGGGGGTGCCAGCGGTAATCCCCGTGCTGTGGTTCGCGGTGACCTACGCGTCGTACCTGGCCGCGCTGACCATAGCGCGGGGCAGGGCCGCCATACTGCTAGGCGCGGCCAACGCAGTGCTGTGGAACATGTCCGCCGATCCGGCCCTGTCCAGTGCTGGGCTGTGGATATGGGAAAGCGGCGAGTTCTATGGGGTCCCCTACACGAACTTCCTCGGGTGGGCGTTGACGGCCCTAGCCATGACCACGCTGTACGGCCGCATGGACAGGGGACCCGCGGCCCCCTGGCACGCGGCGCCCTACGTGGCGCTCTCCATAGCGTACGTGCCGCCGAGCCTCTCCATGGGCCTACACGTGCCTGGCGCCATAGGTGCCGCCGTTTCGGCGCTCTACGTGGCCGCGCCGCTCTCATTGTCCCGCCGGGTCCCGACGGAGCGTTGATGCTCGACTTCCTGTCGCCGCTGTGGGCTGCACGCCTATGCGAGGCACTAAACGCGTCGGACGAGTATAGAAGGGCCGCGTCTGACTGGGAGGGGGACGTGCTGCTAGTGGCCACGGGAGTTCCCAGGGAGCTGGGCGTTGGGTCCAGGGGCGCGGCCAGGCTGAGGCTGTCAAGGGGGAGGTGCCTTGACGCCGAACTTCTAGATGAGGGGTCCCTACAGGGCGTCGAGGCGCGCTACGTCTTCGAGGCCGAGCTCTCGACGTGGATCGCCATATTCGAGGGCAGGCTCAAACCCGTGCCGGCGCTCGCCCTGGGCAAGGTAAAGCTGAGGAGGGGCAGGCTCGCCGAACTGTTAAAATACGCAGATGCGGCAACCGTCATGCTGGAAGTAGCCAGGAGCCTCGTGGAGAGGTCCCAACAACGGGGGCAGTAGGTCAATGCGGCCCGAACACCATCAATGAGGGGGTAGACATAAGGCTTTTATCGATCGTTGCCACTCCGATCGTGAAGTCGCTTTTGGGAGTAGCCCTGGGCAAGCCCCTCAGCCTCATTGTGGACAAGCTTAACCGGGGCTGAAGGCCGAGGACTTGGCCGTCCTCATGATAGCAGTGGTAAATGGAAGAAATACAGTACAAGGATTTACACAAGTCTTCTCGCTATATTCCTTAGGATAAGAAAACTGGGGTCATTATACATAGTATGTGTCTCATAGTCCCTTTATTGCCTCTCATTCTTGAATTTGTAATGTGTCAATCAAGATGGATAAGTCTTAAGCATAAATAACATTTTATATTTATTTATTATTAAAAGATTATATTTATAAAATATTTAAAGAAATTTTTATTTTTATCATTTATCTATCACAATGGCACTCATGTTTCGAGGCAGTAACTAGTGTTAAACCTACTATAACTGAATTTATCCCGATTTGTGCATAGAAATTCATAAATTGATTGAATTCATTAAATATTAATAAATTGTTATAATATAATAAGTAACCGATGAGTGTGTTCACAGTGATTGTAAAACCTAGAGAAATGAAAGTAAAGCCTTGGACAAAGCAATTAAAATAAAGAGGTTTGAAAATGTTATTGATATTAGAACTACGAAATCTATTGAGCCAAAGTCTGTAAAAAATAAAATACCATATTACTATCATAATTGTATAGATATATGGAATAGATAAATATTTAGATAATATATCTAAACACGGTAATTTTAGTATCAAAAGGATTAATAGCGGTAGTGATACTATTAGAAAGAAACAAATAAATATATATTTACAAATATCGACTTTAACCATAAACCTATAAATTCCTAAATTTTTTAACTATTATTGAC
>JALWZH010000097.1 GCA_027002815.1 Thermoproteales archaeon | reverse complement strand
GGGCTACACGTGTCGCTCCTGTGGAACCTGCCCCGGGAAGCCTTCCTGGAACTGCTCGTCGATGCTGGGGCGCCGCGGGTGGACGGGGAGCTCCTCTGGAGGCTCCTTGGGGGGAACGCGAGGGCCCTCAGGGAGCTGGCCCTGGACCATGGGTGGGACGTCGAGGCCTGGCTCTCGGAGGAGGTCGTGCCCAAGGTACAGGCGGCCATAGTGGAGGAGAAGTCCGCCATGGGCCTGGACAGCACGGCCGACGTGCTGCGCCGCATAGGCTCCCCCAGCCCCGACGAGCTCGTCTCGGAGACCCCGCTGAGGCTCGGTCCCCTACTCGACGGCAACGTGTTGGTCCCCGTGGCCGGCGCCCGCAAGCTGACGGCCCTCCCAGGGGAGCCCTGGATAGGCGCCCTGTACGCGTACCAGTTGCCCGCCTACTACTGGGCCCTCGGCGCCATGGCGAAGCGTCGAACCATGCGCATAGGCCCAAGCGACGTGGTTGCAGCGGCCCAACGAGGCGTGCTCTGAATTCTACTGGCCACCCCCAAGAGGTTTGGCCTACCAGCCCTGACGGGAACAGCGTTCGGCCCTCCAGGTGCACGTCACTGCTCGGTCGTCCCGACAGCCCTCCACACCGTGCTGCGTATTTCACGGTCCTTTATATGCATAGCCCAACACGGTGGGGTAACTGCGCGTGGGGAGGCTCAGCCGGTTGGGGCCGCCGCTGAGGCCCTGCCTAGGGCCATGTACATGAGTAGGTGGCCCACAAAGGAGAGGAGGCCGCCGATTCCGAAGAGCCATAGGACTAGGTCGACAATGTAGAGTATCGCGGCGGCCAGAAACGTCCCGTCCCTGTACTTGTCGTGTAGGCGAAAGGCCAGCACAACGAACGCGAGTATATACCCTATAAACGCAAGGATGCCTCCGATGAAGAACAGCACCATGACGCCCATGAACGGCGACATCATGCCGGGGGGCGGGAGCCCGCCCATCCACGCCATCATGGCGGCGGCCAGGAAGACCAGCCCTATTATTATCAGCGCGATGCCGACGCCCATCAACGTGGTGCCCGTATAGGACGCGCCGAACCTGCCATCGACCTGTGAGAGCACGTGTAGCCCCCTCCTCATCTTTACGAAGAGCCCGAGCAGGGCCACTATGGCGGACGCCAGGAAAAGCACCGCCATCCCCATCAGGATGCCGGGGGCGAAGACCGCCATCATGGGCGGGGCCATAAAGCCCATGGCCATCATGGTTCCCATGCCTAGAAGCGGCGCGGCGAAGGCCATTAACGCGCTTACCATGAGAAAGAGAATGCCAGCGCGCACATCCCTGAGTCCCTCCTGTTCCATGGGATATATCCGAGCAGGGTTAATTATGTGTTTGGCTACCTGTCGGCCTCGGGGGGGAAGTAGCCGAACGAGCCGTATATGGCGGGGAGGTCCATGAGCCTCGAGCCGAGGCACGCCCTCATGAAGGCCCTGAGGTTCTGCCAGCTGGGCGTGCTTATCCTAACCCTGTACGGCTTTAGGCTGTCGTCCGACACCACGTGGAAGAAGTAGCGGCCGCGCCCTCCCTCCGTCATGCCGTGTGCCTCGCCAGGGGGGACCCTCATGGTGAGGTACTGGGTGAACCTCACCTGGTCGTCCGTCGCCCGGGGCCTCAAGTTCGGCGGTATCCTCTCAAGCATCTTGTGGCCAGCCAATGCCCCCTCGGGAATATCCTTTATGGCCTGCCTAATTATGCGCGCGCTTTCCCTCATTTCCCCGATACGTACCATGGTCCTGGCAAGCGAGTCGCCCCCATCCTCCACCACCACGTTCCACTCCACCTGGTCGTACACGCCGTAGCGGAGGTCCCTCCGCATGTCGTAATCTATACCCGACCCGCGGGCCCCTGGCCCCGTGGCGCCCAGCTTAGCCGCCTCGTCCCTGCTCACGTATCCCACATCCTTAAGCCTGCTGTAGCCCACCGGGTTCTTTATCACCAGCCTCACAAGCTCGTCCAGCTTCCTCTCCAGGAAGTCCAGGTAGCCGAGGACCTTCTCGTAGAAGGCCTTGGGAGGGGCGAACCTGAACCCCCCCGGCACTATGGTCGAGGGGGTGGTGCGGGAGCCGGTGGAGACCGCCCATAGGTCCACCAGGAGCTCCCTTAGGCCGTAGGCCCACATGAAGCCCGTGGAGCTCCCAATCATGATGGCGTGGAGGCCGAGGTCGTACAGGTGCGTGCTGATGCGCGAGAGCTCGGCAAATATGGTCCTCAGGTATTCGGCCCTCGGCGACACGTCCAGGTCCAGCAGTCTCTCCACGGCCATCACGTAGGCCCACGTCACGTTGATGGCGTCCGGCAGGGACATCCTTTCGAAGAGCGGTATATTGTGGACGTATATGCGGGTCTCGCCCAGCTTCTCCATGGTCCTGTGGACATAGCCTGGGTCCGGCTGTATGCCGACAATTATATCGCCGTCCACCTCCAGTATTATCCTCATGTGGCCGCTCGACGGGTGTTGGGGGCCGTAAAATATTTCGAGGGTCCGCCTCCCCCCACGGGCGGGCTCCTCCTTTAGGACCAGCCCATAATCTTCCATCCTCATGGCCATGCCACGTGGGACTACGCCTATAAATCCGTTGCTATATGTATTCTTGTTCGGGCTTCCGCGTGGGCCCCGGGAGGAAGAGTGCCGCAAGGGCCTGCTTAAATACGACAACCCTAATACCGCCAGCCTCTATGACCAGTTTAGACCCGTCCTCTTCAACGACCCTTCCCCTGACCTCGCGCCCATTGCATAGGGAAGCTATGACCTCTACGCCAAGGTACTCCATGGAGGTTCCCCGGCCCTCCTTTTTATATATACTCTAGACTCTCGAACGGCACATCCTGGAAGTCAAACCAGATGTACTGTATCCCAGGCAAGGGTATGCCGCCAATAGGGCACAAGCTTTTCGTCCACGGCGTTAACGTACACTTGAGGGTCGATCAGCGGATGTTGCAAGAATGCGTCAAGCTTACTCGCTACGCTACATGCTGCTAGTCGAAAGGGGCTGGATAAAGGGATTAGGCTTTGCACCAAAAAATATGGTATTTTTTATTGAATAAATTTTAAATGAGAGAAACACATGTGATATTTGTATGAAGGTGCGCCGCAACATCATTGAACGGAAATGGGTTAGGCATGTGGGGGAACGGCCCTTTGCCGATCATTACCGTGAGCCCCCTCCTGGAAGGGGGCACGCAGTTTGTCCATGGGGCTCCGACGAGTGCAAAGTCCATTTTGACAAGGTCAACCCCCTTAAGGACCCTATAGGACACCTGGTCTATGACGCCTGGCATATACTTACCTCATTTATTATCAGCGCTGTAACTGCCCCAATAGCCTACTCGAGAACTAGAAATGTTTTCTCGGCAATTGTTCTGGGCGGCGCCAGCTTTACTTTTACGTATCTCATTTTAAAGTATATTAAAGAAAATGTTGATCCATCGTCAGATTAGAGGTCGGGAGCAAAGCGTTGAGGTCGGCACAGCTGGTCGGCGAAGTGGCCGGCCACAATGTCAGCGAGCTGGATGCCCGGTACCTTATGCGACGGTCGTTCCACTACCCCGCTGAACAGCCTTGTGTCGATGAGACCCTTGTCCACTACGTAGAGGTCGGCCTTGACCCTTCTCAGCAATGCCAGGAACGCCCTTTCCACGTCGCCCTCGCCCACGTGTATCTTGACATATTCCACAGGGAACCTGGACGATACTTCCCGGAAAACAGCCTCGCCTAGGCCGCGTCGCTTCAACAATCGCCACTTCACCTCCCCTTTGACATCAAAACGCTTTTTAATGCTCTGAAGCAATTCGATACCGCCATACATATAGCTACCACTTACCTCGATGAGGACGCCGCCGATCACAAGACAGTTACAGGGCCCTTTACCCGTGCCGCTTTCATCAGCATAGAAGACCCTACGCACGGCCAATTTCCAGCAAAAATTTTAATCCCGACTGCAAAGAGACACGGCGGTGAGGTTGGGGATGCGCCCCCGTGTAGGGGCGTAAGCCCGCCGAGCTGGATGGGGGTTGGGGATGCGCCCCCGTGTAGGGGCGTAAGCCCGCCCCACTTGTCTTAGATTGGACGGTTAAACGGCTAACAGGAATCTACCATTATCAAGCTTGTGGGTCGCGTGTAGGGGACCGCATACTTCGACCCAGGTGGAGGCCTGGCCGCAAATGTTGCGCGGCCGATCAGCGTACAAGCAGCGTGTTGGGTCTGCGGATAGACCGCTGTGCGTTCTGCGGCTTCACGTGTGGGGCGTTTTTCCGGTGGTAATCTTTCTGCGACAAGATTTTTGTATCTAAAGTATTATACTTGTGAAACCTGAATTTGTGGACAGGGAGATAGAGCTGGAATACTTGAACAGGAGATATGAGGAGGGCAAGCCTCACCTGATCGTGTTGTATGGTAGGAGGCGCGTGGGCAAGACAGAGCTGCTGCGGCGCTTCATCGCTGGGAAGCCCTGCGTGTACTTTCTCGCTACGAGGACCTCCATTAGGGACAACCTGGCGGTCCTGAGGAAGAGGATCGCTGAGGTGACTGGGCGAAGGTACTTCGAGAGGCTTGAGGTCTCCACGTTGCGCGAGCTCCTACAGTTTGTGGCCGAGGAACTGGACAGGCCGTGCCTCGTCGTGGACGAGTTCGGGTACCTAGTGGAGCTGGACCGCGGCGTGGTGTCCGAGCTACAGTACGCCTGGGACGAGTGGCTCTCCAGGAAGGGTTCCTTCATCGTGCTGTGCGGTTCCACTGTCTCGGTAATCGAGACGGAGGTCCTCGGAGTCAAATCGCCGCTGTATGGCCGGAGGACCGGGAGCTGGAGGGTGGAACCCCTAGACTTCAGGAGCGTCAGGGAACTGCTGCCGAGGTACGGCTTCGAGGACGCCGTCAAGGCGTGGGCAGTGGCCGGCGGCGTGCCCCTATACGTGAAGGAGCTGGACGACGGCAGGACCCCCGAGGAGAACATTAGGGACGTGGTCTTCGCCAAGGGGTCGCTGCTGTTCGACGAGGGGTACTTCCTGCTGAGGGAGGAATTGAGGGAGCCCTCCACATACCTGACGATCCTCAAGTACCTGTCCCTAGGCTACAACTCGCTTGGAAAGCTGGCTGGGGCCACAGGGTACGACAAGTCCAACCTAGCCAAGTACCTGTCCGTGTTGGAGGGCCTTGGCCTCGTGAGGCACGTGGTGCCCTACGGCCAAAGGAGGAAGGGGGTCTACCAGGTGGCGGACAACTACATGTGGTTCTGGCTAAAGTTCGTGCTCCCCAACAGGGCGGAGCTGGAGCTGGGCCTCGCCGAGGAGGTCCTCCGCAGGGAGGAAGAGAGGCTGCGCCAGCACTTCGGCCTCGTCCTCGAGGAGCTGGTAAGGCAGCTGATCGCCAGGGGAACGCTAAAGCTGCCGTTTAGGCCCAGGTACGTGGGACAGTGGTGGCACAGGGACGCCCAGATAGACGTGCTGGCCGTGGGCGACGACGACGCGCTGTTCGCCGAGGTCAAATGGGGGAAGGCGTCAAGGCGGGACCTGGACAGGCTGGTAGCGACATCGCAGAGGGTGGACGTTGGGCACAGGAAAAGGCACTACATGGTGGTGGCCAGGGAAGGCGATGTGGAGGGCCTCGTCGACTTCGAGGAGCTCGACAGGGCCACGAAGCCCCGGTAGGCCACCAATAGAGGCAAAGTGCTGAGGGAGAAGCCTATATAGGTTCCTACAAAAAGATAACGCACGGGCAACCGCGTCATCGAGGAGGCAACCAGATAAGCTACAAAGACGTCGTCGCTCCATAGCGCCGCGGTTCCCGGAAACGGCCAGTTACCCTCGCCGCTTCTTCGCGAGTATGGCTGCGGCGGCAGCAGCGGCTATCGCGACCGCCATGTAGTGCCAAGGGAGGGGGGCCTCCCCGCGGAGGAACACGGCGCCCGTCTTCGGCCAGAACTCGGCCACCATGGGGGACCTACAGAAACCGGACAGCTCGATGTACCTCCTCACAACCTCCTCGGCCGTGGCCCTGTCGGGCGGAGTGCCGTTGGGGTAGGGGAAGATGAGGTAGAGGGGCCCCACATCCCCTAGAAATATGTCTATGACCCCCTCAACCGCCCTAGTCCTGTTGAACCTGTCCTTGTACACCTTAACCGTGCCCATCTCCCTTTCAAGCCGGATAGCGGCGTTCCTAAGCGCCTCGGCAAGCGTCTCGTTGAGGGATCCAAGCAGGTACGGCCCATACCACAGCCTCACCCTCACCTCATCGTAAGGGGGGCCCAGCCCCCTCTTCACGTCACCAAGCAGTGCAAGCGCCTTCGACAGGTTGGAGGTCTTTACATCCATCGTGGTGCTGCCCGCCACGAACTGGGTAAGCCTCACCCACAGGTCCCTCCCCCTCCAGTTAATTATGGATATCATGGCGGCCCCCTCGCCCGCCCTGCTGCCCGCCAGCGCCTTTAGGAAGCTCTTCTCGTCTAGGTACGTCTCCATCCCCACCGCCTTCCCGACCTCCCTAAGGAGCTCCCCGACGTCCCCAGCCCTCACGTTTACACGCTTGAACCGTTGCAGGACCGGTATACCCGTGGCGTTCGCCCCCGCGTCGTTTGCGCCCGCCCTCCACGCCACATTCACCACGACCTCAACTTCCGGCCCTAACATGCCCAGCAACATGTCCACGAGCCTCTCAGTTTCGTTGGGGCCCAGTAGGCCTGACGAAGAGTTGAACCGTGAGGTCTTCCAGTAGGCGTGCGATGTGAGGGGCGAGTTTCTTAGGGTGAAGTTGGCCACGTACACGTAGACCTCGCAGCCCTCCACGTTCAGCACGTAGGTGGGCGGGAACCGTTCCAGCGCCACCGTGAGGTTAAAGAACTCGTCCACTAGGCTCGACATGTTGGCCGAGACTAGGGACATGGCCGCGAACAGCGCCACGGACAGGATTATCGCGATCCTCATGGGTCTAGATAGGGATATTGCTTATACATAAATAGTTAAGCGCGTAGTCCGCTGATTGGAACAGCGTATACTGGGGACTGCCCTGGAGAGCTGTCCAATATGTGCGCTTCCTTGTCAGGACTATTGTTCCACCTAAGTACTGCGCTACTTTGGATTGCACTGGAATGCCGCGGGGGAAGGCCTTCCAGGCGTGGGAGGCGGCGTTGGCCGCTGCAGCGGCTGCGTGGAGGGGCCTGTTGGCCGGCGAGTTCAGGGGGCGTTGTGAGGACAAAGGGGCGGAGAAGGGTGGAGAGGGTGGACCTCGTAATTGCCCTTATGCCTACGTCCCTCATGAAGAGGATCGCCAGGCTCCTATCGCCCGAGTACGGCAGTGTGGCCTGCTTACCGAGCTTGCCCTGGACCTACACGGGTTCCGGTGCAACGGTGTGGACCCCACGGGCACGTTGAGCCGTTACGTGGATCTGAAGGACGTGGAGGGCGATGTGGTGATGCTTACTGCGGAGGGCAGGAAGTTTGTTGACGAGTTGAAGGGACGTGCGGCGTAGCCTACGTCGCGGCGTTCATGCGGTCGGTGCTGTGCTGGTGGTTCCTATACACGTCGCGTTGGCCCGCAGTAGTGGGCTCCGCGCCACTCGACGCAGCGGGCGAAGGCGGACAGAATCACTGTGAGGGGCACAACCACAAGCCCCACGAGCCACGTGGCCAGCACCGTCTTAAGGGGGACCTCTATGCCTGCCCTCCTGCGGATGCCGCTCGCCCTGACCGCGTCCTTGGCCAGGGCCAGGAGGGGTATGGCGAGGCCCACCGACATGGAGAGGCGTCCCAGGGCGAGGCCGGCAACGGGCACGGCGAGGCCGAAGAGGAAGGACGCGGTATATATGGCCAGACCCATGGCCCAGCCCCTCGGCGCATGCCACTTGACCATGGCCACCTGCCTAACGCCCCATCTGACCGCGTCCCAGATGCCGCCCACGTCCTCCGTGGGGGTTATGGCCTCCCTCACGAAGCATATCTGCCCGCCCACCATTCTCACTGCCCTTAGCGTCGCGTAGTCGTCGCTGAGATAGTTGCCCAGCCATTCCCAGAGCCTCGTGGCGTCCACCACCTCGCGTCTCAACGCGGTGGAGCCTCCCCAGAGGAAGGCCGAGTGCCTGTTCTGCATGGCGGCGAACCCCATGTTGCTTATGGCGGCCCTGATCACCCCGTGGAGCCCCCTCCCCACGTACCACCGGTATGTGGTGGATGCAGCGCAGTGGGACAGGCGCGACACGAGCTGGCGGAGCCAGTCTGGCCTTGGCCGTATGTCGTCGTCCGCAAACACTATACAGTCCGCCTTCACCTCCCTGAGCGCGGCGGCCAGGGCCCTACTCTTTCCTGGCCCTTCCCCCCTGCCCGCAATGATCACCCTGCCGTACTTCTGCGCCAATGGGTACGCTGGATCTTCGGCGTCATCGACCACGAAGACATAGTCGGCGGGGATGTCCTGCCCCCTTATGGCCTCCAGATTGCGCTCTACCTGGTACGCCAGGCCCCTGAGAGGCACGATAACCGCTATCCGGCGGCACGGCGGGTCGCCGCCAGTCCCGTCCGCCCTCCAGAACGCCCACTCGCGCATCACGGAGATGCCCGCGAGGAGGGCAAGCAGTAGGGTCACCGCTTCAAGCGCCATGTCCGCCCCTTTGCGCGTCAGTACCCGCCAAGGCACGCATCACCACATCTGTGCAGCCATCGGCTCATCACAGGGGTCACCCTGCACCTGGATAAATAGTTGTCGCCCAAATCCTTATTTACCGTAAAACCATGCATGGCCATGATAGTGTGCCCGTACTGCAACATGCCGGACTGGCGGTCGGTTGGCCTGAGGCATAGGGGCAGGGAAAACAGCGTCTACGCCGCGTCGTGCAACAACTGCGGCAAGATATTCTACATATTCCGCACCAGGCTGGGCGCGTACAGCATACTCATGGAACAGGCCGAGAAGTCCCACGGAGACATACCGCACCTACTGGAGTAGCGCGACTATTCGCGGGACACCCCTTCCAATGTATGTCCCCCGAAAAGGAGGGCCGACGCGGAGGCAGCCACGCTGGGCCAGCCCTCAACAGCACCACTAATGTAGTTGCTATTCGGCCTTTCCAATAATGTCCTTGAGGGGGGCCGCGTCCCTGTCGCTTGTTGGGCCCAGGGTACCTGTCCTGAACGCCGTATTTATCGGTGGCTCAAGAAATATAAAGTGTGGGGTGGGGGGTGTTGTGCCGGAGATTCCGCTGGCTCCGCTGGACAGGATCATGCATAGGGCGGGCGCTGAACGCGTCAGCGAGGACGCGGTGGAGCTGCTCCGGGACATAGTAGAGTCCGTGGCCTATGAGATCGCCCAGAAAAGCGTGGACGCCGCCAAACACGCTGGGCGGAAGACCGTCACAGCCGACGACGTGAAGCTGGTCGTGCGCCTCATCAAGTGCCTCCCCCTGCAAGTGGGCTGACTCATCGCTGTGTACGGCCACCACGCCGGGGCAAACGCGGATATTTTCGCGATGCTCTGACGCATGGCAGGCCCAAGGCCCCCCTTTGTCCCGACGCCGGAGGCCGTGGTCGACGTGATGCTACGCCTAGCGGATGTGGGTGAGGGAGACGTGGTCGTGGATCCCGGGGCGGGCGACTGTCGGGTCCCCATCATGGCCGCGGAGAAGTACGGCGCTGTGGGCATAGGGATAGAAATAGATGACGCGTTGGTCGTGCGCTGCGTCGAGGAGATTAGGCGTAGGGGGCTTTCAAGGGCCTACGTAGTGTATGGGGACATGTACCGCTTCGACTATAGGCTGGCCACGGTCATCACGCTCTACCTGTTGCCCGACTCCAATGGGAGGCTCCTCGAACATTGGCGTAGGCTGGGGGTGACCAACGTGAGGGTGGTGAGCCACGACTTCGAGGTGCCCGGGCTAAGCCCCCTGGCGACCATCGAGGTTGGCGGTCCCCTGCGGGGGCACCGGCTGTACCTCTACAGGCTGTGACCACCACGTTTTTAATGTGGGGCGCCATGGGCGCCATGAGGGTCCTGTACGTCCACTCGTACACCTTCGAGTACAGGGTCAGGCAGCCCGCCACAAGGGTCAGGGACGAGGACTACGTCCCCGAGATGGCGCTGGAAAACGTGCTGGTTGTATTTGTCGCGGTCGAGGAAGGCGACGACGACGTGAAGCTGGCCCGGGCCGTAGAGGATATGGCCGACGTGGCCAGCCGCGTCTCGGCCGGGGCGGTGCTCCTCTACCCATACGCACACCTGTCCAACAGGCTTGCCCCCCTCACAGTCGCGCGCGACCTGTTCAACAGGCTGTACGCATTGGCCAGGGAAAGGATCGGGCTTGACGTGAGGAAGGCGCCGTTCGGGTACTACAAGGAGTTCAAGTTGCACTGTATTGGGCACCCCCTTGCGGAGCTCTCCAGGACGTTCTGAGCCGCCCGCGGAGGACCAGCGCCACGGCTATCGCAAGGGCGGCCCCCATGCCGTACCTGTACAGCTCCGCGTCCCGGCCGACCCGCTCCACGAGCTCCCTCAGCCTCGAGTTCTCCCCCTGCAGCTCCTCCACGGCGCGCCTCAGGCTTGCCCCCTCCTCCCTAAGCGCCTCCAGCTCCCTTACATAGTCGTTGTACCTCCTGAGGAGCGGCTCGAGGCTCCTGGCCGCGGCCAGCAGGCGCCTGGACTCCACGTACGCGGCATACGCGTAGTCGAACGCCGAGGCGAATTGGGCCCCTAGGCCCCTGAATTTGAGCCTGTCGAAGTATATCTGCTGTCTGAACAGGGCTATTGCGGACTCATAGTAGAACTCTATGTCGCTGAGCCCGTCCCTGAAATAGTCGGCCAGGCCCATCTCGTACAACTGCCCAACGTTTCGCTTGGCCTTGAGGAGCAGGTCGGCTATGACCCCCCTATCTATCGAGTCTAGGTCGAATATCGAGAAGTACGTGCGGATGGCGTACACGCCGTAGAATATCTCCCGGAGGGAGAACGCCGGCCCCCACGCGTTGCCGTATGACATGGGCGTCTCGAGGGCATTGAACGCGATGGTCTTCGCAATCCCGTTGTCCACGTGGCTTGTTATGAACGGGTGGTGCAGGCCCAGCACGTGCCCCACCTCGTGTATGGCCACGTACGTCAACCCGATTCTCCTAAGCCTGTCCCACTCGGTGGCTATCAGGACGCCCCACGGCTCCCCCTCCTCGCTGGGATACATCTCCGGTAGGGCGACGCCGGCCGCCACTCCTCCCAGCAGGGAGGGCTTCTCAGTCACCAACACGAATACTGGAACCACGAACACGTTGGGCGGCCGCTCGACGATGCCCGACTCACGTATGGTCAGGTAGGCCCTGGCCATGTCTATCGTAACGCGGTCGCCGGCGTCGGACACGGCCCCCCTAAGCTTGCGCCTCAGGTTTTCCCAGTCGGGCCTGCCCTCGAGAAGGTAGAAGTGTACCGCGAAGTACGCGTATGGGTACAGGGTCTTGAGCGCCGATATAAACGCCTCGCCGTTGAATAGGCTTTGAAGTTGCCTGTACGTGAGGCCGCTGTCCGACAGGTCAACTATCCATATTTCTATGAGGATGTTGTCCGCGAACTTCGGCTTGTACACGTTGCCCCTAATAAAGGCGAATCTCAGGGCTAGGTCCACGTAGGTCCCCAACATCCTGCTCTTGTCGCCCGTATCCTTCCAGGTCTCCGCTATGGGCACGTCGTTAAGCGTCGCCCTATACGCTTGGAGGGGATGGGGCACCGTGCACACGTCCACCATCAGGGTCCTCCCCCACCAGCCGCCCCCGTAGAACACTAGGCCCACATCGTATGCCGTGGCTCCGGTGTCTATGGAGGAGGCCCTGACGTAGTACGACACTGGCCTGCCCACCAGCGCCTCGCCGCACAACACGAAGAGCACGTTTTTATAGGCCAGCTCCGGATACCCGCCGTAGACGTACGCGGTGAGGCGCTGGAGGAACTCGGCGGCATCCACTGCCAGGACCTTGGCAGGGTCGATGTTCCGTTCCTCGAGGGCCCGCCTGTACTGCGCCGGGCTGAAGGGCAGGGGCGCCGCCTCGTTCTGGGCCTCGGAACCCGCAAGCAGGTCGGCCAGGCCCGTTGAATGCCTTTTAATGAGTTCCCCAGCGTACGACCTGAGGCCCCCATCTGCCGTGTGCTCCTCAAGCGAGACCCTGAAGGTGTATGGCAACGGAGCGGCGGTACCTTCAACGGTAATATATGTGGGAGTAAGCTCCCTGCTCACGTACTGCTCGTAGCCGCTTGCTTCCCGAGGATCGACGCCTATGAAGACCACGTGAAGCGTATAGTTGGCCTCTATCTTAAGGGGGTCAAGCATCGACGCGCCCGCTAGGAGGGGCAATGCCAGCAGCAACAGGAGGCACATACATGGGCCTCCCCCGCCTAAGCGAATGGCCGCTCTGGTGGGTACGCCCGGCGCGGCGCTACGGGGCATCACTCCCTGGGGGCCATGCCCCTGGCGTATCCCCACGCCACCTCGTCCTTAAGGGCCTCAATTAGGAGTTTCCTCGATATGGCGATTAAGTAGAGGGAGAGAGCCCCGCGCACCGCCATGTCGATTGGCCCGCCCACGCTGGCCGCCGCGTACGCCACGTACAGCAGTATAACGGCCACGAGGAGCGCGGGCACGGCGTCCCTGCCACTTATCTCCCCGTCAAGCGTCCTCTCGTAGCCAAGCCAAAAGCCCGCGAGGCCCCCAGTCATAATGAATATTATGGACCAGAACACGGAAGACGCGACAAGCCCGCTGGCCGGGAGGTCCAGCAGGACTATGTTTGCGAGGGGGTCGATCTGTGCGTCGAGGAAGCTGACCACGGCATATATAAGGGAGAGCCCCGCCCCAAGCGATGCGCCGTACACGAACCCGTCCACGTGGTCGTTCACCTCGTTGCCGTACTTCGACGTAGCGAAAATGGACAGGCTGCCCACGAGGAGGGACCCAAGTATGATGGGGGCCAGCAACGGCCAGTATGCCGAGCCCTTGCCGTATATCACCATGGGGGCCGCCGCCAAGCCCACAACGGCGCCGATGGCGTAGGCCAGCAACACGATCCTCTTGGGCTCCGGCTCGTACTTGTCCGTGCGGAGTATCCACGCCAATAGGAGGAGGGGGGGCACCACTGCGGCTAGGAATGCAAGAGCGAAATGGGCCCTCTCACCGCTTATCACGAACTGTACTAGGTCCATGGGACTCGAGAAGGTGGGGGAGGCCAGGACGGCCGCCGCCGTGACGGCGGCCAGCACGATGACGGCGCCTATGACCGCCAGCGCCGTCGAGAGGCCGCGCCCCACGTGGACCTCCCTGTACACGGCGTCCGAGGGCCTCGGCACCTCGGGCTTCACCCCCACCAACATCTTCAGCGCCTTTACCGCGGACATGTCCAGGGGACGGACCCGGCCATTAAAAGGGTGGGTTTGACCCCGCAGGTCAGTACGGCCTAGCGCAGCCTGTACCCACAGTTGGGGCAAACCGACTCGGTGCCGGCCAGCGGGTACCCGCACGACGGGCATCTATGGACGGCCACTGGGGGCGCCCAGCGAGCTGCGTGGGGCGGAGCGACGCGTCTCCCCCTCCTAGATATGGCTATCCCCATCACCGCGACGGCCGCTATGAGTCCGCCTATAAGGAGCCTCGTGTCATCGTCTGCGCCGTCCCCGTCCCGCGGCGTCCCTTCCATTCCTACCGTGCGCGTGACGGTGCGTGTGACCGTCTCCGTGACGATGGTGGGGGATGCCCTCACGGTCACCGTCCTCGTACGCGTCAGTATGACCGTGGTCGTCACTGGGGGAGGCGCCACCTTCTTGTCCCCGTCCCGCGGCGGCTCGGCCCGCGCCTCCGTGCGAGTCGCGGTCTCCACGTCCCTCCCGGCGCCGCCTTCCTCGGCCTTTTCCTCCCCGCCTTCCTCGCCGCATGGAACAATTGGTTCGTCGGGAAGCTCTGGGATGCGGCTGCCCACGTCGCCGCCTATGAAGCGCTCGGCGAGGAAGCGCGGCACGCCGCCCCTGGAATACCATCCCCCCTCAATGTTATTCCAGACCTGTGCCGACGCTAGGAGCCTATTGGGGCTGACGATCACATGTGCCAGGTACTCCTCGTTGGGGCCGAAAATGGCCAGGAACGTCACGTCGTCGGCCCTCTCGATGTATAGGTAGAAGGTCGCGTTGATGCCCTCGAACTTGACGGGCCTGGCCTTGTCCCTGTAGGGCGTGGGGAGGAAAACGAAGGGGTATATGCGCCCCTCGCCATCCGTACCATCGCCGTTTATCGTCACCCTCAACTTTCTAGGCTCCTTGGTTCCGCCGTTGCGGACCTCCACGTACACCACGTCCAGCACTATAGCGTCTCCCTCGACCTCGCTAACCGTGAGGGTAGCGCCATAGTAGACGTCGCCGTCCACGCCGTTCTCGGAGAGGCATACGCCCGCCTTGACCCAGCCCGGCGCGGCCAACAGCAGCGGCACCAGCGACAGCAATGCGAACAGCGCCCACATGCCCCAGCCTACAGCGGAAGTTACATAGCAGTTGGGTTTGCCCAGTCAGGTCAAACCAGTTGCCTCAAGCATATATCGGTCCTCCCCCGCCCTTCTGCCTCTGCTCGGGAACCGGCATGGGGGGTGGGAGGCCCAGCTCCCTTGTGAGGAGGGCTGCCTCGAAGAGGCCCATCTGGAAGATGACCGCCGAGATCTCTGGGGGTACCATGCCCTTCCTGAACGACTCCTCGACCCTATCCACGTTGCCGCTTATAGATAGGACCCCCCTGACAGTGACGGTTATCACGGCAGGCGTAGTGGACACGGCGACAGTGAATGGGGCCTCCACGGAGTCGTGCCTCTTGGTGTACCTAGCCGTGTCCACGTTTATCTGGACGTTCAACTGCATCTGTGTTCCGGGGGGCGGATCGCCTATCCTCTCCGCGTGAAGGTAGTGAAACCTGACCGACACGCTCATCAGTGGGTGACATGACTGTCCTTTTAAAGCCTAGCCCTCCCTCCCAAACGGTCGGCAACGGCCGCCCTGGGTTCCCGTGGGGGCGCGCAGGGCCTTACCCGTGGACAAGGTGTGATGTATATATACAGGCGCCTCCCCCAGCACATGGACCACTACAAGTCCGCGCTTGTCTCGGTCTCCAGGGCGCTGCGGCGCCGCGACGTGGACTTC
This sequence comes from Thermoproteales archaeon, assembly GCA_027002815.1. Classification (GTDB taxonomy): domain Archaea; phylum Thermoproteota; class Thermoprotei; order Thermoproteales; family Thermoproteaceae; genus WANN01. Next base: position 934 of record JALWZH010000097.1, on the reverse strand, counting down.
GTCCTCATCGGGAGCGCGGTGCTCCCCCTCCTGTACAACATAGACCTGGACCCACGTGACCTCGACCTCTTCATAAGGAACTTCAGCACCGTCATGGACTACGAGCTCTTCGAGGAGATAGCGCGGGAAAACGACTGGGACATAGGCACCACGACGCACGGCACCGTGTTCTACGAATTGGTAATAGGCGATCATGTGGTCAGAGTGGACCTCCTTGAGAACATCCTGGACATATATGTGCCCCCCCAGATACTCGACAACGCTGTGATTCTGAAACTCGACGGAACGGAGATACCCAGCATTAGGCTGGAGGACCTCCTCCTGCTCAAGGCCAGGGCGGCGGCCAAGGAGGACGAGGAGTTCATAAGCGACGTTGCGTGGCGCATATCCGACGTGTTGTCCGGCATCACCATTGACAGGGAGTACATGAAGAGGGCGGTGAGGTATTTCCCCGAGGACGAACAGGAATCCATAATCAAGAGGCTCGAAAAGAACGGGATCTACCTGGAGTAGCGTGGAGGGTGATGGGATGCGCCTCCGAAATACTTCCAGCCCCTGTAGGGTAGCGCACGGCCATTATAATATACCGTCCCCCCGCCCTCGACAACATCAGCGAAGTCCACCAGCCCCACTTCCCTCAGGTACCCCACACAGGTGGGGCTGACCGCCAGCACAGGCACGTATTCCTCGCCCCCGTTGAAGACGGCGTCCTCGTCTATAGGCCCCACGTCGCTGGGCGTGGGCAGCCCGCGCACTATTATGTCCGTGTCACGCCCGACCATCGCCCACAGCACGTCAGCCAACCCGTCGCTCGAGTCCATGGATGCCTTGACACAGTTCAAAGGTATATGATCGAGCAGCGACCAGTCCAGGACCGGCCTCTTCAGCATGGCGATGCCCCTGACAGCCGCGTCTGTCTTTGGGCCGCCCGACA
>JALWZH010000096.1 GCA_027002815.1 Thermoproteales archaeon | reverse complement strand
GATGTATATGCTGCCGATCACGCCCATACCCACAACACCCATTAAAACCATTCCGCTAAACCCACCGCGGGGGCCCACCGACGCAAGGCGACACCGCCGACCACTAGGAACGCGTAGCACCACCACTCCAACGTACAGACCCCCCAAGGTGACACTGCCGACAGGATAACTGCAGGTGACAGCGCTCCCCATCACTACACCCACGTTGACCCTACGAACATCGACGCATAGACCGCGCACAGCGCCTTACCAATACATTGCCCCAACGTGCCCAGTCAGCTACCCCCTATTAACGCGCCGCTACTTCAAGCCAAAAGGCACATAATACCGGTGAAGCCTAGCCACGTGACGACACGCGTCAAGACGCCTTTCGCCGGCCGTGAGGTGGAGTTCGTGGACCGTGAAGCGGCGCTGCGGCAGCTCGTCGAGCTGGCGGAGGGGGGGACCTGGTGGCCCCTCGTGATGTACGGCCCCGAGGGCTGCGGGAAGACGGCCCTCCTCAGGCAGGCCCGGGCCGTGTTGGAGGACCGTGGGTACCACGTGGTGTACGTGGACCCGCTGGCCGAGCGCGTGGGCGAGGCCCTACAGTACACGCCGTCGGTTAGGGACATTGTGCTGGACGTGCTCAGGAGGTTCCCAGAGCCGTACGCCCGTATCGTGGACGTGGCCATCAGTGTCGCTGGCCACATAATGAGGAGCCTCTCGAGGCCGAGGATAGCCGTGCTGATGGACGACGTTTTCCAGGCGGTTGGGGTGGACAAGGCGGAGCAGTACGTGAAGGCCCTCCTAAACCTGATAGAATACCCGCCCGCGAGGTATGAGAAGATCGTGGTGATTGTGGCGAGCAGCGAAGGCGTCACGAGGGAGAGGGTGGGTAGGCATAGGTGGGCCGAGATACGGGCCATGTGGAACATGCCTAGGGAAGGATTCCAACAGCTCTACGACCTTTTGCCAGGCCCAAAGCCTCCCCTAGACGAGGCCTGGAGATGGACAGGCGGTAACCCGGAGACCCTCGAAAGACTGTACAGGGTGGGGTGGGCGGCTGGAAGGCTGGTCGAGGACATGGTCGAGGATAAGGGGCTCACAGAGCTGGTGGTTAGCCTGGCGGGCAGGGAGAGGGGCATACTGGCACGGGCGCTGGAGGACCCCGACACGCTGATGGAGAGGTACGGGGAGGCAGGGGCACTGGTCGAGAAACTGGTAGGGAGAAACCTGGTCGTGAGGCTGAAGAGGAGGGACCCCGACGCCTGGGTGGACGTGCCCCCACCGGAACGTGACCCCGAACTCGGCATTGGCCGTTATTACGCGTGGCAGACGCCCCTACACAGGGAGGCCGTGAGGAGGGCACTGCGGTGATTTCCGCCTGCCAGGCCCGCCGCGGGGCTGGGGCAAGGCCCCGTAAATGGGACCCGCCACTACGCAAGCCCCGTCGATGGGTTTTTAAGGCTCTCTGTGGGTGGCCATGTGGATAGGGCCAGGCTCTACATTGAGGATGCCTGGGAGTTCTACAGGAGGGGGGCCGCCGAGGTTAGGGAGGGCGTGGAGAAGGGCGACGCGTACATGGTCAGGGACGGCGCCGAGAAGCTGTGGAACGCCGTGGTGCAGGCCGCCAACGCGCTGCTATTCAAACACCTCGGCACAACGCCGGCAAGCCACTGGGAAAGGAGGAGAAAACTGTACGAAATGGAGGACAGGCACGAGGAGGTCAAAAGGCTGGGGCTAGCAGACAGGTACTCGGCAAGGGAAAGGAACCTACACGGCCTAACATTCTACGAAGGCATAATAGACAAGGAACTACTGGCCAAAGAAATAGACAAGGTAAAGAAGTACATAGAAGACGTCGAGAAAATAGTCGAACAAGCCGCACAGCCCTGAAGCCCACTCCAAGTCACGCCCCCACAGGGCCGCGCCCGCCGAGAACACGAGGACAACAGTAGATGAGCCAAACGCGGGTAGGGGGCCCTACCAGCCACTTAGCCCGCCTACCCCCAGAGGCCGACGTGACGCGGGGAGGGGGGCGGGATACCCACGCCACCGCGAGACCCCACCGGGAGGATCGACGCGCGGGACAGACGCCGAGAACCGTACAGGCCGGGAAACACAATGGCCGACCGAACTACACGAGGATTGCTGGGCCCCGTGGAAGCCACGTCCAGCCGAGGCGAGTTCGACGGGCGCGCCGAGGCTCATATGCTGAAAGGAACCCCGGCGGTCAGCCCACAGGCCCACCGTTGGGCCCACCCTGTCCCCACCACGCCCACACAGCCACACGGTCAACGATGCCCGTTCCCGGGACAACATTCAGTCACGTCGGACGTATTGATTGCCCAAAACTTAACATTGCCAAAGACTATTATAAAACTGCCGCCACAATCATGGAGATAAACAAATACGTGGCGGAACAGCGTCTCCCTTTTCTACCATATCTGAGGCTAGCGCTCCTTTGTACTTATGTTGTTAGTGTAGGTGACTAGTTCCTCTTAGCAAAGGCTTTTATATTAATATACAAACTTTTTTAGATGGGCCGGCCTAAGCAGGACATAAGTGTGAGGTTAAAAAGACACTACTATGATGTACTTAACCCAGAGAGATTCTTTGGGGAAAAGTGGCCTGAAATTAGGAAAGAGGCGAGAGGCATTGTGGAGGTCGAAAACCATATCTACCCAATTCTCAAATATACGCTCATAGCGGTATACGTGGGTACATATGCTAATGCAATAAAGAGCTTTAAAAAATATAACAAGAACGGCAAGATTTGTTATCTTGACGCCACTGCCGGTGCAGGCATATATATTGGAAAAGACCAAAAGGGGAAGGAGTGGCCCGTGTTTGGTACAGGGGTCATAGGCCTGATAATGCCTGCCTACGGCCTAAAGAAGCTGGGTACTGTAAAAAAGAAGGCTCCACAACATTTTGATGCGGCTATTTTCTACGAGATCGATAATAAGAAAAGATTATTTCTGCAAAGATTGCATAAAAGGATCGAAGACAATGTGCATATTCCAAGTGAAAGAAAGTATTATAGTGATATCAACACTATCGACCTAGATGAACTCGGAAAGTTCGGCTGTGCGCACTGGCTCGTCGTCATTGACCCATTCGGCGCCGAGATCAAATGGAGCACTATGCAGAAAATACTTTCACTTAACGCGGACATCATATTCAACTATATGTGTGCCGCGCTGAGGAGACAGTTGCCGCATCAGTGCAAAGACGGCGGCGCTTTCGACGACTTTTTTGGGAACTCCAACTGGAGGAGCCTCTGCAATTACAGCGAGGGCGTAGGAGAAAAACTCTTTGAGCTCTACAAAAACAATATAGAGGGCAGAGGATATACGGTGTACCACGCGAGCGTGTTTGGAAGCTCCTTTGACTGGCACTACCACTTAATGCTCATCTTAAGGAAAAAGTATCGGGGAGACCATCCATGGACCAGACCATTCAAAGAGTACAGGAAATACATAGAAGAACTAGATGAGGAGGCCCTATACAACTTGTTCACAGGTCCAGGCCTAACGAAATTTATGTGACCACTCGTACCAGTACTCGCCCTTTAGGCCGTGCTCAGCCAGCAGCTTTTCGAAGTACCGGCCCGTCTCGGCGTCTGCCCTGGGGCCCAGGCGGGGGGACAGGCCGAGCTTCCTGAGCAGCGTGACGTTGGAGCCGCGGCTGTGCAGCACCTCGCCGTACACCACGTCGGGCCCGAGCTCGGCCAGCACCTCGAATAGGCGGCGCAGCCGCTCCTCCCAGCCCCCCACCACGATGATCGGGGCAACCACGACGCCCGTCCTCACGCCCGCTTCCTTAGCCCTCCGCAGCGCGGCCAGGCGTGCCCCCGGCGGCGGGGCGCCCGGCTCCGTGAGCCTCGTGAGGGCCCAGTCCAGGGTGGGCACCGAGTACATGAGGGTGACCTGCCCCCTGTACCGCGCGAATACGTCCAGGTCCTGGAGGGCCAGCGGCGAGCGCGTCAGCACGGTGAACCCGACGCCGCGGGGCAGCGCCGCGAGGAGTATCCGCCGGGGCCACCGGTGGGGGAAGTACAGCCGCGGCAGGTAAGGGTCATGCGTGGAGGACATGAGGAGGACCTCGCCCCGCCACCTGCCCCACGGCGTAGACTCCACGAGCCTGCCCAGGTTGTCCGGCACGTGGAGGTAGCCGCCCCAGCCCCCCGCGAAGGCCGACTCGGGCAGGCCGTAGGGATTCAACTGCTCGGCGATACGGCGCGCATAGCAGAACACACAGCCATGCGTACACCCCACAGCAAAGTTGACCGCCCAACCACTGGAAAGGGCCTTCCCAGACCCCTCCCTCGACAACGCAGACGGCCTAACCAGAGACCCAAACATCATGAGAGGGTCCAATCTTTCTTATTTTTAAGCTTTATTATAAATACTATATAAGTCAATATTTCTTGCAAGCTTCCCTTAAGCTCAGGTGAAGCCCATACCCCATGATAAGCCACAGACAATCTGGAGCATACACGGCCCCAAGAAGGCCATAAACAGGGAGACGCTCAGGAGGTACTACGAGTTGAGGGCGAACTCGCCGTCATGTACCCGAGGAACATGACCACCCCAGCACACGCACACGAACTCGCAGTCAAGGCACTGAAAAAATACTGGCGGAAGCCTTCAGAGACGCGTCGAGCACCGCCGCAAAGAAAATACTCAGCGAGAAGGGACTCCTAAGCTGGAACGACTACATAAAAGCCCTAGCCAAATCCCTAGCACAGGCCATGAAAACCCACTAAACACCCCCCACCAGGCACAGACCCCAACCACGGAAACACGCCGACCCAATCACCCCGCTACCCCACGCACCGACACACCGCCCAACAACGGCGGGGGACAACGCAGAGCGCGCCTAACCAGGCGCCGAACCACCCAACACGCGGACAGGCCACAGCAACCTAATCCCGGGCCCCCAAGCACGGCGGGGACAGGCGCCCTACGGCACCCCTCCGCGGCCCCCCAACACGCGCGGGGAACCCC
>JALWZH010000095.1 GCA_027002815.1 Thermoproteales archaeon | reverse complement strand
GTGTTGACTTCTACCTTTACTTTTAGTACGTCTGCCCACAGTGCGTAGGCTGCGCCGACCGCTACTAGGAGGGCTAGCGCGGCCAACGCCGAGATCGTCTTGTTCATGCCATTGACATACGTCCCCTAGGATAAACCCAACGGAACAACCGTTTCCAAGAACTTTCACTCATTTCCCTGGTTGAGGTGTTTACTTTAACACACATTCGTTGGGTAATATTTTTTTCCCATTTTAGAAATATCTAATTCATGGAGAAGTGCGAACTCTTAGATAGATTTTTCTCCCTTACAAAATTACTCTTGCGTAACGACATTAACTTCAGGATAGTTGTGGCATTGTCACAGCGAGAGGGACTTGGGTTGAGAGAGTTGGCGCGTACTGTGGGTATGAGCCCAAAGAACTTATACAAATACTTAGAAGAACTATCGGCAAAGAACATAGTGAGGAGCTTTCATGTTTCCCCGAGGATGAAGATATATACATTGGGCGATGAATATGGATTTCTTAGGGACCTTTTTCGCGATTACCCGCCTATGCTACTAGCCGGTGGGCAGCCCTGATCGTTATACATAGCGGCCAGGTGCGGCCTCCTTAAAACTAGGTCCAATAATTGTGGGGGATACGTTATGTTGGGGTGGGCAGCGTTAAGTATTGCCGCTGCCACGTGTTTTCTGTCTTCGTCATTCAGCGCATCGTACAGCGTCATGTTGAGTCCGTTGATAAGCAGTGTGGCGTTGGCGGGTAATGCCCAAAGATCCGGTCTAGCTAGCCAGAATTCCGGTGTACAGGCATCTATTATGCCTGTCCTTATATTTACGCGTACATATAGTGTTTCCCTCCATGTGCCTGTATAGGTGCCATACTCTATTCCGAGGGTTCCCCTATACATAGCGTTGTTCCTCTCTGTGAGGACCGTACACGTAACGGTGTAGGTTCCCCGCGACGTCGCGAACACCGCGCATCTCGCGCCTCCAAGGCTTAGGGTATTACTTGTAGTAAGCGGCTCTGCGGGTATATTGCCTGTGCTGGAAATCATCAGCTGGGCCTTGCATTTATAGCCCTTATATGCGCCTCTGATGACGAGCGTGGCGGTTCCGCCATACAGCTCCACCCTGCATTTGGCCAGGTCAAGGGGCTCCGGAAAACCGCCAATATACTCACCCAAAATCCTGGCCCCCCAAACATCCATGTCCACTTCTCCTGTCTTTACCTGTACTTGTATTACAGCTATATCTGACCAGGTTGCCAGTGCCAGGCCGAGGACCAGTATTAGCAATACTAGTCTCATCATGGGGTTACGTAATCTGCAATAAAGTAATAAACGCGAGGAAACACGCGTTTCCGCGCTGGGGCCCCCTGTGGGTCCCGAGGGAACACCTAAATATTCTCATGGCGGCGCTCCCATGGACGTGCTGGTCGTTGGTGGGGGCATCGGCGGCCTGGCGGCGTACGCGGAGCTGAGGTCGCTGGGCCTCGACGCCCTGCTGGTGTCCGATGGGCCGCTTGGCGGGCATCTGGTGGATGAGGGGCCTCTCTACGACGGGTCGGACCCAAAGTCCCTTTTGTCCAGGTACAGCATTGACAACTATGTGAGGGGGCACTTCGACGGCCGCTCCATCGTGACCGATGGGGGGCCCGTGGACGCCAATTTCAAGTATGTTATTTACGGTGGGGGCGCCTTCGACGCCCACCTGGTCTTTATCGGTAACGGCAAGGTTAGGCAGTTGGGCGCCGAGGAGGCGCTGAGGAGTGGTGACGTTGGTGGGAGGAGGATAGTCGTGTGGGGCACCACGCACTGGGGGCTGAGGACCGCCATTGCTTTGGCGCGGAGGGGAGCCGAGGTGGTCGTCATGGACAACTCCATGTACCTGAGGGACCACAAGTACTACTCCAAGCACGGCCACCTGTTGGAGAAGCTGGGCATCGAGGTCATGTACAGCGTTAGGATAGAGGGACCGGGCCTCCAGGTGGCCATAAATAGGGGGAAGCAGGGCGTGGAGAGGCGCGTGGTGAGGGCCGACATGGTTGTGAGCTCGGTGAGGGTCCCACGCGCCTACGTGCTGAGGCGCATGGGGCTGAGGCTCACATATGCCCCGGAGGCGGGCGGCTTCACTGTGAGGCGGCATTGGCAGGGGCTCACGGAGCGCGGCTACGTGTACGTGGTCGGCGAGGCGTATGGGGCACTGTATGAACACCTAATCGTGGAGCAGGCCCGGCTGGCCGCGCTGCACGTGGCGCTTAGGGAGGGGCTCGTGGATTCGGCCAGGTACGAGAAGGCGCTCGGCGAGTTCAAGGCGCGCCTAGTGGTGGACGCGCCCACACAGCACAACCTGTCCGTGCGTATGGACGTGGGGCTACAGGGAAGCGGCATATACGTGGAGCCGAACGTGGCCGACGTGCCGTTCTGGGCCTCCCTCACTTTCAGGGAGGCGAAGGAGCAGGTGGCGTGCCCATGCGATGGCGGTACGCTGAAGGGGCTCGTGGACTACATGAGGTCCCGCCTCGGGCTGAGGGACCCAGACGCGATCCTTGAGCTTAGGGTCACCCACGACGATGCCGACAGGCTCCGCAGCCTTGTTCTGCCCGGCGCCGAGGACCTGGCGAGGCACCTCGGGTGGCGGGACGGGAGGTGCGTGGAGGAGGCGTGCCTATACCCCATGTCCATGCTGCTCGGCTTCGCGGTGCAACAGAAGCCGAGCAAGGTCCTGTACGGCGGCGGCCCCGTCGTCGAGGAGGCGGACTAGCCGCCCTTTACCAGCCTAAGCGCCAGGGACCTCAACTCCTCGAACCCCTCCTTGGTTTCGGACTCAACCTTGATCCTTATGAGGGGCTCCGTGTTGCTCGGCCGTATCAACACGCGGCCCCGGCGGAACCTCATGTCCACCCCGTCAATGGTAAGCACCTCCTCTCCCAGCCTCTCCGCCTCCCTGGCCACCCTCCCCATCACAGCGGCCTGATCGTCCACCCTCACGTCGATCCTTTCCTGGAACACCTGGGGGGCCCTGGCCAGGTACTCGTCGAGGCCGGTGCCCCGGGCCTCGGTGAGCTGGAGTATGCGGAGCCCCGCGAATATCCCGTCGTCGAAGTAGCTGTTGTCCCGGAACCCTATGTGGCCGCTGTACTCGGCCCAGAAGACCGCGTTGTGCCTCACCGCTGTGGGCTTCTGGAAGCTGTGCCCCACCCTCTGCCTGACCACCTTGACCCCCCTCTCGGCCGCGACCCGCTCTAGGTACAGGGGCTGGGTGATGTCAAGCACGATGATGTCGCCTGGCCCGGCATACTCCTCGAGGAGGACCAGCACCATGTGCTCCGGCCTAAATACCCTGCCAGTGGCCGTCACTATGCCTATGCGGTCCCCGTCCCCGTCGAGGGCCAGGCCGGCCCTTAGCCCGTTGGCCACGACGTGTTCCCTCAGCTGGGCCAGGTTCTCCGGCTTCTCCGGGTCTGGGGGATGGGAGGGGAAGCGCCCGTCCGGCTCCACGTTTATCCCCCACACGTCCATGCCCAGCGCCTCCCTGAGGGGCCTGTACAGCACGGTCCCGGCACCGTTCGCCGGGTCGAAGCCTATCCGCATGCCCCTAAGGTCGCCGAACTTCGACGACAGGTAGTCAGCGTACCTCCCCAGCACGTCCACGGCGTACGCGAAGCCCACGTAGCGCTCCGGCACGTCCGCCGTTGCGTTGAACATGCGCTCCACCTCCTCCAGCTCGTGCTTCTCTAGGTCCATCCCCCCGGGATGCATGGGCTTGACCCCGTTGTACTCGGGGGGGTTGTGGCTGGCCGTCACCATGAGGGTGGGCATGTCCAGGGCCTTGGCCGCGTAGTGGGCCATGGGGGTCGTCACGTTGCCCAGGAAGTGGACGGAGACGGCCCTCAGAGCCCCGTCGGCCAGGTAACGGTAGAGGTCCAACGAGTGCGTCCTCGTGTCTATCCCAATGAGGAAGTCGCGTCCGTAGAACCCGGCGAAGGAGTAGCCCAGCCTCCTCACCACCTGCGGCGTGAGGTCGCGTCCGTACACGCCCCTTATGTCGTACGCCTTGAAGATCCCTGCCATGCCACCACCCCACAACACGAGTTATATCTGTTTGGGCCGCGTAGACGGGCCCACACTTTTAAATTGGGGACGGCCCAAGGGCGTGGGGTGCGAGGTGCTTAGACTCATAGGGGAGAATAGGGACCGCCCCCTGGCGCTAGTCACAGTGGACAGGGGGGACTCAAAGGCCTATGGGATTGTCGTCGAGGGGTCGCCGATTCCCCCGGACCTCCCCGGGGAGGCCGTTGAGGCCGCCGCCGAGGCCCTCTCGACTGGGAGGGCCGTGGAGGTGGCGTTGGCCGGCATGCGCATACGCGCCGAGCCCATCCGCCCCGCCCCCTACATAGTCGTGTCCAGTCGGGGCCCCCTGCTGAGGGCCCTCCTGGGACTGGCGGAGCTCCTGGGCTACAACGTCGCGGTGATAGGGGAACGGGCGGACGGGGCGGTCACGATAACGGAGGTGGAGAGGATAGGCGAGCTGGCCGGCGGCAAGGTCTTCATAGTTGCCAACGAAGGGGGGGCTGAGACCGACGTGGAGGTCGTGTACAGGGCGTTGGCCGGCGGCGCGCCCTTCGTTGGGCTTATGGCGAGCAGGCAGAGGGCCGCGGCCATTATCGCCGAGCTGGTGAGGAGGGGCCTACCCCTCGAGCTTATAAAGGAGAGACTCCACACGCCGGTGGGCCTCGACATCGGTTCCCGGACCCCGGAGGAGGTGGCGCTCAGCATCATGGCCGAGGTGGTCATGTTCCTTCGCGGGGGCACCGGCGCGCCGCTTATGAGGGTCAAGGACCCGTACCCCCTCCTGGAAAGCGCGCTTAAAGGCGAGCTGGACGCGCGGTGCGGCAGGCATGAGGCTGTCGTTTGAGGGGGAGTTCTCCGTGGGGGCGGGCCCCGACACGGTGTACGAGGTGCTGGTGGACCCGTTGAAGGTCGGACGGGCGTTCCCGGACGTGTCCGACATAGCGCGCGAGGGCGACCGGTACACCGCCAAGGCGCGTGTGGGCGTGGGCCACCTGAAGGGCACCGTCACGATAAGGTTCTCCGTGGCCAGCCGGCCGGAGGAAAGGGCCGCGGAGGTCAGCGGCACCATGACGGGAGTGCAGAGCACCGCCACGTTCTCAATATCCTTCAGGGTGCTTGGGGCAGACGGCGGGTCGACGGTGCGCTGGCGCTTCGAGGCCGACATAAGGGGGCTGCTAGGCTCGCTCGGCCAGTCGCTGGTGCGGGGGGCGGTGGAGCGCATAGTCAACGACGTCATAGGCAATCTCCGCGGCATGTTGGACAAAGCTTAAATGGGTCGCGCCCTGCCCGGCCATGGTGGCCATTAGGGTTAGGGTAAACGGCGCCCATTATGAGCACGACGTGGAGCCCCGCCTGCTCCTGGCCCACTACCTCCGCGACTATATTGGGCTGAGAAGCGTGAGGATAGGGTGCGACACGACGAACTGCGGGGCCTGCACGGTCCTCCTCGACGGGAAGGCCGTCAAGTCCTGCACGGTATTCGCCTTCATGGCCGACAACGCCGAGGTGGTCACCCTGGAGGGCATATCCGAGGGCGGCCTGCACCCACTGCAGAGGGCCCTAGCCGAGGAGCACGGCCTCCAGTGCGGGTACTGCACGTCCGGCATGGTCATGACGCTCTACTATTATCTTAACAAGGCCCGGCGAGTCCCAAGCGAGGACGAGGTGAGGAGGGCCATAGAGGGCAACCTGTGCAGGTGCACGGGCTACGTGGGTGTAGTGAGGGCGGCGCTAAAGGCGGCGCGGGAAATGTACGGATGAGCCTCTACCCCCGCAACTTCCAGCTGCACGTACCCACATCCCTGCGCGAGGCCATCGAGGCCCTCGAGGCGCTGGGCGAGGACGCCAAGCCGCTTGCCGGCGGCCAGAGCCTCATACCCATGATGAAGCTGAGGATCGCGGCGCCGAGCGCCCTCGTGTACCTCGGCCCGCTCAAGGGCGAGCTCTCATATGTCAGGGACGGCGGCGATTACGTGGAGATAGGCGCCCTCACCACCCACAGCGAGGTGGCGGAGTCGCCCCTCCTGAGGCGGTGGAACCCCCTGGTCTCCGAGGCCGCGGCCCATATAGGCGACACGCAGGTCAGGAACATGGGCACCATCGGCGGGTCGCTGGCCCACGCCGACCCGTCCGCCGACTACCCCGCCGCCATGGCGGCCCTAGGCGCCGAGATCGTCGTGGCGGGCAAGTCGGGCACGAGGACCGTGCCCGCCGGCGAATTCTTCGTGGACGCGTACACCACCTCGCTTAGGCCGGGGGAGCTGGTGGCGGCCGTGCGCGTGCCCAAGCTCAGGGGCAGGTACGGGGCCGCGTACGGCAAGGTGGCCAGGATAGCCACCGACTTCGCCATAGTGGGCGTGGCCGTCCACGTGTCGGTGGACGAGCGCGGCCATGTGGACAACATGGGCATAGGCCTGACCGGCGTGGGCCCCACCCCGCACAGGCCGCGGGACGTCGAGGAGGTGGCCCTCGGCGAGAGGCTGGGCCCAGAGCTGGCCGAAAGGATCGCCGCGGCGGTCTCCAGGTCCGTGGACCCCCCAACGGACCTCAGGGCCACGTCCGAGTACAGGAGGAGGGCCCTCAGGGCCCTGACCGAACGCGCGCTGCGCCGCATATACCTGGACATCGCCCGGGCACAGTAAAGGACATATACTTCCCCGGGATAGGCAGTGTGTCGCTTCTGGGCAAGGCCCTTTTGGCGGCCCTAGCGGCCGTTTTGGTGCTTATAGCGGTGTTGGCGGTGACACTACCTGCGTCGCCCCGGGCCGAGGCCGAGCGGACCACCACGACGGTAATAGTATATGTAAACGACACGGACGCCCCTGCAACCCCAACCGAGACGAGCCCGGCCCCGTCCAGGCCCGCCGAAACTACGCCGCGGGCAAGCCCCGAAAGGCCCAGGGAGATCGCCTACACGATAATAACGAACATTCCCACCACGATAACGGTAGATGGGGACACGGTCGTGATCACGCCGGACTACGAGGGGTCAACTCGCCACGTGGTGACGCTCGGCTCCGCCCCCAAGATAATTGTCAACGGTACATACACTTACAGGAACAACACGATACTGGTGAGGCTTCCCATAGTAAGGGTAAGCGTGGTAGGCGACGGCAACTACTCGATCGAGCCGCGCCGCGACTACTACGTGCCGAACAGCGCGGTGCGTGTGAGGGCCCTCGACGCGTACACGCGCATCAACGGGACCAGATCCCTCAACATCACGCTGACGCGTAACGTGACCATACTGGTGAGCCGGGTCTACCCAAGCCTAACAGTTTTCGTGGTGGGCAACGGCACCGTGAGGGTAAACGGAACCGCCGTGCCCAACGGCGCCGAGGTTGCGGGCGCGCTATTCGCGTTGTCCTACGAGGCCGCGCCCGGGTGGCGCCTCCGCAACGTGTACATAAACGGCACCGAGGCGCCGGCGCCGCCCGACACGTTGGCGCTGGTGGGCAACACGACCATCAGGGCGGTGTTTGTTAGGCCGCCCAGGCTCGAGGTCCTTGTCAGGGGCATGGGCAACGTGACTGTGAACGGCAGCGACCTTTCGGGCGGGGTACTTCAAGGCCAATGCTTCGGCCTAGGCTACAAGCCGCAGGCTGGCTGGCGCCTCGCGCAGGTGAGGCTGAACGGCACCGAGGCGGAGCCCCCCGACGAACTGTGCATCGGCGGCGACACGACCCTCGAGGTGACGTTCATCAGGGCCGCAGGCATAGCGGTGCACGTATCGGCAAACGTCAACTTCACGGCCACAGTAGAGGGGGGAACCGTGAGGATAGTCCCGGGCAGGGGCAACTCCACTGTTAGGCTTACGCTCAACTCCACCGCCGTGTTGGTGCCCCTGGAGACCCCCCGCTACCTTCCCCTCAACGGGACCATCACGATTGAAAGCAACGTAACCCTGCGCCTGGCCTTCGCCAGGAAGGTCTACATCACCGTGGCCAGCCCCGACCTAGTAAGCGTGGAGCCAGCAAAGCCCTTCTACCTGCCAGGGGACGTAGTGGCGGTGCGCCCCGCCGAGGGCTACGTAGCGCTGGTCAACGGGACTCCGCTCCTGGCCGACAGCGTTGTGGTGAACCGGACCGACATACTCGTCGAGGCGGCGAGGATGGGCACGGCCCCCCTCTTCATATTCCCCACCGCGCGCGTAGGGGTAACAGTCACGGGGCTCGAAGAAGTCCGCGTGGACGCCCCCTCCGACGGCCCACACAACGTGACCCATATAGGGACCATAAGGATAGACGTGGAGGTGCGTTCCCTACTGTTCGTGGACATGGGCGCCGAGATCCTCACGTATGGCCCCACCACGAGCTTCGAGTTGGACGGCTGGTCGCTCAACTTTTCCTACATATACGTGGTGCCCTACGTGACCGGGAGGGCGCGGCTGGAGGCGGCCCCGTACAGCGATACGTACATAGTGCTTGCGGTGGTGGGTAGGGGCACGGGAATCGTGGGCGTGGAGAGCGACGTGCAGGCCGACTTCTACATTAGTAATGAGGGGATAGGCGGGGTCCCCTACGTGTCGGTCTACGGAGCGGCCAAGGCCCTGTTCAACGTGACTGGGAGCAGGATCGACGACATCTCCGTCGTGGACGTCTCGCCCCTGGACGCCGCGGTGAGCTACTTCGACGTGCCCTACCTGCCCTTCTACCTCGAGGCGTACCTGCCCAACACCATAACGGTACTCGTGCAACACACGTCCACGTTTAGGACCACTGTAACTGTGAACTAACATTAGGGTAAAATTTATAATGACGACTGGTGAAAGGCCTATGATCAGGCCCATAGTTCTACCATTGCTGATAATACTACTCGCATTAGGCCTTCCCGCATACGCATCGCCGGCCAAGGCGTTGGAAACGGAGGAGGAAAGCTTCGTGGTGCTGTTAAAGCCCAAGCCAGGCATAAGCGCGGAGACCGTTATGGGCATGCTCAAGGGCGTGGCCGAGCCTGCTCGCGGTACCCCACTCGTCGGCGAGTTGAGGGAGGGGCTGATACTCGTCAAGGTAAATAGGAGCGGGCTGGAGGAGGTGCTCTCTCTGGGCCCTGTGGACATAGTAGCCGTCAAGTCGATACCAACCCCCGCGCTGGTGTATCCCCGTGAAATCAACATAACTTCCGTTAAGGAGCCGAACAACTTCTTTATACGCGATGTAGTGCTGAATGTTCCTCCCGTGGAGACTATGGGCGTGAACGGCACCGGCATACTGGTAGCCGACGTGGACACGGGCGTCGACTACGGCCATCCCGACATAGCCCCCACCCTCGCCTACGTCATAGGCCTAAACAATGGAAATGAGCTTGTGGTTGACATGGTGTCTGAAAACGCCACGCACGTACTGTACACCGACCTATTCGGCAACCCAGGCGCGGTGCCCAAGACCGACGTCGCCTACGTGGAGCCCCTTGTCCTGGACGCAGATGAATCGCACGTCGTCCTCATGGTGCCGGTCACGCCGGTGGGAGGCCAAATAGACGAACAGCTGGTAACCATACTAATACCTTTCACGGTCACTGTGCCCTCAAGCTTCTTCACCGGCTGCATCACCTATAACGTGGCCGGGATACCATCGGCGTCGGGCGTCTACAGGTTTGGCGTCACCTTCCTCCTCGGCGTTCCTTTCTCGGTGATCGGAAGCGACCTGGGCATTCTCATGTATGACCCAACTACGCCCGGCGTGTATGACAGGCTGCGCATAGACTTCAACCAGAACTGCGACTTCACGGATGACGCCGAGATATCGTACTACGGCAACAGGATAGCCACGTACGACATACCGCCCGCCGACGGCATACCCGACTACAGCCTAAGCGTAGTAGGCGGGTTCTTCTACGACATAGCTGGTTGGTTCGGCGTGCCGCGCATATACAGGGGCTGGGACCTAAACGGCCGGTACCTCTCCATATTCTACGATTTCAATGGTCATGGCACCGCGGTGGCTTCGGCCATAGCTGGGCGCGGCACCTTGACTGGCCTTCCCGGAGTGGCGGTTGGCGCCAAGGTGGTGGGCGTCAAGGCGCTCTGGGTGGGCAACACGGAGATAGGCATGCTGTGGGCAGCTGGGTTCGACGTGGACGAGGACGGCGATGTGCTCTATACCGGCAAGAAGAGGACGCACATAATAAGTAACAGTTGGGGCATATCCTACTTCCAACTCTTTCCCTACGGCATCGCGTACGATGTGATGTCGATGTTCGTGAATGGGCTCGTCCAGCCGGGCTTCCTTGACCCGGCCTATCCCGGCATAGTGGTGGTCCATGCGGGCGGCAACGGCGGGTACGGCTTTGGCACGATCACGTCGCCCGGCGCGGCCTTCGGCGCCATCACGACGGGCGCTGCAACCTCGGGCCACTTCTGGTGGTATGCTTTAGGTGCATACGCCCCAATATTTAGATACGGTGACATGATACCCTGGTCCCTCAGAGGACCCACCGCTCCCGGTTACAACAAGCCGGACGTGGCCAACATAGGCGCGTTTGGCCTCACAGCGGCCCCCGTAGGCGAGTATGTGACTATATTTGGCGGCACTTCGTACGCCACTCCTCTGACTTCGGGGGTAGCCGCACTGGTCCTCGACGCGTTTAGGCGTAACGGTATTGACCCTGCCACTGTCAATCCGTGGACCGTGAAGGCCATACTGACCAGTTCGGCGGTGGACAATGGCTATACGCCCTTCACCGCCGGGCACGGCCTCGTCAACGCGTATAGGGCCGTCAATCTGACCCTCGGACTGGCCGGTTGGACCAACGTGAAGGGCCCGCTTATGTATTATTCGGTCGACGCGGCCAGGGCGGGCATTGCGAGCGTCATGTCCGACTCCTGGATCAGGAACTGGGGGCTGGGCATACCCACGCTGTTCATGACGTGGTACAGCAACACTTTGGCCCTTGAGAGGCCGTACATGAGGGCCCCACCGTTCTACACCGATCTCTACATGCCCGGTCTAAGGCCGGGCAGCGGCAGGGCCATGCGCCTGACCGTGAGGAACCCGTACTCCATGCCCGCGACGGTAAGCATAGAGCCGTACACGCTTAGGCCCGTGTACCGTGCCAGGACCACGCTGAGCCTAGCGACGCCCGGCAGATACTACTTCACGATGGGCCAACTGGGCTTCGACAAGGCGGCCATACTAGGTGGGGACCTCGTGGTGTTCAGGGCCTCGTTCCCCTACACCTACCTCGACGTGAACAACAACTACTTCGAGGAGCTGTGGTTTGGGCTCCGCTTCTTCGACTGGATAGACGATGATGGGCAGAACGACGTCGACCTCAACGAGATTGTGTTCTACAACTATGATGTGAGGCCCTCCAACGTGTTGGAGCTGCCCGTGGCCAGGGTTGGCCAGAGGATTAGGCCGGGCGCAGAGCCGCTGCTGCGCGTGGACTTCCTCTTTGGGAGTGGCGCCACGGTGCCCGTGACCGTCGAGGTGGTCGTGTTTAAGCGTGTGCCTGCATCGGACGTGTCGGTGGCTCCCCGCTCCTTCCTGGTGAGGCCCAACGACGATAGGACGGTCATAGTGAGGGTGCGTGCTGGCAGGGACTATGCCCCCACCGTCCACGAGAGGTTCCTATTGGTGAACGCCACGGTTGGCGGCGCGTCGTATGTCAGCCTCATCCCGCTGACGTTCACTGTGGTCAAGTACGTTACCCCGCTGGCCCTCCAGAGGGGCGTGGACATGAACGACGGCGTGTCCGACCCGTGGTACAACGCCTCGGTGCTCCGCGGCGCCACTGACTGGGCTTGGCGCTATGAGTCCGGCGACTGGCGCTTCTACTACCTGGCCCTGCCGAGGATGAGGAACGTGGAGGCTCTCAACGTCACGGCGATGTGGACCTTCACTAACAGCTCCCTAGTGATATACGTCCTGAACGACGTGGGCGCCTTTGCGGGCAGGTTCGTGGGCCAGGGAGTAAGCCCCCATATATATCTGGGCAGCGGCACCTTCACCATATCGTATACCGGGATGCCTGGTAGGCACGTGGTGTTTGCGCCGATTGCCCACGCCATTCCGCCGCTCTGGTTGCCGGCCTTCACGTCGACAACAGGCCTGTCGATTGGGCCGAATCCTGAGAGGGCGTTCCTGCCCTACCTGGCCGGGCCGAGGCACGTGTACACGCTGGTGGTGCGCCAAGCGGTCTACGGCGGCGACGACGTGGAGGAGCCCATAGACGTGGCCGTGTCGAGTGTTAGGGGCGGCGCTATGCCCACGAGGCTCTTCGTGACCAACCCGTTCCTAGTGCGTCAGTTGACGTACAACTTCTTCCTGCCCTTCGACGCAGGCGTGGAGAGCAGGGTGATCCCGCTGGGCGGCCTCTTCGTGCCCGACGACTATGAGGCGCTGGGCACCGTCCCTGCGGGCCCCGTGCCGATAGACGTCCTAGTGTTCCCGACGAGGCCGTTCCTCGACGCTCTCCTCTTCGCGGTGCCGACAGACCCCATGTACAGGTCCTATCAGCTGTTCGGCGGTGCTGCGCTGCCGCTCTCCGACACGTACATCTTCGAGTGGGTCACCCTGGGCCTCTTCAGGAGGTGACCTGAAACCGCCACCCTTTTATTTTTCCCCGCCATTCTACGCGTGTTCTCGGGGTATGCCGATTTGCCCCTACACGGAGGCAGGGTGCCCAGGTGGCTCTACGCCCGCATGGTCAGGTTGGCGGGCCTTGTACTGCGCGTTATGCACGAGGAGCACGGCCCCGAGGGCATAGTGGAGAGGCTCAGTAGCCCCCTCTGGTTCCAGGCCCTGAACAACCTCATCGGCATGGACTGGGACTCGTCGGGCTCCACCACGGTGACTACGGCCGTGCTGCGCGAGGCCCTCGAAAGGTCCGACCTCGAGCTGCGGGTGGTGGGTGGCAAGGGCAGGGCCGCACTGTCGGTGCCCCAGCAGCTCCGCGAGCTGGGCAGGCGCTGGGACATAGACGTGGGGGCGCTGGCAGAGGCCTCTAGGCTTGTGGCCAAGGTGGACAGCGCGCTGGTGCAGGACGGCTACGACGTGTACCACCACGCCCTATTCGTGACGTCCCGAGGGACGTGGGCCGTGGTGCAGCAGGGCATGGACCCGGCGAGGCGCATGGCCCGGAGGTACCACTGGTACATGGCCAGCGACTACTTCAACGATCCTCACCGCGCCATAGTGGGGGTGAGGGGGCGCGGCGCGCTCAACATGGCCTCCTCGGCCAGCGCGGGGGCCAGGAAAACGATAATGGACGTCGTGAGGGACGGGTCGCTTGGGCGCGACCTCATGGCCCTGGCCGGCCAGTCGACGCTCCTCGACGTCCCCCGGTACCATCCCTGGACCCATAGGCCCCGCATAAGCGTCGAGGAGGCGAGGCGCATAGCTGCGTTGGTCCCGCGCGACGCCGCCGACTTCCGGGACCTGGTCCTCGCCAGGGGAGTGGGGCCGAGGACGATCCGGGCGCTGGCGCTGGTCGCGGAGCTCGTGTACGGCTCGCCCGCCGACTGGAGGGACCCCGCCAACGTGGACCCCTTCAAGTACGCGTTCGCCGTGGGGGGAAAGGACGGCGTGCCCTACCCAGTGGACAGGCGCGCGTACGACGAGCTCATCGGGGTGCTGGGCAGGCTCATAGATGTGGCTGTGAGGGCGGGGGACAGGGGGGTCCTCGGCCACCTGCGCAGGCTCGCGCTGCTTGCCCGCGGCTGGTCGCCCGACGATAGGTACAGGAGGCCCACCTATTAGTGGCCCCAACATTTTAATCCCCGTGCGTGGAGCCATGCATGAGGCTGGGTGCAGGCGCCAAGTACGGCCTCTTGGCCGGCCTCCTCTACGGCGTGGTCACCGCGCCCGTGACGTACTACACGTACATGCTCATGCTTCCCTACGTGGCTGAGGCGGCCGCGTCGGCGATACCTGCGGGGGCAGGTATCAGCGCGGAGCAGATAGAGGAGGTCATGAGGAGCACAGCGATCTTCGTTCCCCTGACTACAGTGCTCTTCTCCCTTCTGTACCCCGGCGTGTTGATGGGCCTCCTAGGCGCGTTCCTGTGGGACAGGTTGCCCGGGGCCTGGCCCCTCAGGTCGCTTGTCATAGGCCTAATAGTGATAGTGGCCTCCCTGGCCCTCTCGGCGTTGGGCCAGCCCGGCCCCATGTCGGCGCCGAGCGAGCTTGTGGACCACGTGAGGCTCGTCTCGCTGCTGGCCAACGTGCTGGCCGGCCTTCTCTACGGGGCGGCCTTCGGCTACTTGGCGGCCCGGGGCAGGGCTAGCGGCCCTTCAGCCTCTCCAGCTGGCTGCCGATAGTGTCTACGTGCCACTTAAGTTCCTCCAGCTCGTCGTCGGTCAGGTCCTCGCGCCACTTGGATATCACCGTGCGCAGTATCTGAAGTGCGCTGTATGCTATGTGCCAGTAGGGGTGGTGCTCGGCCTGGCCGAACACGAACTCCTCCAGCGCGGCTATTCGGTCCAGCTGGACCCTTATGGGGTCCTCCCCCATCACGCCAGCCTCCCCCTCCTGGCAATTATGCGGTCGACCTCGCGTAGGGTTCCAAGCACCTCGTCCACGTGGGCGGCCAGCCCGTCGCTCCTCACCAGCTCTTCCAGTTGCCGGACCTTGAGGACAAGCTCCACGTCCACCCGCGCTAGTTCTGCCGTGTCCCTACAGCCGTGCATCTTCTGTTCCTTTAACTTGAGCCGCGCGACGCTGATACCCCTCACGATCCTCTCTATTTTCTCGGCCATGTTGACGTCTATTGAACCGCCATTCATGGCGGCCCCCCTCAACGCGCCCTCGAGCGACCTGAGCACGGAATACACGTACATGCGGACGCCCTGTTCCGCCGCTTTGAAGTCCCTCTGGCCCCTTATACCGGGCACGAGGCGCGAGAGCTCCTCGACGTAATCCCGCATGTACCCCAATCACTGTACCAATTTAAGTGTTTACGGTGTCGTTGGACGCCCAAGTGCCTTGAACACGTCGTTTATCAGCACGCTCGCCGTCTCGTGGGGGCCCGCCCCCTTGCCCATTAGGAACACCCTGTTGAGGTCCGTCACCACCTCCACAGCGTTCATCACGTGGTCGACGCCGTGGAATGGGCTCTCAGGGCCAACCCTCTCGAGTCCCACCTTGAGGATCCCCCTCTCGGCGTCTGCCAGGGCCATCAGCTTGGCGGGGCACTCCAGGCGGCCCGAGAGGACGCCGCTGACAGTCACGTCCTCAAGCCGGGCCCTAAGGCCTATCACGTTGGCAATAATGGTTATTTTGGCAGCGGCGTCCACGCCTTCCAGGTCCAGCGTTGGGTCCGGTTCGAGTATCCCGGCCCTCTGGGCCTCCGCCACGGCCTCCTCCAACGCCTTCCCCTTCTTGCAGACCTCGGTGAGCACGTAGTTGCTGCTTGCGTTGAGTATTCCGGAGACCCTAATGGGCCTCTGCGGCGGCAGCCCCATGAGCAGGTCTATGAGCGGTGTCCCCGCCATGACCGTGGCCTTGAAGAAGACCCGCCGTATGTCCAGCTTGTCGAAGTCCTTGGCCAGCACCGACTTGTTGGCGGTGACTATGTATCCCCCACTCTCCGCGACCTGCCTGTACAGCCAAGTATGCGGGTTGTTGTAGTCTGGGGGAGTGACGTCCACCAGTATTGCCCGGCCCAGCTCCGACACGTCTATTGGCCTTCCGATGCCTGACCTGGCTATGCCTCCCCTGGGCACGTTCAGCAGCCTCTCGAGCTCCTCCCTGGAGAATCCGCCGTCCGCGTATATGCCCCCACTCCTGTCAAACACCGCGTTCACCTTCAGGGGTATGAGCCTTTCCAGTATCATGGACACGAGCGTCCTCCCCACGTTGCCGAAGCCGTACAGCACCAGGTCCATCGAGGCCCATGACATGCGGAATATATAAGGATGGTTCTCGTAGCTATATGACTATTAGCGAAATGAATAAAAACTACATATTTCCCCCCTCTCATGGACAGTTCGGGGACAGCGTATTGAAGGTAGGCGGTTCCCTCCTCAGGAAACGAGAGAACCTGAGGAAAATCGTGGGGGTAATATCGTCGGGCGCGTTTCCCATCGTGGTGGTTTCGGCGGTGAAGGGGGTCACGGACCTGCTCCTGGCCTTCGCCGAGACGGGCAAGGGAGCTTACCTGGACGAGGTCGCCGCGAAGTACGCCGGCGTCTTCGACGTAGAGGAGGCGTATGTCAGGGGTCGCCTCGGGGACGTGGAGGGCCTGGGGGGCCGCGGCGACCCCATGAGTAGGGACGCCGTGGTTTCCATCGGCGAGAGGCTCTCCTGCGCGTTGTTGGCTGAGGCGTTGTCCCAACATGGGGTTGAGGCTCGGTGCATTGAGAGGCCCCTCCTCACCGACAGCAATTTCGGGAATGCCTCGCCGCTGGCGGTCTTGTTCAAGCCGGAGGGGGGCCTTTCGGTGG
>JALWZH010000094.1 GCA_027002815.1 Thermoproteales archaeon | reverse complement strand
ATGTGGCGACCACACGGACCCCGACGCTGCGTTTAACTTCATAGTGGAGGCCCTAAGGCCGCAGAGGCATGAGGTGTTCAGAGGGGACAGATCACTATATATATAAATACTGGTTTTTTACGTGGCTATGGATTATAACCTGAAGTTTTTCGAGGCTGCGTATAGGGAGATAGTGGAGTTCATAGGCAGGTCCCTCCGCGAGATAGATAGGGGGTCCGTTGAAAGCTTCGTGCAGCACCTCGTCAGGGCGTACAACACGCAGTGCAAGGTGATAGTGGTGGGCGTGGGCCGCTCAGGCCTCGTTGGCAGGGGCTTCGCCATGAGGCTCAGGCACCTGAACATAAGGTCGTATGTGCTTGGGGAAACGATAACGCCGAGCATAGGCAAAGGCGACATGCTTGTGGCCATTTCGGGCAGTGGAAGTACCCAGATAGTGGTGGCTGCCGCGGAGGCCGCGAAAAGGGTTGGCGCCGCTGTCGTGGCGATAACGTCGTATCCCGATTCCCCCCTGGGCAACGTGGCGGACCTAGTGATAAAGTTGCCGGGCAGGACCAAGCTGGCCCCCCTAGACGACTATTTCACGAGGCAGATACTGGGCATACATGAGCCTCTCTCCCCACTGGGCACGCTGTTCGAGGACACTGCCATGGTAATGCTGGACGCGGTGATAGCAGAGGTAATGCATAGGCTTGGCATAAACGAGGACGAGTTGAGGAAGATGCACGCCAATATCGAGTTCATCTAGTCCTCGCCCTCGACCGCCCTCACGCCTACGCTTATGAGCCTCCTGAACACCGAGTCGATGAGCTTCACGTATGCCCCCCTCCTACCCACGAACCCCCCAAATTCGTCCCTCTTGACCACT
The DNA here is from genome assembly GCA_027002815.1 of Thermoproteales archaeon. Taxonomy (GTDB): domain Archaea; phylum Thermoproteota; class Thermoprotei; order Thermoproteales; family Thermoproteaceae; genus WANN01. The sequence continues at coordinate 4,167 of JALWZH010000094.1, read as the reverse complement.
ACCTGCAGTTCAGGTCCGGCGAAATCAGCGTCGATTATGTGCTTCCTGATCCATCCTACAGGGTGTATGGCGCTTATCCACTGCTTGAAGTCCAGGACCATCTCTATGGTCCTAAGCCTAAGCCCGACCTCCCTCTCTATGTTGCGTATCCTTTCCCCGCCCTTCCCTACGAGCCTGCCCAGGTGCCCCTCCTTCACGACGACCAACGCGTCCGGCACGGCGTCGGCCCTTATGCCAAGCCCGTCCTTCTCGGCCTTGAACTCCACCGCGCTCACCACGTCGGCGTCGGGAGCATATATGCGTGCAGTCTCGACTATGTGGCGCTCGCTGGGGGAGAGCTCTCGCTTCCTCATGCGCAGCTCCAGCGCGAGCCTGACTCCCCTGCGGGCTCCAGGCCTCACGATGTCCTTTATGCCGAGGTCTATCACTGCCGTCCTTTCCTCCCCGAGCAGTGCCTCGCGCAGCAACGTGGCCCCGTCCTTGTCTGTGAACGTGGATTTCTGTATTATGGGGTCACCAGCCACGATCAGCTTGGCGTTCCGCCCCATCCTAATAAGCATCTCCGCGGCGTTTTCGGGTTGGGTGTTCTGGGCGTCGTCAAGGAATATCACGCTGTCGTCGAAGGTCCGGCCCCTAAGATAGTTGACGTCGTACACCACGACCTTTCCTCCCCTGAGAAGTTTGTCCAGGTCCTCACGCTCCACCAGGCCGCCCAGCACGTCGGTTAGGTACGCGGAGGCGATCTTGTAGTACAGCTCCCCCATCTCCTCGGGGCTCACGGCCCTCCCAGTGGCCACGTCCACTATGGGCCTAGCAATTATGAACTGCTTGTACTGGCCCTTAATAACCCTGTCAATGCCGAACACTATCGATATGAGGCTCTTCCCTGTCCCAGTTGGGCCAAAAACGCCCACTATCTCGTTTTCCTGTTCTTCAAGAGCGTTAAGTAGCCGCTCCTGTCCCACCGTCATGGGTTTTAGCCTGTCTATCATTGGCACAATCCTGCTGATCGTTTTTAAAGTGTTTTACGGCCGATTACTGCGAGCCATAGGTCGGGTCCTGGGCCCCATTATTGCGACTTGCCTAATGCAGGGCACATATAGGAGTTTATTTATGGATGAGGTTACTACGAATTTTTTATGAATTGTGAAATATGGATTAAATATTATATGGGAGTTCGAGTCTAATAATATCAGATAACCTTATAAGAGGGAGAATTGGAAAGGGGACATGAATATTGTGGATTTCTGTTGGGAAAAGACCAGGTGCAAGGAGTGCAGGGAGTATGCCGAGTGTGTGGAGACCATGACGATCACCACGATATTCGAGAACTATAGGCCGCGCTGAATGGCGCCTAAGCTAGGCATGTGACCTACCCGCCAGAAAGCGAGGAAGGCAACGTCGAGTACAAGCTTCGCCTAGACCTAAGTGACGACGATCACGTAGCTGGGCAAATGAGGAGGCGGATACTTGAAGGTGGGGGCGAGGCGCTCTACGTGGTTGGGGTCACCGACGACGGGCAGCCCGTGGGCCTTCCACAGGATCTGTTGGAGAGGTCGCTCGCAGTACTGGAAAGGGCCGCGAACAGGATAAACGCGAGCGTGCATGTCCTCAGGACTGTCGAGGGTTATTCTGGGAAAATCGCTGAGGTACTTATCAGGTGGAGACGCGGTACGTCGCCTCCCCTTACCGTGTACATCACGGTCCTAGGCAACGTGGATGCCGGCAAGAGCACGTTGATTGGGGCCGTCATGACTGGTAGGCGCGACAACGGTAAGGGCCAGCTCAGGTCTGTGGTGGCCCGCTATATACACGAAATATTGACGGGACGCACGAGCTCCATTAGTAGCAGGATTGTGGGCTTTGTAGGCGATAGGGTGGTCAACGAGGTGTTGTCCGATCCTCTCGATGAGCAGGAGGTGTTCCTGAGGTCGGAAAAGGTCCTCTTCTTCACAGATCTCGGCGGCCACGAGCGTTACGTGAGGACCACTCTTAGGGGGGTGCTCAGCCGCTCGCCCGACTACGTGATACTGGTTGTCGGGGCCAATGCGGGGCTTCAGCGCATGGGTAGGGAACACCTCGGCATAGCGGCGGCGCTCGGCCTCCCCGTCATAGTGGTGGTCACCAAGGTGGACCTCGCGCCGCCCGAGGTCCTGGACAGGACGCTTGAGGAGATCCAGAGGCTGGTCAAGATGCCGGGGGTCAGTAGGCTGCCCATGATAGTCCGCGACTGGGACGACGTGGTGGTCGCGGCCCGCTCCATGGTCAATATAAAGGTAGTGCCCATATTCCTGGTCTCCAACGTTACGGGCCATGGGGTGGACAAGCTGCGGCGGTTCCTCGCCCTTCTCCCCCCACGCCAAAAGTGGGACGATACGGGTAGCATGAGGATGTACGTGGACGAGGTCTTCTCTGTTAGAGGCGTGGGGCTGGTGGTTGGCGGCCTCTTGGTCAGCGGCGTTGTGAGGCGGGGGGACAAGGTATATGTGGGCCCCACGCGAGACGGCTCGTGGCAGAGGGCCATGGTTAGGTCCATACACGTCAACAGGGTCCCCACAGAATCCGCTAGGGCGGGCCAATACGTGACCATGGCTATAGACAACGTGGTTGTAGGCAAGGGGATGATGGTCACCGACGCGCCGGAGAGGCCCACGCGTTGCTTTGAGGCCCGCCTCTTCGTGCTTAGGCATCCCACGGTCATCAGGCCGGGATTTGAAGGCGTGGTCCACTATAGGTCCATAAGGGAGCCCGCCACCATAGTTGAAATAGACAAGGGGAGGCTCATGAATGGGGACGTGGGGGAGGCCACGATCTGCTTTAGGCGTTACTGGGCGTTGACAACCAACGAGCAGTTCATAATGCGCAACAGCGTCACTCGCATACTGGGCGTAGTGACCAATTGCAGGTACGATTGAGCCTCTGGAGCTACTCCCCGAATTTTTCTGAGAGGCCTAGGTAGCTTGAGGCTATGGGCATTATGTCCATGCCCCTTATTCTCGTCAGCGCCCCTCTCCAACAGGTAAGTTCGCTGAACCTGTCCACCTCGTCCCTCACCACGTCGGGGCCGTACACCAGTATAGGAACAGGGTCGCCAGTGTGCTCCCTGACCGAAACCGGGGTAGCGTGGTCGGAGGTCACGACCACGTACATGTCCTCAAGCCTCTCCATGTGCTCGGACAACGCCTCGTCGACCCGTTCTACGACCGCTCTTTTCAGGTCGTAGTCGCCGTCGTGGCCGGCGCTGTCGGTGCCCTTGACATGCAGGAAGACTAGGTCATACCTGGCGAGGAGATCCATGGCAAGTCTAAGTGCATGGGCGTACTCGTCGCTGGCCGTGCCGTTGAGGCCCGGCGCGGTGTACACGTCCATGCCCACGGCTTTGGCCACGCCCCTTATGAGGGCCACCCCTGCAATGGCGGCTGCCCTGACCCCATACCTACTGTTGATGGGCTCTATGCTGGGCATGTACCCACCCCCCCTTGCAAGTATGGCATTTATCGGTGGGAGGCCCCTCTCACCGCGCGCGGCATTTATTCCGAGTTTCCGCGCATGTTCCGAAAACAGCCTGGTGACCATGTTCAGCGCCTCGGCAGTAATGCCGCTCTCCTTGGACCCATCAAGCGGCCTGGCCTCGAGTATGGGCTCTCCCACCTTGTGGGGGTCCGTGTTGCTCACCCTGTGCGAGACAGGCCCCCTCATTACGAGCACCCCCCTATGCTCAACCGTGGACTTGTATATTACTTCGACGCCCAGTTTGCCCATCACGGCGGGGGCTATCACCTCGTTGACTAGCCTTTCGACCTCCGCCGCCTCTTCTGGGGACACGCGTCTCCCAGCCCTCCTGTCCACGATAACGTTGCCCTCGTCCACAGTGGCTAGATTGGTCCTAAACGCCACGTCCCCAGGCCTAAGCTCTATGCCGGCACCAAGCGCCTCGAACGCGCCCCTCCCCGTGTAATACCTATAGGGGTCGTATCCGAATATGGACAGGTGGGCGGTGTCGCTCCCCGGCCTAATTCCCGGCGCTATGGGGTCCAAGATGCCGCAACTGCCGGCGGCTGCGAGCTTGTCCAGGTTGGGTTTGTGTGCGGCGTGTAGCGGCGTTGGGCCTCCGCCGCTTGGCCTGTCCCCCCCGCCGTCGAGGAGCACCATGAGCATCCGCCTCAT
>JALWZH010000093.1 GCA_027002815.1 Thermoproteales archaeon | reverse complement strand
TGGCCGACGGCCTGAGGAGGGGCGGCGGGGGGGTTGGGGGGACGTCGAGCGTGCTTATGCCCGGGCTGGGGGACGACTTTTACAGGGCCTACCGGTGATCACCAGCCGGGCTCCAGCTTCTTGCCGGTCCTGTTGAACACGGGTATGTCCTTTGGGGGTAGGCGCGACGCCTCGCGCTTCTTGGCCGCGTATTCCTCCAGGGCCCTCGTCCACGCCAACTTGATGGGCCACTTGACCATGTGGTCGAACGCCGTCACGAACATGAACGTGAACAGTATTATGATGGTGGTCGCGTGGAGCGCCGACGTCAGGTATATGGCCAGGAGGTCGCCTGTGGTCAGCGCTGCCTGGAGGGCGAACCCCGTCAGGGCTATGAAGAGGACGACCCAGATGGCGTAGTCAGCGTACCTCAGCCCGTGGTGCATGGCCGACCTCTGCCTGTTGGGCCACCACAGGAGGAAGGCGGCCAGGAAGAAGATTCCGGAGAGCACGCCGAATATGCGCGCCGGGTGGGACAGCGCGCTTACCCCTACGGGTATGCACTGGGGGCAGGGCTCCCCGTTGACGGTGGCTGTGTGGAAGCTTATGTAGGCCCATATCGTCGCTATTGCGGCGAATATGAAGCCCCAAACGATGAGCAGTTTGGCCGCCCTCTTGGCGCCCCTCTCAGCCACCCTCTCCCCAGGCGTGTCGCCGTACCTGCACCTGTAGAAGGACATGGTCAGGACGTCTGTGAAGAGCGCCTTGATGAAGTACGCGAACGCGGTGCCGGCCGCCACGGGCGACCTGAGCAGCTCCCTGTCCCAGGCCGCGTACGGGACCATCAGCACGTGCTGCGGGTACACCCTGAAGTCCCCCCTCCTCCACCTGTAGATCACGCTGGCCAGCATTATTATGATGGTGGCTATGGCGCCTATGTACACGACCTCGTAGGGCAGGAACCTGGCCGCGTCGACACATGTATAGGAGCCGTATGGGGGAATCTCGCAGGGCAGGAGCTTCACCCTGGCCATGCCCGCACCTGGAGGGCCATTAATTGTCTTTATTACACACATGCAAGTAATAACGTATTTTTCCCAGCAAGGGGTTCAACGCATGCCAACATTTGTATATGCTGACAGGTGCAAGGGGTGCGGGCGATGCATATATATCTGTCCCGCCGACAACATGCAGTTCGTCCCGGGCCTAAAGTACAGGCGCTCCTACAATGCCGACCCAATAAGCTGCTGGGAGTGCTACAACTGCGTGAAGTACTGCCCGGAACACGCCGTGGAGGTGAGGAGCTACGCCGACTTCGTCCCGCTGGGCGGCCGCGTCATACCGCTCAGGGACACAAAGAACAACGTGATATACTGGAGGGTGGAGTACAGGGACGGCACGATATACGAGTTCGCCTTTCCCATAAGGACCACGCCCTGGGACTCGATTAGGCCCCCAACAGAGTGGCCGGAGCGGACCGACCTGGACTCGGAGTATCTGTCGGGGGAGCCCGACGCCCTCGGGGTCCCCGAGCTCCCCGTGCCCGGCAAGGGGCCCGAGCTGTTGGAGAAGGCCACCAGGGAGGTCAAGTTCCCCGTTGACCCCATCAAGAGGAGATGAGCGCAATCAACCCACGCACCAAGATAGTCGACACGGACATACTTGTGGTCGGCGGAGGCATGTCGGGGTCCGGCGCCACGTGGGAGGCCAAGTTCTGGTGTAGGGGCAAGTGCAAGGTCACGGTGGTCGAGAAGTCCACGTTGGAGAGGGGCGGCGCAGTGGCCATGGGCCTCTCCGCCATAAACATGTACATGGGCATGAGGTGCAGGGAGAACGCGCCCGAGGACTTCGTGCGGTACGTGCGCAACGAGTTCTTCGGCATTGTGAGGGAGGACCTGGTGTACGACATCGCCAGGCACGTGGACTCCACCGTGCACCTCTTCGAGAGGTGGGGCCTACCCATATGGGTGGACGAGAAGACGGGCTGCTACCAGAGGGAGGGCAGGTGGCAGGTCATGATACACGGCGAGTCCTACAAGCCCATAGTGGGCGAGGCCGCGCGCAAGGCCGCCGACGAGGTGTACGAGAGGGTCATGCTCACGCACCTCCTCCTGGACGAGAGGGTGCCCAACAGGGTGGCCGGGGCCGTCGGCTTCGGGGTGAGGGACGGCACCTTCTACGTGTTCAGGGCCAAGGCCGTCATCCTCACGACTGGGGGGGCCACCCTCATATATAGGCCGAGGGCCACGGGCGAGGGGCTTGGCAGGGTCTGGTACGCCCCATGGGCCTCGGGGTCGGGATACGCAATGGCCATCATGGCCGGCGCCGAGACTACGTCCCTGGAGTCCCGCCTAGTGGTGGTCCGCTTCAAGGACGGGTACGGGCCCGTGGGGGCCTGGTACCTACTAATCAAGACTAGGAGCACGGACCTGTACGGCGAGCAGAGGGAGCCCCTGCCGCAGGACATGATGGAGCGGTACAAGAGCCTGTACGGCAAGTACGCGGAGGCCAAGCCGACCCCCACCACGCTTAGGGTCCTCGCCGTCATAGAGGACCTCATGAAGGGGAGGGCCCCACACCTCATGCAGACCCAGGAGAGGCTGACCACGCAGGAGGCCATAAACGAGGGGTTCGAGGACTTCCTCGACATGACCATAAGCCAGGTCAACGTGTGGGCAGGCCAGAACATACACCCGCAGCAGAGGCCCAGCGAGCTCATGCCCACCGAGCCCTACATAATGGGGTCCCACGCGTCGCCCGCCGGCATGTGGGCTTCGGGCCCCGCAGACATTGCGCCCCCAGAGTACAGGTGGGGCCCCAACCGCATGCTCACGGTGGAGGGCCTCTTCTGCGCCGGCGACATATGCGGGGCCTCCGGCCACAAGTTCTCCTCGGGCTCCTTCACCGAGGGGCGCATTGCGGGTAAGTCGGCGGCCCGCTACGTCCTTACCCAGGCCAGGGACTACAGGCCGACCATAAGCAGCGACACCATTGAGAGGTACAAGGAGGTGGTGTTCAGGCCCATGGAGTGGTACGAGGCCAACAAGGGCGTCACGACTCACTCAGCGGCCCGTGTCGACCCGTGGTTCGACATAAACCCCAACTACATAAACTGGTTCCAGTTCATGACTAGGCTCCAGAAGATCATGGACGAGTACGTGGCGGGGTGGAGCACGTACTACCAGACCAATGAGCCCCTCCTGAACAGGGCCCTGGAGCTGCTCCAGTTCCTCAGGGAGGACTTCCGCTTCGTGGGGGCCGCGAACCTCCACGAATTGCTCAGGGTGTGGGAGTTCTACCACAGGATGGTGGTAGCCGAGGCCGTGACACGCTCCATACTGGCCAGGAAGGAGACTAGGTTCCCCGGGTACACGATAAGGGCCGACTACCCCGCGCTGGACGACGAGAAGTGGCACGTCTTCGTTAACCTCCGGTACGACCCGAGGACGGGCAACTGGGACGTGTACTACCGCCCCGTAATACATATAATCGACTGAGCGGTTCGGCGGCGTGCGGGTACCCGAGATAGCGGACTTTTTGGCCGGGCTATACTTCGCTGGGAGGCCCCCAGTGCTCATACTTGGCCCCCCGGGCATAGGCAAGTCGGAGAGCGTCAGGGACGCGGCCAGGGCCGTGGCTGGGAGGCTGGGCCTGGACTACGTGGAGTTCTCGGAGTCCGCGTTCAGGGAGGGGGGATGGGACAGGCGCTGCGTCCTGGTGGACCTGAGGCTAACCGAGCTGGAGCCCGCAGACATAGTGGGCGTGCCCCGCGTGCTCGGCGACTCGGCGACGTCCTACGTGCCGCCCCTATGGGCCAGGGCCCTTGCGGAGGCCAGGTGCGGTTTCCTATTCCTGGACGAGCTCACCAACGTGCAGCGGGACGACGTGGCCGCAGTGGCGTACAAGCTGATACTGGAGCGGATGTCGGGGTTCACCAGGTTCTCCGACGGGGTCATGGTGGTGGCCGCCGGCAACGACCCCGAGTCCTCGCCCATTGCAAGGCCCCTGCCCGCGCCGCTCATCAACAGGCTCCTCGTGGTCAGGGCCGAGCCCCCCGACCCGGACGAGTGGTACGCCTACATGGCGTCGAGGTACGGGGACTCCTTCGACAAGAGGACCTACCTGTACCTGTCCATGAACAGGGAGGACATGTTGGAGAGGCCCCAACAGCTGGAGACCACCCACAACTTCGCGACTCCCCGCACCTGGACCATGCTGGCCCTGGTCATGGGCAGGGGCATGTACAGAGACGAGCTGGTGGACGGGCTGCTCGGCCCGGCCGTTGGGCCGAAGTTCAGGGCGTTCCTCTCCCTCAAGGTTGACGTGGGGTCCATACTTGAGGACCCCACGAAGTTCGACGGGCTCAGCCTGGACGCCAAGCTGGTGGCCATACATGAGGCCGCCAGGATGTACATGGCAGGCGAGAGGGCCGGCGACGTGGAGCGCCTGGCCAGGCACCTTGCTGGGAGGCCCGAGTGGCTCGTCCTCCTGGTCAGGTACCTGAGGCCGGAACACGCCTCGAGGCTGCTCTCGGCCATGCCCGAGGACGCGTTGCACAGGCTCTACAAGGTGGCCTCGGTGGTGAGGCACGTGAGGGGATGAGGGACGACCTGTACGCCGCCGCTGCCCTGTCCCCCTTCTGGGCGTCCGTGCTGTGGAGGCTGCACGTGGCCAGGCGTAGGGGCCTCAGGGCCGCTGTGGAGCTGGACGGGTACAGCGTCGTGGTCGGCGACCTGTACGAGTCCATGCCGCCCAGGGACAGGGTCGTGGAGCTGCTCCACGTAGCCGCGCACGTGATCTTCGACCATCCCGGTAGGAGGGGGGACAGGGACCCCGAGCTCTGGTGGCTGGCCGCGGACGCGGTGTCGTACGGCGTAGTGAGGGGGACCGGCATACCGTTGCCCCCGAGGGCCTCCGCCGTTTTGGAGCTGGTGGAGAGGGCGACGGGCCTGAGGCCCGGCGAGGCGTCCGTGGAGGAGCTTTACGAGAGGCTCCTCCTGTCCGGGATAAAGTTCAGGCTCAGCGTGGCCAGCGTCCTCAGCCACGGAGTCTACATGGG
>JALWZH010000092.1 GCA_027002815.1 Thermoproteales archaeon | reverse complement strand
CTCGCCTTGGGGGGATCTATCATCTTGTCCGGCGTGTATATGAGGTCCCTATACCTCAACCACGCCAAGTCGTTTATCGTGGTCAAGTACAGCGCGTCTGTGGGGCACACCGATATGCAGAAATGGCACAGGATGCACCTGCCGTAATCTATGCCCGGGTAGCGTTTATTGTTGGGGGCAATGTACATCCTGATGGCGTTTGAGGGGCATATCCTCGCGCACATCATGCAGGACGTACATTTCTTTATCTCGAGTCCTATCCAGCCCCGGGTCCTCTCACCGTAATCTATCTTCTCATAGGGATAGAAAATCGTTATGCGATCTGGCTTAACCAGGTTCCTGAACCCAATCTTAAACACGTCAATTAAGTTCTTCACCATGTCGATGGACGACGTCATATCACCATGTAGGCGACAGAAACTAATAAACCTGCTATGGAAAGCGCGAAGAGGCCCTTCCACGAGAAGAGCATGGCATGGTCTAGCCTCAATACAGGCATTATGGATCTGAGAAACACCATGAACATGACCAGTATGAATGCCTTAATATTTGTCACAATGAAGCCTATAACATTATACATCAGGCTCCCCCCACCAGCCGGAAGCCAACCGCCGAGAAAGAGCACGGCGCCGAGCACGCTATATCCGTAAAGCGCCACGTAGGGGCCCGCCATGTTCAGCATGAAGGTCACGCTGCTGTACTCTGTGTATGGCCCCAACACTACGTCGCCCTCATAATCCGCTATCTCGAAAGGAAAGCGGGAGGTGGCTATAGCTACCGAGATAAGGTACGCGAGGAAGGCAATCGGATTGAGGATCGCTCCCGGCAAGGCGCTCTGCCGGGCCACAGCCTCCAACGGATTGGCGGTTTCGTAGATCAGAACCATCGAGAACACGGAGAGGAACAGCGGTATTTCGTACCCTGACGTCAAAAGGGCTTCCCTGGCGGCCCCTATATATGCAAACCTGTCGTTGCTGGCCCAACCAATCATGGAGATCACTATGGCAGAAAGCATCAGTATCCCCAAAGCCAACAACACGCCTACATCCATGCCTAGCCCAGTTATGTAAAGGTTGGGGGCGTAGGGCATCCACGCAAGGGGCACTATAACCAGGGTGAAGAGTATCGGGGGTCCAAGCACGTAGAGGAGCCTGTCCGAGTCGCGGGGTATTATGAGCTCTTGGAACGTGAATCTAAGCCCGTCTGCCATGAGCTGCATCCATCCCCCTATCCTCGGCGATATGTGGTAGGGACCCACCCTCATCTGGACCCTCGCAGCGATTTTCCTCTCGGCCCATATGGCCGTAAGTATCACGAGCAGCAGAACCACAAGTACGAGGACGAACGTGAACACCGGCCTCGAAATGAGGATATCTATGATAACTTCTACCATGCACCGTCCTATAAATATACCTTTATATAGGTTGACCCTCAGCGCTATTAACCGCAATCATCCATCAGCGCTCGGCTGCTCATCACAAGGAAGCGGCAAAGGGGATTAATATATATGAGGCGGCGCCGCGCATGTAGCTGGCCTAATGTTCCCACCGAGGGAGGCTTTGGGCTCGTGCCCGGCATAGGCGTAGCGCTGTGCGGTCAGAACAATATGGCCAAGCGTGTAGCACCAGCGACAGAGCATTGGATTTAGGCCCAGCAACCCGTCCTTTAGCGTTGGTAGGCTATGCTACAGGTGTGGCAATGGCTTTCACCCCGCCGAAAACCAAATAATGTGTGGGGCACCGCATTATTCGATGCGCATATACTACTTCAAAAACGCGGAGGACGTGGCCCTGAGAATGGCGGGAATCTTGAACTGTGGGTTGACCCAAGTAGAGGAGCGGGAGTTCCCGGACGGAGAGGTCTTGGTTAGGGCCGACGCTGGGGCCGGAACCGCCATAATTGTGGGACGCATGTACCCCAACGTGAATAACAACATCATGAAGCTTGTGCTGCTACTCGACGCACTGTCCGACCATGGGGTCAGCGGCATGGTCCTCGTGCTGCCCTACCTCCCCTATGCCCGTCAGGACAGGAGGTTCAGGAGCGGCGAGCCTATAAGCGCCAAGACGCTCCTCAAAATGTTCGCGCACCACAATGTCTCTCATATCTTTACTGTTGATGTTCATAAGGAGGGTATAAGGGACTACGTAAGTAGACCGACCTTGGTCAACGTATTTCCTGCCGATGAGTACGCAGAGCTTGCCCGTAAGATAGGCGTGGGCGTTTTGGTGAGCCCCGATATAGGGTCGCTTGGCAGGGCCGCCGCGGTGGCTCACAGGATAGGCATAGGGTACGACTACTTCGAAAAGTACAGGGATAGGAACACGGGCACCGTTCACCTCAAGGTCAGGGAAATGAACGTGGCCGGCATGCACGTGGCGCTAATAGACGACATAGTCTCCACTGGGGGGACCCTCCTCGACGCGTGCAGGGCGCTCAAATCGTTGGGGGCCCGTGAAGTCACCGCCATAGTTACGCATTGCCTCATGGTGGGAGATGCGTGGGAAAGACTAACGCAGTGTATGGACGGTGTATACTGTACAAACACCGTAGAAAATCCTCGCGCCTCTATAGACATCGCGTTGCCCCTCACAAACGCTGTGAGGGACAACATCCATATGAGGCCCTAGGAGAGGCCCCAAAACCTTGAATGTACCCTTATCACCTCGCGTATCATCTTACGTGCTCTTGAGGAGACGTGGGGGTCCGTCTCACTCCGCCGTTCCAGCCTAACCTTTTCCCCTTTATACAGCATGGCCAGGGAGAACGTGCCTTCCTCGAGCACCCTATACGAGTAGCCGCCCTCCAACACATATATGATGGGCACCCCAAGGGACATAAGCCTCTCCGTCAAGTAGACGTAGCTGTTCACTGTGAGTTCCAGCTCGGCCAGGGGGTCATCTGCATGTGCGTCCCACCCAAGCGACACCACCAACAGACGGGGATCGTACTGTTTCAATATTGGCATGATCACCTCGTCTATGACCTCCACGTACACGTCGTCCCCAGTATACGGCGGCAACGGCACGTTGACGTTGTATCCTTCGCCGGAGCCCACGCCCACCTCATCCACACGGCCGGTGCCGGGGTAAAGCGTGTAGGGGTCCTGGTGGACGCTTATGTACAATATGTCCCGGTCGTAGAGCACCTCCTGAGTCCCATTTCCGTGGTGCACGTCGACGTCTATGACTGCCGCCCTCACACCAGCTGTCAGCGCCGCAATGGCGGCGTTATTGAATATACAGAAGCCCTGTGACGGGGCGCCCATTGCCCTGCCCCGTCGCCCGGCATGGTGGCCCGGAGGCCTGACAGCCACGTAAAAATCCGTGCCTTCTCTCAGAGCGGCCTTCGCCGCATGGACCGCCGCCGAAACGGCGTGGATCGCCGCGGTATATGAGCCCGGAGAGAAGTACGTGTCCCCGTCTATGTTTGTATATCCGCTCAGCGACCTTATGAAGTCCACGTATTCCTTTTCATGGGCCATATAGGGCAGGGAGTCGTCCACGTCAAACGTCTCTACTATGGGCGTTCCAGCCCTGGCAAGCCCAGCCACCACAGAATTAAGCCTTGCTGGGTTTTCCGGGTGCCTGTGCGTCGGCCTGTGCTCCAGGAACACGCGCGAGTACAGCCCCTTCAATCCGCCCACCATATCTACCCACGCAAAACTATTTAAAGCTGAGCACAGAAAGGGGCTGGGACGCCCACGCGGACACCCGTGGGACGGGCGAATGATGGTGCGTGGGCCCCTTTGCTCCCCCCAAATTTATACCTGCCCATCATAGTACCCATGTGGATACATGCATACTTCCCGTAGCCAGCTATGAGCAACATGGCCCCTACCTACCAAGCGATGTGGACTTAGTAATAGCGACGGACCTGGCCAGACGCATAGCCGAAAAATCCAGCGGCATTGTTCTGCCCCCAATACCGTACTCATGCAGCGACGAGCATTCGGATTTCCCCCTCACGGTGAGCATAGGCTACAGGACGTTTTCCACATACCTAGAAGAAGTCGTACATAGCCTGGCTAGACAGTGCGGGTACGTCGTGGTGGTGAACGCACATGGTGGAGCGGCTGAATTCGTGCAGGGTGTTGCGAGGACCCTGAACTATAGGTACGGCGGGAGGATACTGGTGGTGGACTTGTGGAGACGCATCGCGGCCATGGGCCTCAAAGGGGGCCATGCAGACACCCTCGAAACCTGCCTCTACATGGCCGCGGGAGGGAAACCCACATCTAACATGGAGCACATATGCGAGGGAGACCCGGTCATGTTGGGGTTCAAACGAACGGCGGAGATGAGCAGGACTGGAATAGTCGGCTGCCTGGACCCGGACTCCATCGACGTGGACATGTGCTCTGGACTACTCGACGACATAGCCTCATATGCAGTCTCACTGATAAACAACATGCGCGGCCCAAACACGTTAAAATCGTAGAATTCCAATGTTCCGTGCATAGGGTCGTGACCATTGTGCTGCAGGGCTACAGGGAGTGGACCGAGTCCCTTGGCCCCGACAGGGAACACACAATACAGAAATTTCAGGGTGTGTGGCATAGGGCGCTGTGGGACTCGTTCTCCGACGTCGGCGCTGTGGTCCACCAACTGCGCTACGATGTGGCGTTGGGCATAGCCAACAATGTTGGGCCCAGCCGCATTAAGAGCGCCCTTGAAAAGATAAGGGACATCTCGCCGGTCCCTCCAGAGATGTATGTCAGATGCGGCGAGGACCCTTTGACAGCACATGTGAGGGGCTATGAGTGCGATGGCGCAGATGACTCGGAGGTCGTTGCGCTTCACGTAGATTACGAGAATTTCACTGCGTTAACAGACTCTACATCGCCCTACACCGCATATGCCAAGGTAGTCGAAATCTATGGGCGCCTACTTTCGCTATGCGACAGATATCGGTGCCTAGCGTTCTATCTGGGCGGCGACAACTTCGCCGTCTTCGCGCCGGGCATAAACGAGGCAAAGCTCCTCGGCTCAGACCTGGTAGAACTTGGCATGAGGGTAGGCATAGGAGTGGGGAGAACTCCAAGAAGGGCCCTCACGCTGGCCACGGACGCGTTGGATGGGCTGAGAAGGGAGGGGA
>JALWZH010000091.1 GCA_027002815.1 Thermoproteales archaeon | reverse complement strand
GGCATTCTCGTCGCCGAGCAGTTTCCCGGCCAACCACTTCGTGGCCATGCCCAGCACCATGCCCTGGAGGACTAGGAAGTTCGGGGGATGGAAGTCCTTCCTGCTCGGAGGCGAGGGCATAGTCATGGAGGTGGAGGGCCCCGGCACCCTGTACGTCCAGACAAGGATACCCGACCCCCTAGCGCAGTTTATGGCCAAATACGTCAAGAGGGGTTAGGCCTTCTTCTCAACGGGAACCTGCACCTCAACTTCTACCTCGATTTCGCCGTCTCTACGTTCTATCTTCTTGAAGATCTCCCTAGAGGGCTGGCCCACACTGTACCCGTTTTTAAGGGCCCAGAACAGTATTGTGGCATACGCGTTGTCCACCTTGCCTGGATCGCCCCTAAATATTGTAGTGGCCATCACAGCTGCGTCCAGCCTTTTTCCCCCCTCATTGGTCGGCACTGCGAGCTCTACCCTATAATTGGCGTCCTCTTTGCCGTGGAATATAGCTATTATCTCGCCCACCTCCATACCCGATCCCTTAAGCTCCTCCACGTACTTTTCTATTTCGGAGATGAGATTTCCCCTGCTTGTTACTACGTCCTTGGACTTCACGGTTATTTCGGGAACCTCCTTGACCTCTATCTGCGCCATTTGTGGGCTATGCCGCATCATATTAAAGTCTTGCCCGGCGTTAACTGCCTTGTAGGAGCGGATTTTCCCCGCAAGCAAAATATATCCGCGGTCCCGTGGGTCCGTGGAGACATACGCCTATCTCGAGTCCCCAGAGCCCCAAGAAGCTGCGCGCTTCGTGAACACGTACAAAAGGAGGGGCATCGTTGTGGTGTACGGGCTATGCGAGGTCAGCTATGAGGGACGCGCGGCCGCGCGCCTCGAGCCCATGTATAGGCTTATAATAATTAAAAGGGATGGCACCCTCCTCGTACACGAGTCTGAGAAACGGGAACCAAGAATATGGAATCCCCCGCCTTCAAGCAACGTGGCCTTGGTCATAGACGGCACGCTGGTGATAAAGAGCGTGAGGTCGAGGCCCCTTGAAACGGTGATCGTGAGGATTCCCATAGTGAGCTTTGCGGCATTCTTCCCAGCCTCGTCTGCCCCGTATAGGGTGCATGGCACTGAGAAGGACATGGTCAGGTTTCTGGCCTCCAACGTGGGCCTCATAGAGGAAGGGGCAACGCTTGTGGGCGTTGAGGTTCCTACTGCTGTGGGGTCGGTGGACCTGCTGCTTAGGGGGATGGGGGGCGAGCTCATAGTAGTCGAGGTCAAGAGGGACTTGGCAGGTCCTGAAGCAGTACATCAGTTGAAGCGATATGTGGAGTTCTTCGCGTCCAAGGGGGAAAAGGTAAGAGGCGTCTTGGCCTCTCCCGACATATCCGCGTCGGCTTATAAGTATCTTAAGGAGTACGGCCTGGAGTATAGGCGCCTCTCGCCCAAGCAGGTGTTTACAGCTTAACGTGCATTTTTTGCAGATTTCTGCATCCCATTTAAAATAGGGCCAACACGGCGACATGGATCCAAAGTCGAGGTTTAGGGAGAGGGTGAGGCTTTACAGGGATGCGGGGATAAGCGTAGAATCTCTGTCGTTGGGATGCTCGGTTAAGGTGGATTTATATGATGTGCTGTACCCTGCCCTTAAGTTGCTCAGCGACGAGGTGAACAAGCTCAACCTGGTCATAGCCCCGCGCGAGGACGTTGCTGTGCTTAGGGGAGACGACGTGGACATGTTGCGCGTGATTACGGACGTCGAGGACCCAAGAATAGATCCCGACACAGTCGAGGGATTTGCCCCTCATGCTGTGGTCATACTGGCGCAGATATATCAGGGAAAGGCAGGGGATCCAAACGCGTTTGCCGGGTCCGTGGCGAAGCTCTACAAGGCCCTGGGCTCCACAAAGCACAGGGTATGGATAGGCAAGGGCCACAGCATAATAAGCACGAAGCCCAACGCCGAGTTGTTCCTTGTGGACATGCTGAGGTCCAGGGGCGGCGAAGGATACGTGCTTGCGAATAATGATACGATACAAGTAATAGACGTGTCGGAGGACCCAACATCATTTAGACAAGTTTCAATAGCTATAAGCAATGCACTTAATGATATTTTTTCAAAAGGAGCATATAAGAATATAAAAATAGCGCCTGTGTACGACGCTCCTCAACAGTTCCTCGGGGGTCTGGAGAAGGCAGTTATGGAGTTTTCAAGGAGGATGGGCGTGGTGGTCGACGTGCCTCAGCCTAGGCGCGGTTACCTCCTTGTGGGGGCCACAGTGTCGGCCCACCTAGACAGGGAGCCCCCGATGTTTTACAATTACATGGAGGGCCACAGTGTCATTGTTACAAGGCCATTCGGAGAACTTTCCATATTCACCACTTACGTGGCCCTACACACGGACGATTTCCTCATGGAACGCTTTGAAAGAGAGGTTATGAGTCTGGAGGAACTTGAGAAGATCAAGGATTCGGTACTCGACTTGATGGCAACTCCAAACGTGGATGTTGCGAAAGTAATATATAAATACTTGCCAGAGCTCGGGGAAACTTATAGGCCGGACGAACACATATCGGCCACTACCGATGTGTCTGGGCCCGGCATATTCGTGTTCAAGGAGCTGGCTGAGCAGGCAGGGATGGACATAGAGCTGTACGATGTTCCCCTTGTGGAGCCCCGCATCGCCGAATTTGCTGCAAGGAACTACGTGATGCTCGACTCGACTGCGGGGACCAACGGGGCCGTGGCGATAGTTGCGCCGCAAAACATCGCAGATGAAATAGTAAGTGAGCTTTCCAAGGTACCCCATCTGAAACCCATGGTTATTGGGCGTGTTATAGGCAGGGGAGAGGGGAGACTACTAGTGCCTGAGTACATACATAAGTATGTGGCCAGTAATAGGCTTAGGGAGAAGCTCGGCGCTGCCGGCGTTCTTGGGGGCGTGTCGAGACGCGGCGACGACATGGCCTCGGCCGTGGTAAAGGTGGGCGGTGCTGTACAAGGCGTAGGGTTTAGGCCGAGGCTCAGAGCCAGGGCACTCTCGCTTGGATTGACTGGATATGCGCGTAACATGCCCGACGGCACCGTCGAGGTGCTTGTGGAGGGGTCAAGGGACAAGGTGCGCCAATTCATCGAAGAGATATGTGTCGGCATGGAAGACTGTAGGACTCTCACCGTCACTTGGGGGGAATGTACGGGTCATTGGAAGGATTTCACCATAGGCTGAGCTACCCCTCCTTGATGATAAGCACCTGCACTTTCCTTCTACCGCACAGCGATACTATAATACTTCCGTAGATTTCCCCGTCCCTTATTGCATCGGCTATCTCGCTGGGGGCAGTATCGCTTTCCACGACCTTTATTCTGAATCTGCCTATCCGCTCTTCCTTACCATACATTGAGATGCTTCCCAAAAGTCTGTCCAGAGCATTGGAGGCACATATATACTTGGTTCGTGGGTCAGTTAAGAGACCCTTCACGAGCTCAGAGTCCGTAAGCGAGTTGTATAGCACCACCACGCGGCCCGACACTTGGGGCATGGAACTCCCGAGCCTCTCTATTTTGCAGTTACATCCAGCAAAATCGAACAGGCGTATATCGACATTGTTGGTATACAATATTACGTCAGCTGTCATTATGGCCCTTATTGCGTCAGGAGGAAGCCTGTCAAAGCCGAAACCTATGTCTATTAGGTATATACCTTCCTCGATCGGCATTATCGACTCGAATCTAAGCCTGTACAGGACCTTGCGGCCCTTTGCTGGGTCAATGACGGCCTCCACTAGGCCTGCATTTCTTAGACGCCCAAGTGAAGCCCTTAAGGTCCTCTCGGAAAGGCCCGTGCCCATAGTTATATCGTTGAACGTGAGCCACGGCCTGTTGTTGAACATCGCCTCGAACGCCATGTAGTACAGTATCAGCCTCTCTGATGGGGTCAATGAACCTACCCTCTTTATCAACGGGAACGCCACATGTATTTACAGACACAATTACTAAAAGATTACTTAGGAACAAGGATCCCAGGAGAAGCAGGAAAATGCGGCCCAACAACGCTCAGAGACGCACACGAAGGAAAAACATTTTAAGGATTGTAAATAGGTTTGTCGCCGGGGTGGCCGAGCGGCCCAAGGCGCGGGACTCGAGCCCCACGCCTATTCCCAATAAGGTGTTACGACAGTCAGAGCGCCTTAACACTCCCAAAAATTTAATTAATGGTAAATTATGGGAAGAGGGGAATAGGCGTGGGCGCGATATCCCGTCCCCGTGGAGGGGTCGTGGGTTCAAATCCCACCCCCGGCGCCACCTTCATCAGAGTTTGGCGCGGTGTCTCGACGCTGTCAAACAGTCATCCCAAATATCGACGCCTAGGCCCCTCATTGGGCCCAGAACAGCAGAACTAATGAGGATTTGCGTCATGGCGCCTCATATATTCAAGATGTGCCGCTTTTTAGGGGGCACACGATAAAAACATAAACGTTGAGATGCTGGATAAAGTGGGCCCGTAGCTCAGCCAGGCAGAGCGGCGGCCTTCGGAGCCGAAGAGGGAAAACCGCGGAGGGCCCGGGTTCGAATCCCGGCGGGCCCGCCATTTTAAGATGAGTCGACTTTGCTGTCCGGGGGATCTACGTGACGCGAGAGAACATTAAATTATTTTTGTAGGGGGGATAAGGTATGAGGTACGGCTTGGCGTTGCTGTTGCTTGTAGCTCTTCTAGTGATTGTAGAGCTGGCGCTCTCGCCGGGGTTCAGCGAAATTCCCCGTAAGGTAGAGGCTAAGGAGTCTGCTGTAACGCCGCTTTCATCCGTTGAGAATGGAGAGCCGTCCATTGATCGGGGAAAGCCCGCTCCCTATACTGCTAACGATTATACAGGGGCTGGACAATACATATACGTTCAGCCGCCGCTGATGAGGGCTATGTACGTGTTTGTAGGTATAGCGGTATACGGATTAGCGCTGTTCTCGTTCTATCTGGCCAAAAAACGCAGAACTGCGTACCATATGTCCCTAGTGGCCAGGCTGCTTCCCGTATGGTACCTATCGTTATCGATCTTTCTGGCGGTCTACTTGGGCCTAGTGGCGATTCCGCTTTTGGCGATTGCGGCGTGGCGCATGTACGTAATTTTTAGGTCATGGCAAGCCGTAAGAAGGGTCCTCGAATAGACATTGTGGTGGTGGGCAGGATACT
>JALWZH010000090.1 GCA_027002815.1 Thermoproteales archaeon | reverse complement strand
CTGGGGCTGTGGTCCCGCGCCGCCCCCAACGCCGCCCTGGCCCGCACATGGCACGACCGGTTGCTGGGGTGGGGGTGGTATGTTTACCCCTAGCTGCTGGCGCGCCGCGTTGCTCAGGGCCGTTGGGGGGATGCGGGGAAGGCCCGCGTTGTTGTCCACCTGCACGGCTATTGCGCCTGCGCCCTGTTGTCTCGACGCCATTATTCCCCCCACGAACGCGCGGGTCGCCGCATCGTAGATGAACACCATGGTTATGCCCGACTGCTCTAGCACCACCACGTAGAGGTTCCCGCTCTGCCTCGCCATCTGGGCGAAGGTCGAGGGCATGAAGAACAGTGGGAATGGGACCTCCTGGCCCTGCGCGCGCACCGTGCCCCTCGACGTGAGCTCGGCCGTCTGGCTCTGCCCCCCAAACCCGGTTATCCTTATGGTGGCCGTGTCGCCCTGCACCCCAACAACCGTAACGCTGCTCCCCCCGGTCTGCGTCTGCCCGTTGCCGACTGCTACCAGGTTTATGGACATGCATACGCCCGGTTGGACCCAGTTGGGGAACTGGGCGCCCGCCAGTAGGGCCGCGGCCGTTAGGACCACTGCCAGTATGCGCAGCGACATGTTGGGGGGCCGGCCCCGGAGCCCATAAAGGCTGGGTTGGACCGGCCCGGTCAAACCACCCTGTACCCGCAGTTGGGGCAAACCGCCTCGGTGCCCCTCAGCGGGTAACGGCAGTTGGGGCATGGACCCCCGACAAGGGCCTCAAGGCGCCTGTAGATGGGGCCGACGCTGAACCTGCGGAACATGTACACCGCAACGAACGACGCTGGGGTGAGGAACGATATCGTGAAGAGTATCTGTTCCAGGGCCAACGTGGCCTTGAACGGTATGACCTGTATGTACGTGAAGCCGCTGGCCAGAAGCTCCTCGGTGGAGGGATATGTTATGAAGGCCAGTATCAGCCCCAGGGCCGAGCCGGCGTCGAAGAACTCCTTGTAGAGCCTTATGCTGGACCTGTCCGACACGGGCATGCCCCTGGAGCTGACCATGCTCAGCACGTTGTACGTGGCCAGGAAGAGGAGGAACACCACGGAGTACACGCCGTAGGCGACCTGCTCTATGACGCTCTCCACCTCGAATATGGCCCCGTACAGCTGGCCCATGGAGAACGAGAAGAAGACGAGCAGGAGGAACGACTTGTAGTCCGAGAAATGGCCGCCCGTCAACATCAGCGGCCGCTCCCTGCTGAAGCGCAGCTCCCTGGCCACGAGCCTGGGCGCAGCCAGGTGCGCTATGGCCCACCCTATTAGGCCCAACAGTATGCTCCTGGGCAGGAAAGCGGTGAGGTACCCCACCACGTTGCTGCGGGCCTGGCCCAGCTCCTCCGGCGACGTGGATACGGCCATGACGCTTCCGAAGAGCGCAACGACGAACACGAAGTGGAGGGCCAACAGAGACCACATGGCCCTAGACTGGGCCCTCGCGTCCAGCGTGGCCACGTACGCGCGTATAATGGAGAAGATGACCACCAGCGGCAGCACGTACCTCGCGGCCGCGCTGACATACGGCACGTTCCACAGCGCCCCGCCCGTAACAGTCGACGCGTAGTAGGCCGCGTAGTAGGCCGATCCCCCGGCGATCATGACTATGGGAAGCATCCTAGGGGGGACGAGCATGACGGCCGAGTAGCTCAACGCCACCGAGGCCACCATGGCCGCGATATCCATGGCCGGCCCATCAGTGGGGTTCGACGAGCCCACCACCGCGAAGATGGCCGTGGATGCCGCCAGCATGAGCTTCTCGTCGAGCCGCGTGCGGGCGAAGAACAGCGGTATTGAGAGGACCGATATGAGGGCCAGGAAAGCGGCCAGCGTCTGGGGGTCTATCATCTAGGCCAGGCGCGTCCCGCACCTCTCGCAGAAGCGCGCCCCCGGAGGGTTGACGTGGCCGCAGCTTGGGCACGTGGGGCCCACCTGGGCCTGCATGCCCGGGACAGGCTGCGTGGGAACGGGCTGCGTGGGCGACTGCTGCAGCGCCGAGGGCGCCATCTTGGCCCTCATGTACTTGTCCCTGGCCTGCGCGAGGGTCAACCTGCACAGTATGTACTCGCCGGCCGCCGATATGTCCGAGGCCTCCACCACGATCTCGTCCCCGTCCTTGGTCTTCACGGCGAGGCCCACCTTGCCCTGCAGCGATATCATTATGTCGCTCACCTTGCCGATGGCATTGCCGTCGATCCCTATCACGGTCTTGTCTATGAGTTCCTCCCTCTTGATGAACATGACGGACGGACCGCTGCGCTTAGAAAAGTGTTTGGTTTAATTGCCACGTTAAAACCCGGGCCTAGGCGCCCCAGCGGCGGGAACACGCCTCCGTCCCCTCCCCATGTACACGTACATGCCGAACCCCACTGCGGCCAACAGGCCTATGAGGGGAAGAGTATAATCGTCGCGGGGTCCCTCGGGCTGCGGCCCGACGAAGTCGCCTGGGTCCCCTGGGAGATTGGCCGGCCGATCGCGTGCGATATCCCGCTGACCGCCGTCTCCGGGAGTATAGGGAGGATCGCGCCGAATGGCCTGGAGCACGTCCTTAGGCGTGTACGCCCGCATGGACACGGGGTACCCCTTGCTCCTGAGGAACTGCGCGACTTCCCTGAACGCCTCCCGGAGGCCCGGCCTCGGGGGACCCCCATACACGCTCGCTTCCAGGAGCTCGCAGACGGTGCCGCTCCACCGGCCCCCCCTCACGACGCGCCGCTCCCCTTGAGGGGCCGAATACGTGCTTATGAACAGGGTCTCCCTTCCCAGGACCGCGAGCGTCCTCTTGTCTATATAGAAGGCCTCCCCGTAGTACCCCAAGGGCCTGCCCTCGGGGAGTCCCGTCGGCCTCCCATAGTCGCCCCCCGCACTGTACACGTAGAAGTTGCCCGTATCTATAAGGAAATAGCCGAATGGGGCGCCGTAGTAGGGCACGTAGTCGGGGAGGAAAAGCTCGTTGCGGGGTATGGGGCCGGGCAGCCTTTGCTGGCCGCCTCCCGGGGTGTACATCCCTACGGTGTCGCCCTGCTGCGAGAGGAAGATGTAGTACCTGCCGCGCTCCATTTCCTGTGGGGTGAGGGGGCGCCCGTTGAGCTCCAGGGGCGTGACCTCCACCCTAATGTACTGGCCCACCTCGACCACCCTGTACCTCAACACGATCATGTATGCTAAGCCGCGGTCTATCAGCTTCCTCACCTGCTCTATGTCGCTCATCATATTGGTCACCTCCTCCTTGTAGACGCCCTTGGCAAATATACATGCCTGTATGGAATATGTGCCCGGCTGGACCCACTGGGGCGCCGCGGACAGCAGCGCTGAAAGCAACACGAGGAACGCAAGCCACAGCATGGCCATGCGTGGCACCGCCCAGATAAAAAGCGGCGGTTTGCCCTGACGGGTCAAGCCGGCCGGGAGGGCAAAGGCTTTATATATACGGGGGGCCGACCCCATGGACTTCGCGTTGTCCCCCGAGGAGAGGCTTTTCGTGGAGAACGTGAGGTCCACCGTGGAGAGGCACTTGGCGCCCCATTGGGTGGACCTGGACTCCGGCAGGTATCCCCTTGAACGGGTGATAGCAGGGCTGGCCCAGGGCGGACTTGCGGGTTTCACAATCGGCGAGGAGTATGGGGGGCAGGGCGGCGGTTTCCTCATGGCGGCCCTGGCAGCCGAGGAGATAGCGTACGGCGACCCGTCCATGTCCAGCGCGGTGTACTTCCTTCTGGAGTGCACATGGCCGTACATGGTCCAGCTGTACGGCTCCGAGGAGGCCAAGCAACGGGTGCTCCCCGAGGTGGCGGCCGGGAGGGCCTTCATAGGGATCGCGTCCACGGAGCCGCACGGCGGGAGCGACGTGGCCGGCACAACCACCTTGGCCAGGGAGGTGGGCGACGGGTGGAGGCTGTACGGCGAGAAGAGCATGGTGACGGGCGTGTCCACAGCGCTGAGGCTGCCCTACGGCGGGGGCTTCGTGACCGTGGCGAGGACGGGCCCCCAGGAGGGCCGGCACAGGTCCATCACCCTGTTCCTGGCAATGGTCAAGGAGGGCGGCGAGGTGCGGGCCGGGTTCAGGCATAGGGACCACGAGGAGCTGGGGAGGGGCGGCATACCCACCGCCTACCTATACCTGGAGGGCCTCGAGGTGCCGCGCCAACACGTCGTGGGGCCCCTCAACGGCGGGTTCAAGGTGGCCATGGAGGGCTTCAACCTGGCCAGGGCCATAATCGGCGCGGCGTCCATAGGCGTCGCTAGGTGGCTCCTCGACAGGGCAAGGGAATGGGTGAGGGAGAGGAAGGTCTTCGACCGGCCCATAGCGGCCTACCAGGGGGTCAGCTTCAAGTATGCCGAGCTATACGCAAGGCTGGAGGCTGCAAGGCTGGCCGTGTACAGGGCTGCGTGGCTGGCGGACAGGTACTACAGGGAGGCTGCGCCGGGCTACACGGTGCACGACGTGGCCGCTGCGGGAGCCGCCGCCAAGTACCTCGCCGTGAGCCTAGCCGTCGAGGTCGGCCTCGAGGTGATGAAGTGGTTCGGCGGGGCGTCGTACTTCAGGGAGCTGCCCGTGAACCGGGCGTTGCTGGGAGCCCTCTCCTACTACGTGGGGGCCGAGGGCGCCGAGAACATAATGAAGCTAATAATAGCGAGGAACCTGCTGGGCAGAGAAGCGGATTAGCACTCTCCCCTGAGCCCCTTGGGCGGCGTCACTCCGCGCTGGCCCAGGTACTGGCCCGCATAGGTGGTCCCCCCAGTGGCCCTCACCAGTATGAGGTGTAGGAAGCGGAGGCCGGGCCTCAGCACAATCACGTTGGGGGACTCGTTGACCACCTCTATGGTTATGTTCCCCTCGAAACCGGCGTCTACTATTGTGGGCGGTATGACGAGGCCGTACCTGGCCAACGTGGAGCGGAGGTTGGCCAGGCCCACAACGTCGTGGGGAAGCCTCACGTACTCCACGGTGGTTAGGAGGACAAAGTTCCGCGGCGGAATCACGATCTCTTCCACGCCCCTCACCACGCGGAACAACCTACGCGCAGCGCCGTTGTCCAGCTCACATGGCCTCACCACCTCCCTCTCGTACGCATATATCGCGTATTCGTCCCCTATCCGCAGGTCCAGGCCGTTTTCCCTTATGGTGTCGGCGTGAAGGGGATCAACTGTCAATTCCCCCCGTTCGACG
>JALWZH010000089.1 GCA_027002815.1 Thermoproteales archaeon | reverse complement strand
CCTTGAAAGGCCCGCGCGTCTCGGGCGTGGAGTATCGCGGACGCGTCCAGCACGGCGCAGCTCATTGCGACTTAACCCTCTCCTTCACCCTTTCGTAGAAGTTCGTGTTCAGCGTGGCTATCCTGGCTACTGCGCTGCTTGGGCCCACAGTGATGTCCCTAGTGGTGCCCCGGACCTGCCCGTCGCATATGGCGTACCCGTCTTCCGCAAGCTCCACCCGTACCTTCCTGTCCCACGGATGCACTATCGGGCGGACGTATAGTGAAAACGGCGCTATGAAGGCGATCACCTTAGCGTTGAGCCTGTCGTCCACGATGGGCGCCCCCAGGGAAAAGGCGTATCCCGCAGCGCCGTGGACCGTGGACACAACGACGCCGTCTGCCCTCACATCTAGGTCCAAGTAACCGTCTGTGAGCCTTACCCCTACCAGCTTGGCAACGTTGGTTCCCCTAACAACGACGTCGTTAAGGGCCCTACACATGCCCGCGTCGAGCATTGGAAGCTCCCTAACCATGTACCTCTTTTCAAGGACAAGCCTAGCGACCTCTCTTGGCCCTGCGGCATCCACAAGCACAGTCCTGTAGAAGTTCACCCTTCCCGCCCCAACGTGGAAGATCACCGATCGGAGCACCTCTGGGAAACTCTGTATAACGTACAACAGAGTCCCATCGCCGCCGACAACCACGGTGACCTCGGCGTCATCGACGTCTTCCTCCCTACCAAGTATCCTGGCCCCCAATTCCTCGGCCAGCTTGACTCCGTAGTCCCTGAGATCCGGCCTAAAGTACACCAGATACATGGCTTCCACCCTGCTGGTGGCCTTTTAAACCGTAATACCCAGACGGCCGGGTACGGCCATACGCTGACCGCCCAACAGCACCACCGGCATTATGAGAAGGACGTAACTCAGAGCAACCGATATCCAAGGGGCCTGCGCCCGATTCCAGACATCATAGGGCGATGCCAGCCCCTCCTCGGCCGGCACCATAGCCCTACCGACCGCCTCGTTAGTTGCCCTTGCCCCGCTGCGAGACCTGCAGCCGAACCGGTCGCGCCTACGCTGTTGGTTCCGTCGCCGGGAACGGCGGCGTTGGTGGGTGCTGCCTGGCCCATACAACACGGGCGCTTGGCGCCCAGTAAGGCAACCGCCCCACCTAGAAGCGTCTCGACATGGACGGAACGAGGGCAAGGGGAGGGAGTTCGGGAGACCGGCCAAGCTGAAGGCCCACGGAAGTAAACCGCAAAAGTACCGGGAGTGGTGGGCCCGCCGGGATTCGAACCTTCCCCGGCGCCGCACAGGCGCCGCCCGGGATCTCCCGCGCTCTGGGGCCCCACGCTATGGGCGGTGTGGCGTGGGGGGCCTTGTAAGGCCTATGCGGGCCACGGCCCTGGGCATCCTAACCGCTAGACTACGGGCCCCTTCCACAGTAGGCCCCAACTTATAAAATTTGCATCTTGGGGGGTCGGGCAACATGGATTTTTATTTGCGTTAAAATACGAGTAATGGGCACGCGTAGGGAGAAGATAATAGAGGTTTTGCTCTCATCCGAGGCGCCCCTCACAGTCGAGGCGATAATAGAGGCCGCCGGGCTCGACATGAAGCCGCGCGACGTGTACGAGGAGCTGGAACATGTGAGGAAGACGTTGCGCCGTCAAGGCGTCAAGCTTGTCATGGTGCCGCCTCAATGCAGGAAATGCGGCTACGTGTTCAGGGACAGGGAGAGGCTCTCGAAGCCGTCAAGGTGCCCCCAATGCAAATCGGAGCGCATTTCTTCCCCGCTATTTTACGTTGCCAGGTAATGCCCTATTTCTTGAACCTCTTCGGTCTGAGGTTGCGCGACCTACACCTCCTGCACTTCTCGGCGTCGGGCGGGTTCCTTGCGCCGCAGTTCCGACATATCTTATAGTTGAACAGATAGTCCATGACTATCTGGAGCTTATCGCCCTCCAAGTGTATAGGCATGCCTCTCCTTGGGGCACCGTTTTTAAGCGTTGTTGTGGGGATATGGCGTAGGAAGCCGAATACGCCCATTCGCCTGGCCAAGACAAAAAACGGTGCCCCGATACCATTCCACGCGAACATGACAGGAGGACGGCCCTCCACGGGCGTTCGCGAGTCGCAACGCCGCGGAATAAGGTCAACACTTCAGCAGCGCGTCAGGCACGCCCCACTGTGACATCCCTAGGCCCACCCCTCACAGCTAATGTGCGCAACCTAATTTTACTGTCGGTGGGAATCATAGGGAGCTGACATCCAATGCCGGTTGACTGTCATTAGCGGCGCTGTTCCTCGTAACCGGATAAAGGGATAGGGCGTTGTGGATGTAAACATAGCTGTAGATGGCCGGAGTCCCACCACGTCGACACGCACATGCGTGTCCATCGAGGTCGGCGGGGCCCCGTCCCACCATGGTGCGGTTGGCGGTGGAAATGGGGCCCATCGAGGCGCTTTGAATCTAAAAGCTGCGTGTGTCCCCCCGGCTTGGGTCCGGCGTCCCGTCATAGAGGTTCCCAGCATGGACGCACAGCACAATGAAGTGACCTTACGTCGGAGACGTGCTGTAATGCCAACTTTTTTAATGTCGCTGGGGACCAGGCTCATGAGGCCGTGTCCAAGCACCTTCTCGGACATGTCCTGCCCATCGAGACCGCCTAGGGGGGCGCTTCTCGGAAAGGGGGTGGAGCTTCTGGGCAGATATCAACTCGATACGTACATGTTCATATATCTGCTTGTGGCCCTAGGAGAAGACCCACTAGAAGTAAAGCGTTTTTTCGGGTTGAAGATCGGGGGGTCTATGCACAAGGTGGTGTCCTCGTTCTATGAGCATCACCGTAAGGCCCTCGGAGAGACAACCACCGAGGGGATACTCATGGAGCTGTATAAGGCCATTAACGCCGACTGTGTATGCGCCCGTGGACCTTTGGTTCCCCTTGGCGCAGACGAGTATGTGGTCCAGAGACCTACAGGCATCTACCATTGTGTGGACGGCGGCTGCGATGCTATCGGCGAGTCGCCCCTTAGGGTATACGAGCATCCGGAGGGATGTATATTGGAGGACCAGCAACTACCGCTGTCAGCCATGGGCAGAGACACAGTAGTCAAGTACCTTCAGCAGAGAGGCGTCAAGAACGTGGACATTGTTTCGGACATGTTGCTGCCCTCCCTCTGCAGGGACCTTTGGGAAGTCGAAATCGGCATAGTCCCCTAACCCCCTCATAAGGGGAAACGCCGTCGGCACCGCTGGCAGTATGAATGTCCAAGCGCAGGGTTGATGGGCCAGATCGAGGACAGGCATGTGGCGATGCTCGCAACTAAACGTAGGTTGGGCTGGGCGCAGTTCCAGGGACCTTGATCACCTGTATATTATCTGCTTGATGTAGTCCCCCTCCTTCTCCTCGAGGACCTTATACCCTGCGTTGCTCATGACTGTTCTAATAGTTATGGCCCAGTCATGGTCGTCTGTGGCTATTTCTATTGCCTTGCCTGGCTCCAGGTCCTTGGCCTTGTCCAGCAATATGTAAACCGGGTGTTTCAAGCCCAGCTTCTCACAGGACTCCTCCTTTGAAAACTTCAATCTTTCCACGATCTCCATGTCGTTGGTTCCCCCGTAATTATTAAGCTTTTCCCGGGAAACACGTTTTTATTGTAAGATCGACATGTTTTACATGCCGCTTAAGGTCGGCGAAAAGGCCCCAGATTTCACGTTGCTGGACACCGATCTCAAGCCGGTCAGACTCTACGACGTCCTCAGCAAGGGGCGAAATGTGGTGCTCTTGTTCTTTCCCGGCGCGTTCACCAGCGTATGCACGAAGGAGCTGTGCACTTTCAGGGATAACATGGCCAAGCTCAACAAGGCCAATGCGGAGGTAATAGCGATCTCAGTTGACAGCCCCTTCTCCCTGAAGGAGTTCAAGGAGAAGAACTCGCTCGGCTTCACGTTGCTCTCCGACTTCAACAGGACTGTGATAGCCAAGTACGACGTAGTGCTGCCCAGCCTGCTGGGTCTAGAACTTTTCTACCTTGCCAAGCGTGCGGTCTACATAATAGGGCCAGACGGCACTATAAAGTACGTGTGGTACTCCGATGACCCCAGGAATGAACCTCCGTACGACGAGGTGATAAGCGCTGCGGGCGGATCGTAATACGGAATAAAGTAATTCTTTAATAGAAATGTCTTCGTCTATACCATGTACGATGGTGTGGTCTACGTCCATATACTTGCGGCGTTCGGGTGGGCAGCAGCGGTGGCGATGGGCGCGCTACAGTGCACGCATTCTATGGGCCACACGGTCAGGAGGTTGGCGTTGGCGCGGGTGGTCCTGGGCGCCGTAGTGGTGGCCACTGGACTGTACGCAGCAATGGCCCTGGGATTCCCCGTGTGGACCCACATGGCCCTTGGCCTAGCGTTTCTGGTCGCCATATTGGAGTTGGTACCGGCGGTCTTGACATTCCGCTCCGCTGAAAGGGGGTCCAGGATGTATAGGCGCACGGTACACGTTGTGGGCGTGTTGCTAATAGCAATGCTTTACTTGATGGTGTTCAAGCCGGCGTAAGCGGGTGATGATGCGCACCATGCCTCAACATGGGCTGCCTAGTCCAGGCTGACCAGGCAGTTTACCGTTAGGGTGTGCTGTACAGCGCCGCCAGGGCGTCGGCGGCACGATGGGCAGCACGTCCATGGGCGGTCCCTGTGCGGCCTTGCCTTCCAAATAGGGCATCCCGCGCCAAAAGTGTTCTGGGAACACCTTTTTAAGTGGCGGTACTTGGAGTTCTGTGAACGGCGATGTGATAGCGAGGTATTACAAATCGTATGGTATAGAGATAGTGAGGGGGTTCATGCAGTACGTTTGGGACTCCAAGGGCAGACAGTACATAGACGCCAACACCAACCACGGCGTCGCGTTTCTAGGACACTCAAACCCGGACGTGGTTACGGCAGTGGTGGAGCAGGCCAAGCGTATAGTATCAGTTCCGTTGAATTTCGCCAATGAGGCCAGGGACGCATTTGCAAGGTCGATCAGCAGGATATTGCCGCCGGGCTTCGGCAAGGTCTATCTCCAGAATACGGGGGCTGAGGCTGTTGAGACGGCCATTAAGATAGGCAAAAAGGTAACTGGGAGGAAAACCATAGTGGCGTTCACCAATTCCTTCCACGGCAGGACCATGGGTAGCCTGTCAATTACTTGGAACGAGGCCTACCGTAGGGCCTTCCAACCGC
>JALWZH010000088.1 GCA_027002815.1 Thermoproteales archaeon | reverse complement strand
CCTCTCGTCGAAGTACCTCGGGTCCTCCCTTACGAGGAGCTCGTTGTCCCTGTCGGCGCCCAGCACGAGCTGGGTCAGGTCGTTGGAGCCTATGGAAAAGCCGTCGACGTACCTGGCGAACTCCTCCACGAGCAGCGCTATGCTCGGCACCTCGGCCATTGCCCACAGCTTGAAGTCGCGTCCCCTGTGTATGCCCTCCTCCTCCAGCAGGGCGTTTATGCGCTCCATTTCCCAGGGGGCCCTGACGAAGGGCACCATCACGTGGACGTTCTTCAGGCCGAGATCCTCACGGGCCTTCCTAATGGCCCTGAGCTCGAGCCTGAACGCCCTCTCGTACCTGGGCGATATGTAGCGGGACGCCCCCCTCCACCCGAGCATCGGGTTCCTCTCCTCGGGCTCGTACCTGTCTCCCCCCTTCAACTGCCTATACTCGTTGGACTTGAAGTCGCTGAGCCTCACTATGACGGGGCGGGGCCATATGGCGCTGGCTACATGGGCAATTCCCTCGGCCAGCCTATCTACGAACTTCTCAGGGGCCCCCACGTCGATGAGGTGCAGGGGATGCTCCCCGACGTAGGAGGCTATGATGAACTCTATCCTCATGAGGCCGATCCCGTCGAAGGGCAGGTCCTTGTACTCGTCTATCTTGTCTGGGATCCCAAGATTCATGTAGATCTTGGTGGCGGTGGGGACAGACCTATACACGTGCAGCACGATCTCCCTCGGGGCAGCCGCCGCCTCCTCCCTCCTTTCCGCCGCCTCCACCCGGCCCTCGTAGACCACCCCCCTGCCGCCGTCCACGGTGTATATCTCGCCGTCCCTCATGACCTGCGTGGCGTTCCCCGTGCCGACCACCGCGGGCACCCCGAGCTCCCTACTGACAATGGCCGCGTGGCTAGTCATGCCGCCCTCGTCGGTCACTATGGCTGCGGCCAACTTCATGTAGGGCACCCAGTCGGGGTCCGTCATCCTGGTCACCAGTATGTCGCCCTTCTGCACCTTGGCCTTGGCCTCGTCCACAGTCAGACAGATCCTGGCCCTGCCAGACGCTATGCCGGGGCTGGCCGGCACGCCCCGCACAACCACGTTGCCCCGCACCTCGGTTCCCTGGGCGGCCTCCCCACGCCTGGACCACACCGTCTCGGGCCTCGCCTGCACTATGTAGATGTTGTCGGGACGCGGAGCGTCCTCGTCCACGGCGAACTCTATGTCGAGCGGATGGCCGTAGTGCCTTTCAAGGGCTATGCCGTGTTTGGCCAGGGCCGCGACCTCGTCGTCGCTTAGGCTGGGCGCCGCCGCCTTCTCGGGAGGGAGCTCCACCTCCCTGGTGAGGCCCCCCTCGTCCCTAACCACTGCCATCCTCTTCACGTTGACCTCCCTCTCAAGTATCTTCATTTCCTTCTTCGACACTACGAAGCGGTCCGGGGTCACTATCCCCCTCACGATGCCCTCGCCCAGCCCCCACACAGACTCGACCACCACCACGTCCCGGTCGCCTGTAACTGGGTGCAGGGTGAACATGACCCCGCTGGACCTAGAGTTGACCATTTTCTGTACCACTACAGCCATAGAGGACTTCTCGTGGGGGATCCCCATGGAGTCCCGGTACATGATGGCCCGACCAGTGAAGAGGCTGGACCACACCTTCTTCACGTACATGACCACGTTCTCTGAGCCCCTCACGTTGAGGTACGTGTCCTGCTGCCCCGCGAACGACGCCTCTGGTATGTCCTCGGCGGTGGCCGAGGACCTGACGGCAACCGCGGGATTTGAAAGGCCCAGTTTGCTGCCCAGCTCCATATACGCCTTCACGATCTCCTCCTCCACCTCGCGCGGCATGGGGGCCTCCTCGACCAGTGCCCTTACCTTTCTCGACGCCTCCTCGTACTCCTCCGGGGACCCCTGCCTTATTGTACTTTCAATTATTTCCCTTATCTTGCCATAGAGGCCATTGATCTCCATGTGCCGTTTGAAGGCCGTGGAGAGGACCACGAATCCGGGCGGCACAGGCACTATCCCCGCAATCTCGCCAAGGTTCGCGCCCTTTCCGCCGGCGAGCTCCACATCGCCCTTGCCCAGCTCGTCGAGCCAGCGCACGTAGGGCATATTGGGGAGGGTATGCCGGGTAAAATATTTATCCCATATACATAACACTATATATATTAGTTATGCATATAGTCAGCCGCTAGCCACGTCGGGCGTCGGCTACCTCGCCCAAGAGACGGGCCAAGTCCCCGAGCCCCATCCTTTCCAGGCGAAGCACCAGGAAGTACTTCACATCGCCGCCATCTATGACAAGGACCGGCCTTTCCCCCATCCGCGCCAAGAACTCCTCAACATTCATGCCCCTGTACTTGATGGGGAGGACCACCCTTCCCTCGACCGTCTTGGCCAGCGCAATGACGTTGCACATACACACCACCTCTGCCACCACCTCCCTCACGAAGCGGTCCGCGTCGGTCACCCGCACCACCTCCATGTCGTTCCTACGCGTGACGATAATAAAAGTGTGCGTAAACGTTATTTTGACACCGCAAGTAGGTGCCATGAGGGCATACGTACTGCGCTCGCCCAGGCAGCCCTACGAGGAGGCCGATGTGGACATCCCTAGGCCCGGCCCAGGGAGGGCCCTCGTGAGGGTCAGGGCGGCGGCCATATGTTACAGGGACTATTTGGCGTGGCAGGGCTGGCAGAGGGTGAGGACGCCGGTAGTGCCGGGCCACGAGTTCGCGGGGGACGTTGTGGAGGTTGGTGAAGGTGTGGACGGCCTTGCCCCCGGCGACAAGGTGGCGGGCCTCGTCTACGAGTACTGCGGCGAGTGCGAGCAGTGTAGGATCGGCAGACCGTACCTCTGCAGGAGCCGGAGGGTGTTTGGGGAGGACCTTGACGGCGCGTTCGCCGAGTACGTCTCCGTGGATGTAAAGTCCCTCGTAAAGCTGCCGCCCGGCATAGGATACGAGGCGGCGTCCTTCGCGGCGTGCGTCGTGGCCACCGTGGTAAGGGGACTCGAGAAGGCCGGCGTGTCGCCGGGCTCCACCGTGCTCGTGACTGGGGCCAGCGGGGGCATAGGGATACACGCGCTCCAGGTGGCGCGGGCCTACGGGGCCAAGGCCGTCGCTGTGACCAGGCCGGAAAAAGAGCAGCACGTGTCCAGGTACGCCGATGTCACCGTCACGACGCCGGAGTTCTCCGAGGAAGTAAGGAAGATGGGCGGGGCCGACATAGTGGTAGAGAGCGTGGGCAGGCCCACCATAGGCCAGTCCATACGGTCCCTCAAGTGGGGTGGGAGGCTGGTCCTCATAGGCAATGTGGACCCAGCATCGACAGAGGTGCAGCTGGGCCTCCTCATACTCCGCGAGATAGACGTGCTGCCCGCCATACACGCGGGGCCCCGGGACCTGGAGAAGGCCCTGAGCCTCATGGCCGAGGGCAAGGTGCGGCCGGTGTACGCTACGTATAGGTTCGAGGAGATTCCGAGCCTAGTGGAGGCTACGCCTAGGGGCGGCCATGTTGGGAGGCGCGTAGCGGTGCCCTAAACCCCAACCCACTCAAGCACGTCCCTCGCGACGCCCCACGGCAAACCACCCAACATTTCTTCCCGCGCTGAGCCGGCGTACACAGACACTACGTGTCGCCGGGCCTCCCACACGCCCTCCACGGGGCCGAACAGCCTCACGTGGGCCGAACGCGGGGCCCTCTCCGGGGCGAGGAAATGCACGAGGTAGCGGGGGCAACGTGCCATGGCGAGGAGGAGGGGGGCACGTGGAGGCGCACCGCGCCACATCGCGCGGCCCTCCTCGTCGTACACAACTACGTGTGCCTCCCTCTCCCTGTTGGTGAACGTGAGGCGCGGTATCCTAGCCCTGCACATGGACCCTTACCCTGGAATCCATCGCCGTGCCTACGCGGCTCACCTGCTCAGTTACTCCGAAGCGCTTGGCCACCTCTGAAAGTATCTGGCGCACCCTGTCCCTTACGTGGGGCGCCATCCTCTCCGGGGTCCACGGTGGGTCAAGGGACAGACTCACGTCCACGTCGACCACACAGGGAATGGAGCTGAGCTCCTGGTAGACCCTCCACATGTTGAGTGTGGGCACGGCACATAAGGCGCATAGGGGCGCCACCACGCCGAGCACGACCGACAGTCTCCCACCCTCGAACCTCACGTCGTAGACCAGCCCAAGGTCCAGCAGGCTTACCCCCATGTCCTCGATGCCGCCCAACACGCTGTATGCCGCCCTTACCACGTCCTCCCCACCGCACTCCATGAACGTCGACCACCAGAAAGTTATTAATCTGTTTTGCAATTAGTTCTTAAATTAAGTAAATAGCTTTATTAATACACAATTAATTTATCAATATTATATAAGGTCCATAATTATGTTCAAGCAACGTTTTTACCGTGGACCCAGCGACTTGGACATGTACAAGGATGCATTTGTGCTGGACGTGGTTGCGCACCCGTTCAATTTCCATGAGAGCAACTATAAGCGGGGCAAGCTGTCCAAGATGTTTGTGGACAATCTGTACACGTTCCACAGGATCTCGCCGCCGGACCAGGTGCTTTCCCCAGCGGAATACTACAGGAACTGGGACCTCGACAGCTTCGCGAGGACGATTTTCCTCGAGTCGTCTGTGGACCTCGCAGTAGCACACCCGTTGCCCCTCGACGACTTCTTCCACGATGGTCTGGCCGATGTGAAGAGGTGCTGTGAGGCGGCCAGGAAGTATCCGGGTAGGTTCATTGCGTGGGGCACGGTGAACCCTCTGCTGGGGGACAGGGCTATAGAACAGTTGGAGTGGCAGGTCAGGGAGTGCGGTGTGAAGGCGGTGAAGCTGTACCAGACGCGGTACGACTACGGCAAGCCCCTCCTGTGGCGCGCCGACGACGACAAGGTGGCGTACCCTATATACGAGGCCGCGAAGGAGTTGGGCGTACGCGTGGTGGCGTTCCACAAGGGCTTCGCCTTCTCGGTACAGCCGGTTGAGCACACCGCGCTTCTGACGGACGTGGAGGCCCCCCTGTCCTCGTTCCCGGAGCTAAACTTCGTCGTGTTCCACGTGGGGTTCCTAACCGTCGACGAGGTCGTGTGGATGATGTATAGGTACGAGAACCTGTGGGTGTCGATTGCCGGGTCGATAAACTTCGGCTACATCGCGCCCGAGTGGTTCGGCCACGTGCTGGGCAAGGTGGGCTTCTTCTCAGGCGGCTACGACAGGGTCATCTGGGGGTCCGAGTTCACGATATTCCACCCCGAGTACCAGGTCAGATGGTTCATGGACTCCTATCAAATACCCGAAAACCTGGTCAAGGGGTACGGATACCCGCAGCTCACCGAGGAGGACAAGAAGAAGATACTTGGGCTTAACGCGGCCAGGCTGATGGGCATAGATGTCGATGAGGCCCGCGCGAAGGTGAGGAACGACGAGTTCGAGTCCAGGAGGTCCAGCGGCCTCCTCAGGCCCTGGAGCGTGATTAGGGGGTCCTAAACCCCATAAATACCCCCCATTTTTCACTATTCCCGATGGGGACGTCGGTACACGCGTTTGCCCCCGGCGTGGTGAAGCTGTTCGGGGAGCATGCCGTCGTGTATGGGAGGCCGGCGCTGGCCGCCGCGGTGAGTCTAGGCATACATGTAGAGGCGTCCAGGCACCCTGGCGACCACGTGGAGATAGTCCCCTCGGGGACGCATGCCGAGATAGGCAGGGTGGTCCTCAGGGAGGGGTCCATGGCCGCCGAGCCGGATGCATCGTCTTTGAGGGCCGCGTTCAGGTACGTGGCCCATGCTGTGGAAGTCGCGTCGAGGGAGTTCGGGGTCAGGGGCGGGGTGAGGCTGGCCATACGCAGCGACCTGCCCCAAGGAGTGGGCCTCGCCACCTCGGCCGCCGTGACGGCGGCTACCCTGCTGGCCCTCCTCGGCGTTGCGGGACACAAGCCGTCGAGGGAGGAGTTGGCCCGCCTTACATATACAGTTGAACGGGAGGTGCAGGGCATTGCGAGCCCCATGGACTCCACGGTCACATGTATGGGCGGGACGATGCTCATAGAGCCCTCCGGCTGGACCAGGGCACGCGTCGGCGACATGAGGCTGGTCCTCGCCATTGTCCCCCGCACCGCGACCACCGGCGACCTGGTGCGCCGTGTGAGGGGGCTCCTCGAGGCGCATGGGGACGCCGTTGAGAGGGTTCTCGACGCCATAGGCGCAATAGTCAGGGAGGCCGTGCGTAGGGTCGAGGGGGGCGACCTGGAGGGCGTGGGCAGGCTCATGTACATGAACCACTGGTTGCTCTCGGCCCTCGGCGTGGGGGACGGGAGGGCCGACGCGTTGGTCCGTAGCCTCGGGGAGGCCGCCTATGGGGCCAAGATAAGCGGCGCTGGTGGTGGCGGAACCGTGGTTATACTGCCGAGGGACGTGGGCGCCGTTATGGCCATCGCAAGGGCGTTGGGTTTCAACGCGGTGGAAGTGGGCGTGGACCTGCACGGGGCCCGCCTCATGTAGGCCCGCACACGGTCCCCACGAACTGTTCCCCGCCCACTATGGCCGAGGTCCTCGCGTCCCTGTCAAGGGGAACCTCCCTGAGGGGAGCGCAGCGGCCGTCCACGGCCCTGGCCCCGACAGCTACGGCCACCAGCTGGGCCGCCGCTATGTCCACGGGGCGGAGCCGCCCCCTCACGTCTATGAAGCCTATCCCCCTGCCCAGCGCGGCCAGCAGCATCTCGTAGCTGGCCGACCCCAGGCTCCTCACCTTGCAGCCCAACCTCCGGCATAGCTCGGCCACCCTCACGGCTATGTTAGGGTCGCCGTCTATCTGGGCGTACACGACGTTGGCATGGGTCCGCGGGGCGCCGTCATTGGTGTGGAGCCTCCCGCCCTCCACTAGGTAGTACCTGAGCGACGGCACGTCTAGGAGCACACCGCCCTCCACGTCCCCAAGGGTGCCCGTCACGGGCCTCCCGATGCCCACCGATATGGTGAATATGGGTATGCCGGCCACGTAGTTGGTGGACCCGTCCAGGGGATCCACCACGAACAGGTGCTCGCCCCTCCCCCTCACTAGCCTCCCGCTCTCCTCGCCTATGAACACGAAGCTGTCGGTCAGCCCCTCCACGACCTCCAGTATCCTCCTCTCCACATACGCGTCGATGGTCCTCGTCACGTCGCCGGGCGTCGTCCCCACCACCTCGGTGCCCCACCCAGCGGCGAACTTGTCCCTGATGTCCCTGGCTATCTCCATGAGGCCCGAGAGGACCGACCAGATCACGGCCGGAATCAGAAAGGACCGCTAATATGCGTTGCCCACCGCCGTCTCCCCAACTGCAGCCACACATATAAATCCTGTCCGCTTGGCTGCCGTGGAGGGACTGCCCAAGCCATGGCTGGACCTGGCACGTTACAGGGAGGTGAGGCTCAGGGAGGCCAGGTACGAGGCCGAGCTGGCCGGCGAGTTCCTCAAAAATGGCCTTGTGAGGAACGCTGCGGGGAAGGCCTTCCAGGCGTGGAAGGCGCTCGTGGCTGCGTGCGCTACGCGCAGAGTCGAGGAGCTAAAGGCGGCCTTCCCAGGCACCAAGAGGCTGAGGGGGTCCAGGAGGAGGGTTGAGAGAGCCATGTGGGTGCTGGCCATAATGCCTACGTCTGCCCTAAAGGTTGTGGCCCAGATGATTGGGGGCGAGGTGGACCTATTCACGGACAAGGCCCTCTGGGTACACGAATACCGGTACAATGGGCTCGACCCCCAGGGAATACTCAGCCCGTACCCAGACTATGGCGCGGCGGCTAGGGATGTGGCTAGGCTCATCGAGGCAGTGAACAGGATGGCGTCTGCATGTGGTTGAGGCCCATGGATAGACGGATGAAAATTGTTCGGGTGCCTTCACGGGAGCCCGCTTTAGGCCCCTACGCAGCCCTGGCGGCCTTACCTGACCTCGTCCTCGAAGTCGAAGGCCAGGGCACCCCATTCCCTGGTTCGCACCTTTAGCTCTACCCTGTGCCTGCCCGGGGTCAGCGTGCGGCCCCGTATGAATATCTCTGCCTCGTCCCTCACCCTGAACGTAAACGCGCCGCTCTCCAGCTCCCCTGCCCCGATGGTCCTTCCGCCGCTCCTCACCTCGAAGTCCCCTGCGGGTTCCCCGTCCACGGATATCTCCATCCCCAGCACTGTGGCCGGGGCCAAGTTGTTCCTTAGCCTGAACGCGAGGCCCCCCTCGACGTTGGTGAGCGAGCCCTGGACGTAGAGCTGTCTCAGCACCGATGGCGGGATCATGGACAATCTTATTAGGCCGTATTTATGGATTTCCATGGACCCCCTGGAGACGCTCGCCAAGGCCCTGGCGCGCTCCGACTGCAACGTTGCCCTGACCGGCGCCGGCATATCCACGCCCAGCGGCATACCCGACTTCAGGGGGCCCGGCGGACTGTGGAGCAGGGTGGACCCGGACAAGTTCGACATAGCGTACTTCAGGAGGCGCCCCGACGAGGTGTGGGGCCTATTCATAGAGCACTTCATCCCCCTGCTGGACGCAAAGCCAAACCCGGCCCACGCGGCCCTTGCCCAGCTAGAGGAGGTGGGGAGACTCTGCGCGGTCATAACCCAGAACATAGACGGGCTGCACCAGGCCGCAGGCAGTCGGAACGTGGTGGAGCTGCACGGCAACATGCGCTACGCCAGGTGCCCCCTCTGCGGAGAATATTACGACATGAGGGAGGTCGCCTCGCGTTTCGACGGCAGGGCACCACGCTGCCCGCGCTGCGGGTCTGTCCTCAAGCCCGACGTGGTGTTCTTCGGCGAGGAGCTGCCGGCAGACGCCTTTAGATTGGCGTTGGAGTACGCCGAGAACGCCAGGGTCTTCATGGTGGTGGGCTCGTCCCTCTACGTGGCCCCGGCCAACCAGCTGCCCCTAGTGGCCAAGCGTAACGGGGCCCTGCTGGCCATCATCAACATGGGCCCCACCGAGTACGACCACGAGGCCGACCTGCTCATCAGGGCACGCGTCGAGGAGGTGCTTCCGCGCCTCGTGGAGATGGTTAGGACGCTCTCCTAGGCCAGCGCCCCGCAATAGAGTGGACGTCGAGGGGGCATAGCGGGTCGTCCCCGTACATGTCGCCGGCCAGGTAATACGCCCTGGCCCTATCGCCGCCCTTGCACTGCCTCTTGAAGGGACACGAAGAGCACTTCGGCCCCCTTAGGTACCTGTCGGTGTTCACGAACATGTCGAGCGCCGGGTTGTCCGGCGACAGCACCTCGTCGAGCGGCCTAGACCTCACGTTGCCCAGCCTCACGAAGTCCACGAACTGGCAGGGATATACGTCCCCATTAGGGTAAACCGAGACTATCTTCCTGCCGCAGCTCCCCATGGACTCCACGAGGGCCATGTACTCCCAGAACTCGTCCGTGCTCCGCGAGACCCTGTCAGCTACGTATATCCCATCGAAGGGGGCCAGGGTTGTCTCTATTTCTAGCCTTCCCGCCAGCCTCTTCGCGTGCTCCAGCACCCTGTCCATCAGGCGGGAGTACGTCTCGGGGGTATACCACCAGTCCTTCCCCATGGCGCGGGCCCTCCCCGCCGCCGACAGGTGGTACAAGGTGACCCTCCGCACGCCCAGCTTGACGGCCAGCCCCATGTACGCGTCCAGGTCCTCTATGTTCTTCGCGGTTATGGTGAAGCGCAGCCCCACGTCAAGGCCGGCATCCACGGCGTTGCGTATGCCCCTGACGGCCGCTTCAAAGGCGCCTGTCCTCCCCCTGAACTCGTCGTGCCACCTGGGATCGGGGCTGTCAAGGCTCACGCCGACGTAGGCGAAGCCTATATCGGCGAGCCTCCGTGCGGTTTCCCTGTCTATAAGCGTGCCGTTGGTGGACAGGACGAGCTTTATCCCCTTTGAGGCGGCGTACTCCGATATATGGAAGAAGTCCCCGCGCGTCAAGGGCTCCCCACCGGTCATGAGTATGAGGGGAATATTGGCCCTAGCCATCTGGTCTACCAGGTCAAGGGCCTCCTCGGTGCCCATTCCCCAGTCCCCCCGAGGCCCCGCCTCTATGTAACAGTGCCTACAGGAAAGGTTGCACCTAGCCGTCAAGTTCCATGCAACGATCGGCCTAAACACTTCGCTGAACCTGCTGTCCGAGCCCCTCCCAAAACGCCCCTTTATCTTGAACGACACGGTTCCCAGGCCGCTGGCCATCACGCTGATTGGTATCACACAGGTATGCGGGGTGCCGGGACATAAACTTTGCCTATACTATTCCCCCTTCCCTGGGGACTGGCTCTACCCGTGTTGGGGCGGCGCTACGTCTAAGGACGAGGCCCAGCACCGCCCTTGCGTTCCTCCTTGAAAGGTACTTGTTGTTGTTGCCGCAGTACACGCTGAAGACGCACTTGGGGCACCCGTCCATACAGTCGCAGGAGGACACTATGTTGTGGGCCACCTCAACGACGCGGGGGAAGTTTGCCAGGACCAGCCTCGCCGTCCCGCTCCCCCCGACATGCGAGTCGTATATGACTACGTGGCCGCTTGGAAACGAGACGCCGCCTAGGTCCGTCTTCGACGCGCCGACCACTATCTCGGCGGCCGTGATGAGGACGTGTTCCGCGGCGTGGTACGCCTTTGCCCTCTCCCAGAAGTCCACCTCGTCCCTGCTGCTGAACCTATATATCGGCATCCTGAGCACTATGCCCTTGGTCCTGAACTCGTAGGAGAGGGGCTCGTCCAGCGTGTACTCCCCCACAGTCTCCTCGGTGAACATCCTCTTCAGCGCATAGCCGTACACGGTCCTCCTTATCCTTAGCTTCCCGTAGATGTATGGGACGCCCATCACCGCGCCCTCCTCGAGGACGTCCTCCACGTGCGGCTCCATGTCCTCCAGGGCCTGGGTGTACAGGTCGCCCACGTCGGCCCTCCTCACGAGGGCCTCCATCCTCTCTAGGTCCAACGACACCGCCACGTAGGTCCTCCCGCCGTGGAGGTATATGGCGTTGGGGTGGAGCTCGAATAGGGCGAGGGGCAGCTCCCTGTGCCCCACAATGTCCCCGTCCAGGTCCCTTATCTTCACGACGTGCCCCACGCCGCGCAGGTTCATCCACCTCAACTCCTCTCTCCCCCTCCTAGTGATGCCGAGGTACGCGCCCCTATACTCTAGGAGGCCGCCTGCCAGGAGCTCCTCGGCCATCCTGAGCTCGAAGGGGGATAGTTCGTCCGGCCTAATGGGCATGTCCGCGGCCATGGCCAGCAGATGGGCGCGGGCCACGTCCTCGTTCTCCCTCTCCAGGCCCACCGGTTCCGGCCTCCTCTCAAGGAACTCCCGGGGAAAGTTCCTGTAATAGGTGCCCATGGGGTCATTGCCCAGGATCTGCACTGCGTACGCCGTCTGGCCTCTCCGCCCTATCCTGCCTATACGCTGTAGGTACCTGGAAAAAGACGGCGGTATGGACGCGTTGACCACCACGTCGGCATCGCCCACGTCTATCCCCAGTTCCAGCGTCGGCGTTGCTATCACGACGTCTATTTCCCCCCTCCTAAACATGCGTTCCACCCTCACACGGTCATCCACGTCTAGGCCAGCCCTATGTATAGCCGCATGCCTATCGTAGCCGCCCATACGTAACACGCGGAAGACGAGCTCGGAGAGCCTGTGGCTGTCCGTGAACACTATGCACTTCTTGCCCATTTCTATACACGTCTTGGCTATGTTGGCCGCCTCAACGAACTTGGACCTGTAGAGCGGCCTCACAAGGATGTGGTACGTGGGGCCGCGCCTCCCCCTTGGCCCCTCAACCACCTCCACGTCGTCAACGCCGAATATGGCCCTGCCGAACTCCTCCGGGTTGCCTATGGTGGCCGAGGTCCCCACGAACGTCGGCCTCCTGACGAACCTACGGAGCCTCCTCAACAGCATGTACATGTGGGACCCAAGGACCCCCCCATAGTGGTGGAAGTCGTCGAGGACCACGTACCTCACGTTCCTCAGCAGGCGCCTGAACCTGTACACGTGTATGAGGGACTGGTTCACCATGTCCGGGTTGCTCACAAGCACGTGAGGGGGATGCTGATAGAGGAGCTTCCTCTCATGTGGAGGCGTATCGCCATCGTACACCATCACCCTTACGCCGAGGGGGTCGGCCAGCCTCCGCAATCGTTCCACCTGGTCCCTCGCAAGCGCCTTGGTGGGGTATATCACAAGCGCCAGCGGTCCCTCGCCCAGCGATCCCAGCGCCTCCTCCAGTACCGGCACGGCGAAGGCCTCGGTCTTGCCGAACCCAGTGCCTGCAACTATCACCGTATGTCTCCCATCCCTTATGCTGCGTATTGCCCCTGCCTGGAAATCGTACAGTCTCGCTATGCCGCTCCTCCTAAGCGCCTCGGCCACGGCGGCCGGTATCCCAGCTGAGGCCAGGTCCACGGTCGGCTCCACACGGGCGGGCCGCTCCACCTCGACCAGCACCACTTCCCTATGGTCGTCCGACAGTATGGACCGCACGAACTCGTCGTCCGTCTTCACGTCCCATGCGGCGCCGGGCATATATTACCTTTAGGCCCTCATACGGCCCGCACGCCTATGCCCCTGGTAAGGTCCATGCGGGCGGCGTAGGTGAGGAACACGTGCTTGTATTCCATTGGGGTCCTCGGACGCCGTGTTCGAAGGAGGGGCACGAGCCTAGCACCGCAGTTGGGACACCGTTGGGGTCTCGACGACAGGGACAGGTAGTCCACCTGGCACCTGCGACAGCGGGACACGTCAACGTCCAGGTCCAGCTGCGTCAGAGCGGCCTCTCCCACCAGCCTCTCGAGCACTACGCCGTCCACCTCGCCTATGTACCTCCCAGCCGTTTCCAGGTCGGCGTACACGAACACCTCGACGGCCCTCCCCAGCCTCGGAAGGCAGAGCCTGACCTCCCTGCCGGTCTCGGCCCTGAGAACCACGCCGAAGGCCCCCCTGGGCACGGCCGAACATCCATCTGCGAGGAAGAGGAAGGGCCTCCCCTCCCTTGGCTCGACATGTACGGCATTCAGGAAGTCGGGGACCTGCTCGTCCCCCAGCACCACGACCCCGTCCAGCCCGCCTGCCATCGACGCCATCAACTCGTCCATGGAGCTGAACAGGGACAGGGGGGCGAGGACCTTCCTGAACCGCACCTTGAGGAGGCCCACGTTGGTCGCAGCCCTGATGGTCCTCGACAGGGCCGCCAGCTCGCCTTCCCCGAGGGGGGGCCCCCTGTATATTATGTCGCCCACGGCCAGGGGAGTCCCATCGTACGGCGCCTCGCCCCGTAGCAGCCAGGACCCCGCGAACACCGCCACGTCCCACTGCCCCGCATACTGGACAGAATACATGGGTGTGCCCCGGGGGGCCTTTATGTGCGTTGCGCGTGGTCATTAACCTTATTAATACATGTACAGTTTGGCTCGATGTCGTCGAGGCCGCCCAACGGCGTGTATGAGGTCAGGGATTTGGCGGAGCTGCGCGCCTTTGTGAACATACTTAGGAGGTTCAGGGGGTACGCCACCACGCTGATAACCATATACGTCAATGGGGAGAGGCCCATACCCGACGTGGTGAACTTCGTCAGGCAGGAATGGGCCACCTCCGGAAACATCAAGGACAAGACCACGCGGAGCCACGTCCAGGACGCGTTGGAGCGCATAGCGAACCAGATAAAGGGCGAGGCCAAGGCCCCACCAAACGGCATGGCCATATTCGCGGGCTTCCACATGCATAGTCCCGGCAATTAT
Organism: Thermoproteales archaeon; assembly: GCA_027002815.1. Taxonomy (GTDB): domain Archaea; phylum Thermoproteota; class Thermoprotei; order Thermoproteales; family Thermoproteaceae; genus WANN01. The sequence goes on along the minus strand of JALWZH010000088.1, from coordinate 3,392 downwards.
GAGTGGGTGTTCTACATAGTCATACCCCCTAGGCCCATAAACACGTTCAAGTACATATGTGACACGCAGTTCCACACGGAGATACTCGAGGACATGCTCACCGCGACCAACGTGTACGGCATAGTGGTCATCGAGAGGGGGGAGGCCGTGATAGCGCTGTTGAAGGGGTCCCAGTGGGAGGTCGTCAAGACTGTCCAGTTCTTCGTGCCCGGCAAGCACCACGCTGGGGGCCAATCGGCCAACCGCTTCAAGAGGCAGACCGAGCACTTGGCCGAGACCTTCTACAAGCTTGTGGGCGAGGAGGCGAACAACGTCTTCCTCCAGGCACCCATAAAGGGCATAATCGTGGCGGGACCTGGCCCCACTAAGGAGGACTTCCTGGAGATGGGGGTGCTGGACTATAGGCTCAGGGACAAGGTCATAGCCGTCGTGCCGGCCTGCTGCGCCAACGAGTACGGCGTAATGGAGGCCATAAGGAACGCCGAGGACCACATAAAGGACAGCGAGTACGTTAGGGCCAAAAAGCTGATGGACCTGCTCATGCACCACCTCGTCAAGAAGGGCGACTACGTGGTCTACGGCAAGGAGAGGGTGCTGAAGGCCGTTGAGAGCGGCATAGCAGACGTGGTCCTGGTCAGCGAGGGCGTAGGCGAGGAGGAGATCGTGGGCCTTGTGCTCATGGCGAGGGGCCGCGAACTGAGGCTCGAGGTCATACCAAGGGCCGTCGAGGAGTCGAAGATCCTCATGGACACGTTTGGGGGATACGCGGCCATTCTGAAGGCCCCCTCATGGGTGGTGGAGGCCGCAGGCGAGGAGCCGGTCAGCGGGTAGGCCGCCTGGGGAGCAACGCCCTTGCCATGACGCCGTGGAGGCGCCTTATCTCGCTTATGTTGTGGGTGAACAGGTCCCTAATGTCGTCTAGGCCCAGCAGCAACATGGCAATCCTGTCTATGCCCCAGCCAAAGGCGAGCGCCCGGCTGTTACGTATGCCCATGGGCATGACAACCTCCGGCCTGAAGATGCCGGCCCCCCCGAACTCGACCCAGCCCAGGCGCGGGTGGTACGCGTAGCTCTCCACGCTGGGGCTGGTGAACGGGAAGTACGCCGGTTTGAACATCACCCTCTCCATGCCGAGCCTCCTAGCTATGGTTTCAAGTACGCCGAGCATGTTCCTGAAGTTGAGGTCCCTGCCAACCACTATCCCGTCCATTTGGTGGAACTCCACCATGTGCCTAGGGTCTATCTTCTCCGGTCTGAACACCTTGCCTATTGTGAACACCCTGTACTCCCCGTCCCCCCTCTCGTAGAGGGCCCTCACGGTGACGGCCGTCGTCTGTGTGCGCAGTATCGGCCTCCTCGCCCTCTCCTCGGACCACGCGTATCCCCACCCGACGCTGCCGGTTACCCAGCCATTTTCATGCGTCTCTTTGACGCGCGCCATGACCTCGCCGGGTATCTCGGGCGGCTCCCCCCGGGGCACGTCCACGAAGAACGTGTCATGTATTTCCCGGGCGGGGTGGTCCTGCGCCTGGAAAAGCGCGTCGAAGTTCCAGAACTCCACCTCGACAAGGGGGCCCCGCACCTCCTCGAAGCCCAGCCCCACCATGACCTCCCTGATATAGTCCAGGAACTCGTAGAAGAAGTGGGGCGTCGGGACATCGAGGGCCGGGTACTCCATGTTCAGGTCAAACGGCTTGAACCTCCTGCCACGCCAAGTGCCGTCCCTGATCATCTGGGATGTCAGGGCTGTGATTGCCTCCGCAGCCACCACCACGTCGCCCACATGAGGCACGTACGCCCTTCCCCCACCGGCCAGGGCGCTCACCTGGTCCTCGGACAACCTGGACCTAACGCATATTACCGTGCGTTCGACCCTCCTAACGATCCCCCTCCTGACAAACTCCTGGAGTATCGAGGGGGGAGCACTGCCAGGTACGGCCAAAAACCTCTGCCTCTCCTCCGCAGCCCTGACCGCCGACTCGTACATGTCCGCGTCTACCAGGATGACGCCGCGATGCGGGCGGAGGCCCAACCTTGCCAGGTTCGCCAACGCCACGTCAGCCTCCTCCCCAAAGGCGCGCACGATGGAATCGACGTCCGCGGAGCACTTGCCGCCGTCGCATGTGAAGAGCCTAAGCGCGCGCAGTTCCGGCAGCCCCTCGGAGACGTAGCGGTTCCCCTCCTCGGTGAGCACGTATAGGGTATGCGTAACGCGCTCAACGTCGACGAGACCCTTGGCGTTGAGGTCCATGACCCTCCGCATGAGGCTGGACTCGCTGGTGCCCAGCGCCGCTGCCAGCGAGTCCAGGCACGTGCGCTGTATAGTCCTCCTTAAAATTTCTAGGTCCTCCGCCGTGATTACTATCACGCGGGTGTTGGAACCCCTCTATTAATCTGTTCCGCCGCCCGCCGGCGGCATGATGGTCACCTCGTCTCCCTCGCGTATCTTGGTTTCTAGTCCGTTTAACCAGTCGATGGACCTACCATTAACGAGGACTATTATGTCGTCTGCAAGGGCGTCCCCCCTGAACACTCTGCCCCCAAGGCCAGGGTGCCTCTCCGAGAGGAGTGCCAGTAGCTCGCGCAGCGTCGTCTCTCCCCCCACGTCAACGTGCTCCACCAGCTGTCCGGTGATCTCCGAGATGGAGGCTATGTACTTTACTTTGACCGGCATGGATCAGTTTTGGATATCTATTTATTAGGGTTGCAGTGTCTCCTCGTGTGCGGGATATTCGGCATAGCGTACAGGGCCGGCGCGCCCCTGGCGCTGGGCCCGGTGCTACGCAAGGCGCTGGAGAGGCTGGAGTACCGGGGCTACGACTCGGTTGGCGTAGCAATAATGGCCCACACCAACAGCGAGTCGGTACAGGTGTACAAGGACGTGGGCAAGGTAGGCGAGGTGGTGGGGAAGTATTCCATTGATTCCCTGAGGGGCGTCGCGGGGATAGCGCACACCAGGTGGGCCACCCATGGAAGGCCCAGCAGGGAAAACGCGCATCCCCACGTGGACTGCACGGGCGCGGTGGCCGTGGTGCATAACGGCATCATACAGAACTACGCGGAGATCAGGGAGAGGCTTGTAGCCGCCGGCCACACGTTCAGGAGCGAGACTGACACCGAGGTGATACCCCACCTGATAGAGGAGTACATGAAGACCTTGCCGCCCTGGGAGGCTTTCAAGGAGGCGGTGGCCCAACTACGCGGGGCGTTCGCCATAGTTGCGCTGATCGCCTCAACGCCCCACACACTGTACTTCGCCAGGAGACTTTCCCCCCTCGTAGTAGGCATCGCCGAGGACAGCGCAGTGGTGGCCAGCGACCTCCCCACAGTGCTCGACCACACGCGCCGCGTCGTTGTGCTTCACGACGACGAGTATGGGTACACGGCGCCGG
>JALWZH010000087.1 GCA_027002815.1 Thermoproteales archaeon | reverse complement strand
CTCCCCCTTATGACCCACCTGCCGCCCCTCCTTTCGGCGGTGGTCTGTATGCCCGCGACGTCGCTGCCACAACACGGCTCGGTAACAGCGAAGGCGCCGAACTTCTCGCCCCTGGCTATTGGGGGCAGGTACTTCCTCTTCTGGTCCTCCGTGCCATAGAGCAGTATGGGCAGCGAGAACAGCTCGTTGCTCCCGAAGACCACGCTTATTGCGGGGACCCTCCTACAGAACTCCTCGCTGAGGACCACAACTGAGACGTGGTCGCCTCCCTGTCCCCCGTACTCCTCGGGTATCCCTATGCCGAAAAAGCCCTGCTGGGCCGCCCTGGCGAGCAGTTCTCCCGGGATCTCGTCGCGTTCGTCTATGGCGTTGGCATGGGGGGCCGCCTCCCTTTCCACGAACTCCCTGACCGACCTGCGTAGGAGCTCGTGCTCGGGCCTTATGTCAAGCCTTATGTCTTCCAGCGTCTCCAAGGGGAAGACCATGGAAGGCCCATGCCACACGTATATAACATTATGGCCGGTTGGCCGAGACGAAGACAAAATATGGGGGTAATCCATTTAAAACTGGAGCTCTACTACATGGATGATTAGTAGGGAAATGGAGCTTTACCTCTCCAGGCCATGGACGAAGAACTATGACGAGGGGGTCCCCCCGGACGTCGACGTGACGTACATGCCGCTGTACTCTGTGCTGGACAGGACCGTGGCCGGGTCGCCCGACGCCGACGCGCTGATTTTCTTTGGCCGTAGGATCAAGTACAGGGAGCTGGGCGACGCAAGCGACAGGTTCGCCGCATTTTTGAGGAGGCTGGGCCTCGGCAAGGGGGATGTGGTGGCATTGCTGCTCCCCAACTCGCCCCAGTTCGTCATAGCCTACTACGGCGCCCTGAAGGCCGGCTGCATCCTGACGCCCATGAACCCGCTGTACACGCCGAGGGAAATTGCCCACCAGGCGTCCGACGCGGACGCGAAGGCCATCGTGGCCCTGGACCTCTTCTGGGACAAGGTGAGGGCGAGCGGCTACGAGTTCCGCCACGCCATAGTGGCGGGCCTCGAGGAGTACATGCCTGCCTACATAAGGCCTCTATATAAGGCTAAAATGAGGGGCCAGATACCGAGGAGGATAGAGGGCCATAACGTGGCCCGTTTCAGGGACGCGTTGAGGGAGCCACCTCTAAGGGAGAGGGCCCCCGTGGACCCCCACAGCGACGTGGCGACCCTGATGTACACTGGGGGCACCACTGGCACGCCCAAGGGGGCCGAGATAACGCACGCCAACATAGTGGCCAACCTCCACCAGATAGAGGCCATACTGAGGCCCGTGTCGCGTAGGCTGGGCGTAGAGAGGCATGTACTGATAGGCATCCTGCCATGGTTCCACATATATGGCCAGGTCACCGTGATGCACTTCGGAATCTTTATCGGGGCCGCCGTAGTCGCCTTCCCCCGCTTTGACCCCGTCGAGGCCATGAGGGCCGTGGAGAAGTACAGGGCCACGCTGTTCCACGGCGTGCCCACCCTGTACACGGCCCTCCTCAACCACCCCAAGTTCCACAAGTTCGACATGAGGTCGCTCATAGCGTGCATTTCCGGCGCCGCGCCGTTGCCAGGGGAGGTGGCGAGGAGGTTCGAGGAGGCCACTGGGGCCCGGCTCAGGGAGGGGTACGGCCTCACGGAGACGGCTGTGGTCACCCACGTCAACCCGATACTGGGGAGGTACAAGGTGGGTAGCATAGGCCTCCCCATACCCAGCACATACGCGGCGGTGGCCGACCCGGAGAGCCCCACGCTGCTTAGGCCGGGCGAGGTAGGCGAGATAGTGGTGAGCGGGCCGCAAGTCATGAGGGGCTACCACAACAGGCCGGAGGAGAACGCCGCTGCGTTCTTCGAATGTTGCGGTATGAGGTGGTTCAGGACCGGCGACATGGGGTACATGGACGAGGACGGCTACTTCTACGTGGTGGACAGGAAGAAGGACCTCATAAAGTACAAGGGCTACTCCGTGTACCCAAGGGAAATAGAGGAGGTCCTGTACGGCCACGAATGTGTGAGGGAGGCCGCCGTGATAGGCGTTCCGGATCCCGAGGCAGGGGAGGTGCCCAAGGCGTACGTGGCGCTCAAGCAGGAATGCGTGGGGCGCATAACCGAGGAAGACGTCAAGGCATATCTGAAGGAGCGGTTGGCCGCGTACAAGGTCCCCAAGATGGTCGAGTTCAGGGAGGACCTCCCTAAGAGCGCTGTGGGCAAGGTGTTAAGAAGGAAGTTGAAGGAAGAGGCACAGGCGTAGGGCACATGGGGGCCCGGGGACCTGCCCCACGGCGGCTGGACCGACGCTCGTGCGCCCCTTTGCGTCGACGTCCCCTGGAAGCCGCAACATCCCCCTCGCGGGACATATGCAACGTATATAAACCTCAATAAAGGACCGCGCATGAACGTGGCCGTCCTGGTGAAGCTGGCCCTCGACACGGGCCAGCTCAGGCTTTCCCAGTCCGCTGTGGGCGTTGAGGAGACCCCCCTCAAGATAAGCGACATAGATAGGAATGCGGTTGAGGAGGCCGTCAAGCTGAGGGGCAACGCGGGCAAGGCGGTCTCCATCTCGGTCCTCAAGTGGCCCCCAGTTGGGAGGAGGACACAAGAGGCGGAGAACCTGTTGAGGGAGGTCCTCGCCATGGGGGTGGACGAGGCGTACCTCGTGGCCGACGAGGCCCTAGCCGGCTCCGACCACTACATGACGGCTAAGGCCATCGCTGAAGTTGTGAGGCGGATCGGCGCGGACATTGTGGTTGCAGGCGAGGCCACCGTGGACGGGTACACGGCGCAGATCCCGGCGCGGGTGGCCGCAGAGTTGGGCTGGCCCTACCTGACGTACGTCAGGGAACTCAGGGTGGAGGGGGGTAGGGCCGTGGCGCGTAGGGACCTGGAGGACAGGGTGCTGGTCGTCGAGGCGGACCTCCCCCTAGTTGTCTCGGTGACTAGGGAGATAAACGTGCCTCGGATACCGACGCTCCTCGCCATTAGGGCGGCCATGAAGAAGCCCATAGCGAGGCTCGGCCTTGGGGACCTGGGCATAGGCGAGGCGCCGAGGGCGCGCCTGGCCGAGCTAAGGCCTCTCATGGTCTCTAGGCGGCGCCTCATCGTGAAGGAGGGAACTGTGGAGGAAAAGGTGGACAGGTTCATAGACTTCCTTATGGAGGAGGGGATACTGCGGGGCACATGAGGGCCTTGGTCTCGTCCCCAGAGGCCGCCGTACTGGCCAGGGAAATGGGGCTGGAGGCGCTCGGCCTGGCCCGTACAGACGAGGAAGCTAGGCGGCTGGCCGGCCACGTGGGGAGGGTCTACGTGGTCCGCTCCGGCTCGGTGGCCGAGGCCATCGTGACGCTGTATAGGGACGAGGGGTTCGCCCTGGCCGTACTCCCGGGGACCCGCGAGGCGAGGGACGCGGCGGCCCACGCGGCGCAGCTGATCGGCGCCGCATTCGTACCCGACGCGGTCAACGTGGCGCTGGCTGGGGACAAGTTCCGCGTTGAGAGGCTTGTGCTGGGCAACAAGGCCGTGGCGGTATACGAGGCCCATCCCCCCCTCCTCCTGACGCTGGGACCGGGAAGCAGGCCTGTGGGGGAGGGCTCTGCCGGCGGGGAGATCAGGGAGCTTTCCGTGGGCGAGGACAGGCGTGTGAGGTCCCTGTCCGTGGAGGAGAAGCCTAAGGGGGCCGTCAGGCTGGAGGACGCGGAGATCATAGTGTCGGTGGGCCGAGGCTTCAAGAAGAAGGAGGACCTCCAGTTGGCGTTTCACCTGGCCGAGGTGCTCGGCGCCCAGGTGGGGTGCTCGAGGCCCATAGCGGCCGACCTGAAGTGGCTCCCCGAGGAGCACTGGGTCGGTCTTTCGGGCAAGAAGGTCAGCCCCCGCCTATACCTGGCCGTGGGGATCTCGGGTCAGGCCCAGCACATAGCTGGGATACTCAACTCGAAGTACATAGCCGCGATAAACAGCGACCCCAATGCGCCCATATTCCAGTACGTGGACTTCGGCATAGTGGACGACCTCTACAAGGTGCTGCCCCTCTTGGCGCAGAGGCTGAAGGAGCGGCTCGGCAGGGCATAGCCGGGCCTCAACCGTTCCAGCCCGCCCTCTGCTGGCCTGTGAAGATCCACCGTACGCCCCCCCTGCCCACCTCCACCCTGATGCTCCCCGCCATCGAGTCGAGGAAGCGCCTGAAGTCCTCCCTCGACATGGAGACGCCGTACCTTTCGTGCAGCGCGAAGAACACGTCTCCATCGGAGAGGGGCTCGGGGTACCCCTCCATCTTCAGCTCCCTGATAGTCTCCAACACGGCGCTCGCCAGGTCCACCCGAGCTGTGGGCAGAGGGGGGGAGGTCAACGGCGCGCTGCTTATTATGACCGTCCCGTTGTCGAGCAGGTACACGTAGCCCTCCTCTAGGTCCACGCCTGAGGGTACGTGTATCCGCCTGTAAGTGTGCTTCCCAACCCTCACCCTGAAGGCCCTCACCCTCGCGACCAGCCTCACGTCCACACCGATATGGCCCCCCTATTTACCGTTATTCACTGCTAAAACATTAAAACATGGACACAGTGCTATCCCCATGGTGGAGTATTACCTAAAGGTCGCCGAGGCCAGGTCTAGAGACGTGGGCCGCTCCATAGTGAGGGTACCTGTGAGGATAATGAAGCGGCTGGGGATAGAGCCAGGCGACTTCGTGGAGATCACTGGGCGCAAGACAGCCTACGCCCAGGTCTGGCCGGCCTACCCCGAGGACGAGGACAAGGACATAATTAGGATGGACGGCCTGATAAGGCACAACGCGGGGGTCGGCATAGGGGACACTGTCAAGGTCAAGAAGATATCGCTTAGGCCTGCACAAAGGGTGGTGATAGCGCCCACGGAGCCCGTCAGAGTGGACCCGGACTACCTAAAGAAGCATTTCCTCCTAGGGAAGCCCGTGGTCAAGGGCCAGGCCGTGGACGTGCCCTTCTACAGCGGTTCCATTAGGTTCATAATCACCCAGGTCACGCCCGGCCCAGCGGCATACGTGAGCGTCGACACCGAGGTCTCGGTCCGCGAGGAGCCCGTAAAGGAGACGGAGCTCATGGTGTCGCGGATCACCTGGGAGGATATTGGTGATTTGGAGGAGGCTAAGCAGAAGATTCGTGAGTTGGTGGAGTTGCCTCTTAGGCATCCTGAGCTGTTTAAGCATCTGGGCATTGAGCCTCCCAAGGG
>JALWZH010000086.1 GCA_027002815.1 Thermoproteales archaeon | reverse complement strand
GGGGAGAACTCGGCGTTTCCCCATTACAGGTTTGGCGACAGGCATATACTGAAGGGCGACTTGGTCGTGGTGGACATTGGGGCCAAGTACAGGGGGTACTGCTCCGACATTACCCGGACGTTCGTGGTTGGTAGGCCGTCGGAAAAGCAGAGGGACATGTACCTTGCGGTTCTGGAAGCCCAGAGGGCAGCGCTGAGCGCGGTGAGGCCTGGCGTACGGGCCAGCGAGGTAGACTGGGCAGCACGCGCCGTGTTGGAGGAGTATGGGTACGGCAGGTTCTTCACGCACTCTGTGGGACACGGGCTAGGGATTGAGGTCCACGAGTTTCCCCGCCTATCTCCTGACAGCGATGTGGAGCTACGTAGTGGTATGGTGGTCACTATAGAGCCGGGCATATATGTGAATGGGTTCGGCGGTGTGAGGATAGAGGACGACGTGTTGGTCACGGACACGGGCGCCAAGACTTTGAGCAGCTTTGAAAGGCTGCTTTTCTAGAATATTTTCGTCGTACACTCGGTACGCTTGGAAAATAGCTGTTACAGTGAAAAACTTGGGGGTACGGACATGTATGGGCAGAATCTCTGTGCTCGTGAGGGCCCTCGTGGTCCGCTACGTGTATGAGAGGGGCGGCGAGGCTGAGGTGGGCGAGGTTGCCGGGTTCCTCGAATCGCTGAGGTTACCGGGGGTCGATCCCCGGCTGTGGGTCCCCATGTTGGACGGCCTCGTCGAGAGGAACGGAAACAGGGTTAGGCTCACGGAAAGAGGCAGGTGGGCGGCCACCAAGATAGCGCCGTGGACCATAGAACGTGCAACGGAGGAGCTGGGCATACGTATTTGAGGGGGCGCAGGCGTCAGGGGGGGCCCCTATGCTCGTCCTTGAGTAGGCTTAGGACAAGGCCGAGCACCTTGCCTATGTACCTTTTCAGAGTTTCCCTGCATTCCTCGTCCAGCGACTTATGGACATAGATGAAGAGATGCGGCGATTTGTCCCAAGCCTCCCTAATCGCGGACACGAGAGGCGATAGCTCCACGATGCTCGTGTATCTACCCGCATGGTAGAGGCCTATGTCCTCATGGGGACTAAACTTGACGTACTCCACGATTATGTTGTCCCTTTCTTCGAGAAACCCCACGAGCCTGTTCCCACAATAGTTTTCCCTTTCCCGGAGCAGATATCTGAGCACTTCGACCATCATGTCTCTGATCCTCTCGGCTACGTCTTCCGCGTCCCAACTGGCCGCGAGTTCGTCTATGTCCGTGTTCACGTCCACCGTGGCCCTGCCCAGCGCGTCCTGGTAGTCCTTGTCCCTCTTCCACAGCGAGATGTAGGGGGCCCGCCTCATCACTATGTAGTCGAGGAACTCGCGTATGCCGCCAAAAAGTAGGGCCATGTTAAGACCGTCGTCGGTAACCTTCAGCAGATCGTCGCCAACGACGCGGCCCAGGACGAACCTCGCAAGTAGGCACATGAAGTCCCGCGTGTTCCTGTCATCGGCGTTGAGGGCCTTCCTCATGACTATACGGCCAATCTTCGTGAACAGTACGGTCTTGTGGTGCAGGTAGACCCATCTGTACAGGTTGTACCGGGCAAGCACGTAGCCCTCGATATTCACACGTGCCCTCTCGTCGACTATGAGCCTATACTCTTTGTCCACATAGACGTTGCTGACTATCCTGTCCACGTCGACGTTGGTGACCGCCGAGCCGACTGCGGCCCCCGTGAAGTACATGTCCCTCATGATGTAGTCCAGTCTGTCGGCATCCAAAGTGCCCGATATCGTGTTGGAAAGCAGTTTAACAGTATTATACATTTCCTTATCCCCGTAATACACCTCTGACAGTCTCGCCACGTCGTCCTCGAATATGGTAGGGACGCCGTCGCCGCGCTCCCTCAGCCTGTCCAGTTGCCTAAAGTACAGTATTAACCTGGCCAGTTCAAGCACCTTCAGATTTCCATATGCCCCCCTCACCAGCTCCTCAACCCACCTATTCCTAAGCAGCAAGTACCCCGTCAGCTCGTGAGGTTTAAGTTTCCCCACCTCGCTTATCGTTATATATGGGGCGTCCTCCACCACATCGCACCACTCCCCTCTCGTGGCGGTCCTCACCACCATGTCCAACAGGTCGTGCTCTATAGCGTGTGACCACGGGGGGTGACCCACATCGTGTAGTAGGGCGGCAAGACGCAGGGCATGAAACAGCTCGCTCCATTTGTCGCGGTCCTCGAATATAGGTCTCAGGGCCTTGACGTGGGGTTCGTCGGCCGCCGACGCCAGTTGGCGTATCCTCTCTATTAGCATGTTGGCTATATATAGCACGCCCAGCGTGTGTTCAAACCGCGTGTGGGTCGCCGATGGGTAGACCAGATATGCGAATCCCAGCTGCTTTATGTACCTCAGCCTCTGCAGGAGGGGAGAATCCACGATCTTCGCCTCGCTGTCGAGGAGCCTGATCCATCCATGTACGGGATCCCTAATCGTCTTGGCGTACCTCATCTAGTTATGAGGAGCCCCCTCATCTCCTCAAGGAGGGCCCTCCCTGGGCCCTCCTGGAAGTGTCTCCTAAGCGGTTCGAGGAGCCGCGCCAGTTCCCCCGCCACGGCCATCTTGAGGTCCAACGGGTGCAGCTTGCCCTCCCTGTACGCCCCCTCCAGCTCCTCAAACGTCCAGTACTCTGCTGGCCCGCCGTACTTGGCAGGCCTGTCAACCACGAAGGGGGAATTGCGCGCCTCTCTGAAGCCCACCAGCCGCGCCATTTCAATAACGGGGTTGTACTCGACCTCCCTCGGGGGACAGTAGGCCCTGAGCACCTTCTCCTTGATCTCCTCGGGCGTGTCGTGGACGAATATGGCGCTTTGAGGCACGGACTTGCTCATCTTGAGGCTGCTCAGCTCCTCCTTGCTCGATGGCGGTGACTCTATATTGAGCGCGGGGAGTAGCTTGTGGTGGACGGCGACTGGCCGCACCCTTCTATCCCCAAGCCTCAACGGATAGAAGCGCACCCTGTGGGCTACCTCGCGGGCCAATATGTGGGCTCTCCTCTGGTCTATCCCCCCGTGGGGAATGTGGGCCCCCAATGCGAACACGTCGGCCACCTGAAGTGGGGGGTATATAAGCCATGCAAAGGGCACCGAGTCCTCCTCGCCCCTGCGGCCCATTATGGTGAGGCTGTGCCTCACCTTTGAGAGGGTCGTGTTGCGGGCTATGTCCATGAGCAGGTACCAATATTCGTCGTTGTTATGGTAGAGGTCCGACCCCAATATGAAGCGGGTCGAGTCGGGATCTCCTCCGAGGGCCGATATGAGGAGTCTAAACGCCTCCCTGTAGTATGTCACAGCTACGCGTCTTATGGCGTCCAGATCGCCGCCGAGCTTGTTGTTCAGCCATGAGTGTATGTCGGCCAGGAATATCGTGGTTTCTATACCCGCCTTCTGGAAATCAACCAGCTTGGACATGCTGACCAGTCCCGTGCCTAGGTGTATGAGGCCGCTTATCTCGAACCCTATGTAGTGCCTCAGTTTTTCCCCACTCTGGAGCAACTCGCGCAGCTCCTCCACAGTGAGCACCTCCTCTGTGGGATACCTCAGGACGAGGTCTATGCGGGTTTCAACGTCCATGCTTTTGGGCATCCAGAAGTATATGTCATTTTTCGGCCTCCACTTCGGCGGCGCTGAGAACCCCCCGCGCCCCTCGACGCCTCGTCCAGGACAGCATCCGATTTATAGCCCTCACTACGTAGACGCGTGAGCATGCTTATCGTGGGGCGCGGCCACGCCAACATAAGGGCGTCCAACAGAAGGACGCTAGAGTTCACGTCCGACCCCTACGTGTCGCCGAGAGGCGACTGCATACTGCTGTGTTGCATAGAGGTGGAGGATCGGGGGCTCATGGAGAGGCTCGGCGATAGGGGCGTCCTACAGGTACACATAACCGTCGGCAACCTCAGGGACTCCTTCACGGCCCTTACCCCGATGAGGAGGCCCCGCAACGCTGCCAGGATCGTGTTCCGACGGAGCAGCCACGTGGACGAACATACCTTTGGCATCCTGGCTACGAAGGCGGCTCGCGACATAGATAGGGACGTGGTGGACCTGCTCCGCAGAGGCTATGTGGCCCTGGCCGAGGTGGTTCTTACGCGATGAGGGACCCAGTCAAGCTTCGCAAGGCCATCCACACGGCATTCATATCGCTCCTCTTCGTCCCATACGCCGTGCCCCTCTTGGAGCCGAGGATGTACTACGCCGCGCTCGCCGTGTCGGCCTCGCTGTTGTACGCGCTCCAGGTCAAGCAGCCCCAGCTGGCGATCAAGCTAGTGAATGACCTCCTATACAGGTCAGAGGAGATGTTCGAGAAGCTCCAGCGTATTGCCCCTGGCGTGGACAGGCTATACGTGAGGGAGCAGTACGAGAGGTTCAGGGAGGAGATCATAGATATGGTGAGGAGCGTCGAGCGCGACTACGAGAAGAAAAGCGGCTATGTGGGCATGCTCCTCGGGATCATGGGCATCTACATAACCAACACGCTGTTCGGGGACCTACCAACGTTAACCGCGTTGACGAGCCTGGCGGTCTACGATACGGTCTCCGGGATCGTGGGCGCGAGGCACGGCAGGAGGCGCTTCCCACATAGTAGGGCCAGCCTGGAGGGCTCCCTGGCGGGCGCGTTGGCCAACGCAGCAGTGCTGGCCCCGTTCCTGGGCCTCCCAGCAGTACTTATCAGCGCCATTGCCGTGCTGGCCGAGGCCTACGGAGTCGAGGACAATATGTCCATACCGTTGGCGGTGGGGCTCACGACATACATCCTCCTGGGGCAAGCCCAGTGGGGCATGTAGCGGTCCTATTGCAGTCTCAACGGGTCCCGGCCCCCCCATAATATATCCTCTTAGCATGAACGCCCATCCTCCTTGCGGCAGCATATAGCTTCCCGTCATCCGTGAAGAGCGTGCAGCCATATTCCGCTGCGAGCAGCAGGACCGAGATATCGGCCGGGGAAAGGCCCCTCAGCGTGTGGGCTCCCCCTTTAAGTTTCCTCGGCTCATGTGGCACCACGTTGATGCCGAGGATCTCCACGGCGGCCCTCGCGCGCGGGTCCCTGAGCTCCTCCAGCACAAGGTCCGTAGTGTACAGCGCCATGCCTTGAAAGGCCCGCGCGTCTCGGGCGTGGAGTATCGCGGACGCGTCCAGCACGGCGCAGCTCATTGCGACTTAACCCTCTCCTTCACCCTTTCGTAGAAGTTCGTGTTCAGCGTGGCTATCCTGGC
>JALWZH010000085.1 GCA_027002815.1 Thermoproteales archaeon | reverse complement strand
GCCTGTTGTGGCCAATGCCAAGGAGTTGGATGACATACCGCCAGACACGTATCCGCCCGAGATAGAGTACCCAAACGCATACCCACCGTACTGGGACTTCTCAAACCAACGCATGTACGACCTGTACGTTAAGTCCAAGAGGGAGCAGTGGGATGAGGACCAGTTGGACTGGGGCTCCTTCGAGAAATATATGGAGGACAAGGCCGAGGTGGAGCGGGTGGCCACGGCGTTCTGGTTCTCTGTGCTCTCCAACTTTGACAATGCCGCTGCCGCATTCTCGAGGGCTGTTATTGCTGCTCAGGAGTATCAGTTTGATGCGGGTACTGTGGGTGTCTTCACTACGATTGTGATGGATGAGAACAGGCATTGCATCATGTGCGGCAAGGCAGCCTACTGCGCCCTCAAGGGCTTCCCCTTCAGGAAACCCCAGTCAGACCTCGAGGAAAAGGCCAGGAAATACGCCTGGTGGGTATGGTGGAACGGGTCAAGGTACTGGAACGCCATTAAGACCGCCTTCGACAGGTACCCGTTACCAGCCATATTCACCTCCTTCATGATGGGGGAAACCGCGGCCAAGACTGTCTTCACGGGCACGTCCAAGAACGCCAAGCACGACGTCATGAAGACCCTGTTCCTCAACACGTCTAGGGACGAGGCGAGGCACTTGGCCTTCACCTCGTACCTATTCGAGGACTACCACAAGGTGTTCCCGGAGGACGTGAAGAAGTTGGTCACTAAGCAGATTAGGGCAGGATTCGAGTTCCTGTCCCTCATAACCTACAAGCCCCTGAAAACCACAAAGTTCTGGAAACTGCCAAGGGACTTCGAAAAGTTCTACCTGGACATGGACCCGTACTTCCAGGAAGTGATAGGTGTGCCGAGCCTCGAGTTCAGGGAGGAGGCGTGGAGGGACGCCGTGCTGAGGGTGGGCGCATTCGTGAGGAAATTCGGCATAGAGATGCCCGCCATCCCAGAGCTGGGCATAGACTCCGGGGAGGTGATAAAGTTCGACGCTGGGGAGGAACTGGTCCCAGCTATCTTCTGAATAGTCCAATTAATTGCAATTCTCAGCAATTTTTTGATGTTTGCGTTTTTATATTCATAGCCCATCGGGAGCATGACCACCAACATAAGGGTAAAGATAAGGGAGCCCCGTAGGCATGGTGGTGTGCCTGTTGTGGCCAATGCCAAGGAGTTGGATGACATACCGCCAGACACGTATCCGCCCGAGATAGAGTACCCAAACGCATACCCACCGTACTGGGACTTCTCAAACCAACGCATGTACGACCTGTACGTTAAGTCCAAGAGGGAGCAGTGGGATGAGGACCAGTTGGACTGGGGCTCCTTCGAGAAATATATGGAGGACAAGGCCGAGGTGGAGCGGGTGGCCACGGCGTTCTGGTTCTCTGTGCTCTCCAACTTTGACAATGCCGCTGCCGCATTCTCGAGGGCTGTTATTGCTGCTCAGGAGTATCAGTTTGATGCGGGTACTGTGGGTGTCTTCACTACGATTGTGATGGATGAGAACAGGCATTGCATCATGTGCGGCAAGGCAGCCTACTGCGCCCTCAAGGGCTTCCCCTTCAGGAAACCCCAGTCAGACCTCGAGGAAAAGGCCAGGAAATACGCCTGGTGGGTATGGTGGAACGGGTCAAGGTACTGGGAGGCCTACAAAGCGGCCTACGACAAGTATCCACTGCCTATAATCTTCACCTCGTTCTTAATGGGCGAGGCCGCCTCTACTACGGTGTTCGGCGGAGCGTCGCGTAACGCCAAACATGCAACCATGGCCGAGCTCTTCAGGAACACGGCCAGGGACGAGGCGAGGCACTTCACGTTCACCATGTTCCTCTTCGAGGACAACAAGCACGTGATAACGGACGAGATAAAGAAGTTGGTCACTAAGCAGATTAGGGCAGGATTCGAGTTCCTGTCCCTCATAACCTACAAGCCCCTGAAAACCACAAAGTTCTGGAAACTGCCAAGGGACTTCTACGACTTCTTCCTCAAAATGGATCCAATAGTTCAGGACGTCGTGGGGATACCGAGCCTCGAGTTCAGGGAGGAGGCGTGGAGGAAGGCGGTGCTGAAAGTCGGCGCGTTCCTGAGCAAGTTCGGGGTGGAGATGCCGGAGATACCCGAGCTGGGCATAGATGGTAGGGAGGTCAGGTTTGAGGACGAGGAGATGGAGCTGGCGCCTCCGGTGTTCTAACCCCCCCCCCCTTTTTACAATTACTGATAATTCTGCTCCCATGTATTCCATAACAGCCTAATTACAATCAGTTGGCAGAAAAAGAGAAAAAATACAATGGGTTGGGGGTTATGGCACAGGGAGCCACGTATTCTAGAAGGCAGGTTCTTGCCGCCATAGGCGGCCTGGTCGCTGGAGGAATAATCGGTGCTGGGGTAACCGCGGCGCTCCTGGGACGTCAGGGAGGCGCCGCAGAGCGCACCGTAACCGTCACGGAAACGGTGACCACAACTGTGGGGGCAGGAGGCGCCGGCCAGCAAGCGGCGGGCCAGGTACCCGAGAAGCCCCTCAAGGTCGGCCTGGTCACCTTCGTGAGCGGGCCGGGTGCCGTGGTGGGCGAACACACCAAGAACGCGGCGGAGCTTGTTAGGGACTGGATAAACGCCGATGGTGGGCTGCTCGGAAAGCGGAAAATAGAAATGCTGTTCCTCGACGAGGCTACCGGGCCGGAGAACGTTGTTAAGACCGTCACGCGATGGGTAAGGGAGGAAGGCGTGGAGCTCGTGGTCTGTTGTACTTCCAGCGGCACCATGGTGGCTCTGGCCCCGGTGATAGAAAAGGAACTGCAGGTCCCCTGCCTGGCGCCCGACGCTACTTCGGCCCGCATTTTCGAGGAGATAGACCCGAACCCAAGGTTCCTCTTCAGGGTCGGCAACTACGACGCCATGGAGAACATAGCCCTAGCCGAGGTGGTCGCGGACGTCCTCCCCGATGTCAAAACTGTTATCAACATATCGCCTGACTACGAGTTCGGTAGGGACTCCTGGAGGAGGTTCATCACGGCGCTCAGGAAGCTCAAGCCCGACATAGAGGTAGTTGACGAGCTCTGGCCGCCTCTCTTCAGGGTGCCCGACTACACGCCATACATACAGAAGATCGCCTCTGCCAGGCCGGACGTAGTGTACAGCAGCCTGTGGGGCGGCGACGTGCTGAACTTCCTCAGGCAGTCAGTGGCCCAGGGCCTGTGGAGGAACGTGAGGCTGGGCGTGTTCAGCGTCCTGGCAACTGCAGAGATGCCGCCCGACACGCCGGAGGGCCTCCTGGTGGGGGCCCGCTCCTGGTGGCCCTTCTGGCCGCGCAAGTGGCCCCTCACCGAGATGTTCGTGAAGGAGTATGTGGACCGCTTCGGGAAGTACCCGTACCACACGGCCTTCACGGGCTTCACGCCGCTGTGGGTCTACGCAGCCGCCGTGGAGAAGGCCTTCGACCTGTCCGGGAAGTACCCCGACACCGACATGCTGATCAGAGCCCTCGAGGACATAATGGTCCCCACAATTGGCGGGTACAGGTCCTTCCGCAGGGAGGACCACCAGATGATGGGCGCCACTATCATAGGCTTCACAAAGCGGAGCGCCCAGTACAACTTTGCCGTGCTGGACAGGATCAGGCCCGTGGCCCCTGAGGACGCCGCACCGCCACCGGGGATCAAGACCGACGATTGGATAGCGTCCTGGTAGATGATAGATGAGGTTTTCTCTATATTAATAACAACGCTCTACTTTTCATCTGTAATCATACTCATAGCCTCGGGCCTCACCCTGATATACGGCGTGATGCGGATAATAAATATAGCCCACGGCGCGTTCTACGCTTTGGGCCTATACATAGCGTACACGGTCTATTCCGCACTTAAGGCCCCAGAGCTGTTCTTCGTAGCGGTGCCCATAGCGGCCATAGTGGTCGGGGTGATCTCGCTTCCCCTCTACATGCTCATATATAAGGGGGTCTCCCAACTCAACGAGGACTTCCAGATACTGTTCACGTTCGGCCTGCTCCTAGCCATGCTGGACATGAACAAGCTCATATGGGGGCTCAACTACTACACGGCCTACGAGCCCTTCTCGTTGTTGGGCTATGTGGACGTACTCGGCAGACAGTTCCCCGTATACTACTTCTACATAATTGGGCTGGCGGCGGCCATGTTGGCCGCCCATCAGGCCGTCATGAGGTACACGCGCCTAGGCGTGAGGGTCAGGGCAACGGCCAGCGACATAGAGCTCGCCACCACCATAGGGATCAACGTGAGGCGTATCAGCGCGCTGACCTTCGCCGTGGGCGCCGCCATGGCGGGTATAGCGGGCGCCTCGATGCTTCCTATAAGCGGCGCCTTTCCGGGCATAGGCTTCGACGAGATGGTGACGTCATTCATAGTGGTGGCGGTTGGGGGGCTGGGCAGCATCAAGGGGGTCATAGCCACCGCGCTGGCAATCAGCGGTGTGAGGGTCATAGCCATAAGGACCTTCCCGGAGCTTGACCTCATACTTATGTACGCACTAATAGCGCTCATACTCGTGTTCAGACCGTACGGGATATTCGGCAAGGTGGGTAGGAAAATATGAGGCCAGCGCTCGTCCTGGCAGCCGTGATGTTGGCCGTCGCCGTGTCTGTGCCCTTTGTGAGCCAGACGGCCATGCTCATAGCGTTGTTCGGCTTCATATTCTCGATCACCGCAATAGGGTACAACATAGCCTACGGTTACGGGGGGATGATCTCGCTGGGCCACGCCGCGTTTTTCGGGGCGGGGGCCTATACGGTCGGCCTCATGAACAGGCACCTCGGCATGGGGGAACTGGCGGTGCTACTGCCCCTGAGCATGGCAGCGGCGGTGCTAGTGGCGTTACCCATAGCGCCCATAGCGGCCCGCCTATCGGGGCTCCAACTGGCCACTGCGCTCCTAGCGTACTCCATGCTCTACTATTCGCTTGTGCTTAAGCTGGGCCCCATCACCGGTGGGTCAGACGGCATATCGATAAGCGGTCTAGCCGTGCTGGGCTACGAGTTCCCAGATAGGCAGGCCCTAGGCCTCTTCATCTACTTCGCCTCCCTGGCGTTGACCGTGCTGGCGCTACTCCTGGTAAAGAGGTTCCTGGGCACGGTTGGGGGGCGGCTCGTCCTGGCTGCCCGCGACAATCCGCTACGCCTGGAGTTCCTCGGCTATGTACCCGCGAGGGCGAAGATGGCCGCGTTCCTAATATCGGCCGCCATGTGCGGGCTATCGGGGGCACTATACGCCTCCGCGCTTCAGTTCGTCAACGCGGACCTGCTTTACTGGACCATGTCGGGGGAAATACTGTTCATGGTGATCTTCGGGGGCGTGGGGACGCTCCTCGGCCCGATACTCGGAGCGTTCGTGCTGAGCGGGCTCAGGTTCTACATAGCCACGACGCCGGACGTGGGCATATACTGGCAGCTGGCCCTGGGAGTCATAATCGCGGCCACCATATACAGCGCGCCCCGCGGGCTCATACACTCCATTTATAGGGCCGCCACCCTAATTAGGGGCTCAAAGGGTGGGGGACATGACTGAGGCGGTTATCAGGGTCGAGGGACTGTCCAAGAGGTTCGGCGGGATAACCGCCCTCAACAACGTCACCCTGGACATGAAGCGCGGCGAGGTGGCCTTCATAGTGGGACCCAACGGGAGCGGCAAGACCACGCTGGTCAATGTCATATCGAGGTACGTCAGGGAGGACGCGGGCGACGTGATCTTCGAGGGCAGGAGCCTTAAGCGCGTCAACCACGTGAGGGCGGCGCAGATGGGCATACTGAGGTCCTTCCAACACCCACAGCTCTTCCACGGCCTCACGGCGCTGGAAAACGTGGCGCTTTCCCTTGCGCTGAGGAACGGGACGCCTAGGGCGTCCCGCATCGACTCCCTTAGGGACAAGGCGCAGGAGGCCCTCGAGACCTTTCAAATGGGCCACCTCGCCGATAAGAGGCCCCCAGAGATGTCGCATGGCGAGAGGAAGATACTGGACATAGTCATGGCCTTCGTGGGAAGGCCCAGGCTCCTCATGTTGGACGAGCCCACGTCGGGCGTGTCCACGGCGGATAAGTGGGGCATAATGGACATAGTGATACGCAACGCCAAGAAGGAGGGGATCACGCTGCTCGTGATAGAGCATGACCTAGACCTTGTGTTCGAGTACGCCGAGAACGTGATCGTCATGTTCCAGGGCTCCGTGGTGTACTGGGGCCCCCCAAGGAACATGGCCAACTCTGAAAGGGTCAGGGAGGTGCTGGGCATATGATCTCCGCCGTGGACCTATGGGCTAGGGTTGGGGGGGTTGACGCACTGCGCGGAGTCACGCTCACGGTCGAGAAGGGGAGCCTCGTGTTCCTTGTGGGGCGCAACGGGGCCGGCAAGACCACATTCATAAGGACGGTGGCCGGCCTCGTTAGGCCGCTCAGGGGGAGGGTGCTGCTCGACGGGGACGACATCACTGGCGTGCCGCCTCATGTCAGGGCTTCCCTAGGCATATCCGTGGTTCACGAGGGGGGACGCATATTCCCCGAACTCACAGTGGAGGAGAACCTCAGGACGGCCTCGGACAGCTACGGGGAGGCCCTCGACCTATTCCCCGAGCTTAGGACCATGCTCGACAAGAGGGCGAGCGAGCTGAGCGGCGGCCAAAGGAAGATGCTGTCCATAGCCATGGCCGTGTCGCGCAGGCCTAGGGTTCTGCTCCTCGACGAGCCCTTCGAGGGCCTTGCCTTCAGCCTCGTTTCAAGGATGTACCCAGTGCTTGTCCAATTGGCCGCTAACGGGGTCGCGCTGCTCTTCGCCGAGTCCAACGTGGCGCTGCTTAGAAAACTGACGGACGACGCAAATATATACGTAATAGAGAGAGGGACAGTGGTGTTCAGAGGCTCGCTCGCCGAGGCCCTGAAGTCTAGGGAACTCATGAGGATGCTCGGCTACATAGCCTAGCTGGACCGCGCTGCCCGGGGCCCTATATATACAATTAATTTGAATTACTTGGAGGCAGGAGTATAATCGGTGTAATCACTTAAAATCGTTTAATGATTACATTTTTTATAGAACAGTTCCGGGAGGGGCATGCCCAAGGCAGGGCTCTATATAGGCGTGGCTATAGTGATAATAATAGTCGCAATAGTGGCCGGGTTCCTAGCAATGCAGCAGCCGGCACAGGCACCAGCACAGGAGCAGACAGCCGCGGAGACCACGCCTGTTCAGGAGACGCCGGCCCGAACGCCCTCACCAAGCCCCTCGCCGCAGCCCACCCCCGAACAGGAAGTGATAAAGATAGGCTACCTTGGACCCGCCACGAAGCCGTACGGTGACATCGCGGTGAAGTCCATTCAGCTGGCCATAGATGAGATAAACGCCAAGGGCGGCGTGCTCGGCAAGAAGGTGGAGCTTGTGGTCTTCGACGACGAGAACAAGCCCGACGTGGCAACTACGGGATTCCGTAAGCTAGTGTACGAGGACAAGGTGGTTGCCATATTCGGCATACATTCCTCGGCCGTGGGCCTCGCCCTGTTGCCCCTGATAAAGGAGGCAAAGGTGCCTGTATTCGCGCATGGCTCGGTGGCGGACCAGATAGACGAGCAGGTCGCCCAGGACCCAGGCCTCAAGTACTGGTTTAGGTTCAACATAAACGCCTCGACCCACGCGTTGATCGTGTACTATCCGGCCAAGTACATAGCCGAAAAGTATGGGTTCAACAAGGTCGGCATACTTTACGACAAGCATGCCTGGACAGCCGCCGTGGTTAAGAAGGTCAAGGAGGTGATCCAGAGGGACGGGTTCGAGCTTGTGTTCGAGGGCACGATAGAGCCCGGCAAGACCACGAGCTTCGTGCCCCATCTGACCAAGGCCAGGGACGCCGGCGTGCAGATACTGATGGTGTGGACCGCCTACGGCGATGGCAAGGTCCTCCAGAGGGACTACAACGAGCTTAAGCCTCCCTTCGTGCTCGTTCAGTTCGACGTGGTGGGCATGACGCTGAAGCAGTGGGACATAACCGGCGGCAGCCTCCCATACCAGATATTCGTGTTCTACAACTTCCCCGCTACAGAGGCCACCCAGAGGTTCGTGAGCTCCTATGAGGCGAAGTACGGAGAACTGGGCTTCTTCTACCCGCCCTTCTTCATGTACGACGCGGTGAACGCGTGGAAGGAGGCCGTGGAGGCCGTCGGGAGCTTTGATGGGGACAAGGTCGCCGATTACCTTGCCAGGAACGGGTACATGGGTATAACGGGCAGGTGGATATTCACCGAAGGCCACACGCCTCTGTTCGGCCCTGAGTATTTGGCCACCATAGCGGTGCAGTGGACGCCTGAGGGCGAGACCAGGGTTGTGTGGCCGCCCGACGTCGCCGAGGGAGAAGTGGCGCTGCCGCCCTGGGTAAAGGGTTAATGTACGAGATACTTTTTTTCTCCCTCGTATTGGGTAGCTGTTATGCCCTGATGACCGCAGGCTTTAACCTGCTCCTAGGGGTCGCCCGTATAATCAACCTGGCCTACGGGGCCTACATGGCCCTGGTGGCGTACCTCTACAGCGGGTTCTCGGAGTCCATGCCCGTGCCCATCGCCGCCGCGCTGGCGATGGCCATATCGGTGGCGTTGGGGACCTTCGGGTGGATAATACTGAGGTTTATACGTAGGGACGAGGTGCTGATGATCGTCGTGTCGCTTGCCATTGCACTCCTCATCGAGGGGGCCCTAATCTGGGGCTATGGCCCCTACCAGAGGGTCGTGCCCGCACTTGTAAGCGGCAGCCTCGGGTGGGTATCCGCCCAGTGGCTCCTCGCCATACTCGTGTCCGTCGCCGTGCTTGCGGGCTACTACATCATCATAGGTAGGACCATAATAGGAAAGAAGATGGTGGCCATAGCCGAGAACGCGGACCTGGCGCTCATGATGGGGATAAACCCGGCCAAGGTGTACCTCTTCACGACGTTCCTAGCGTCCCTATTCGCCTCGCTGGCATCCCTCATGATATCCCCCTTCCTCACCGTGTCGCCCCAGGTGGCGTGGCTATACCTGACCATAGTGCTTTCAGTGTCTATTGTCGGGGGGCTTGGCAGCGTGGGGGGCTCGCTGATAGCAGCCTTCCTCATATCTTTCGCAGAGAGGTTCTCCGCGTATTACCTGGATCCGTCCGTGGAGCCCTTCGTGCCGCTGCTACTGATAATACTGGTGCTCCTCTTCAGGCCCCAGGGAATCCTAGGCCGCGGAGCCACCAGGTGGGCATGATGGGCGGCTATAAGCCTAAAATAGGCCCGCTTAGGATGGGCGGCCCACGCGCGTTAGGCGATTTCGCCGCTGTTGTGGTGATAATAGCCGTTTTGGCGGTTGTCCCATTCGCAGTGACCTCCTCATATCTCCTCTCCGCCCTTTCCATGGCGCTGCTTTTCGGGGTCATAACAGCCACATACGACTTCGCTTCCATAAGGACCGGCTACATAAACCTAGGCTACACCTTCATCATGGGTATAGCGGGCTACGTTGCGTTCTTGTCCACCTCCTCGCCCCAGCTACTCGCCCTGCTGGCAGCCGTAGGTGGGGCCCTTGGAGGCGTCCTCATGGCGCTACCCGGCTTTCGGCTGAGGGGTCCGTTCTACGCCATGGCGACCCTCATATTCCCATTTGTGCTAATAGTCATTGCGCGTACCATGTACGACGTGTTTAAGGGCGATGATGGGGTGCCCGTGCCCTTCTGGCTGCCCGTGGGGGGCCCCTACGCGTACTACCTGGTGTTCTCCTTTGCGGTTGTGTCCCTCCTAGTACTGTACGTCCTCATACGCACGCGGTTCGGGACCATTCTGAAGTCCATGTCGGAGGACGAGATACTGGTGGAGTCCAACGGGATAAACACCAACATCATAAAACTCGTCTCGTTTGTGATCGCTGGAACCATCGCGGGAATATCCACGTTCCTCTACGTGAGCCTGCAAGGCGTTATGTCCACCGCCGTCATAGAGCCGATACCGCTCCTCATATACATGCTGCTCGCGTGCGGGATTTATAAGCCGGGGGGCGTCGTCTGGTCCTTCATGGGGGGCATAGGCCTATACATGTTCGACATATACCTTCGGGGAGCCACGCCCGAGCTGAGGCTCGCCATCATATCGGCCATGCTAATAATAATATACTTCCTCATTAGGGGGAGGCATGCTGCGCGTTGAGTCGGTCAGCAAGAGGTTCGGCGGCGTCGTGGCGCTGGACGGGGTAAGCGTTGAGGTGGATAAGGGCGAGCTGATGGGCCTCATAGGCCCCAACGGCAGCGGCAAGACCACCCTCTTCAACGTGGTGACTGGCCACGTAAAGCCCGACAATGGGCGCGTCGTGTTCGACGGCATGGACATAACGAGGAAGCCGGTCCATATAAGGGTCAAAATTGGGATCGCTCGGTCGTTCCAGCAGCCAAAGTACTTCCCAAGTCTCACAGTGCGGGACAACCTGAGGGTGGCCACACGCGACGAGGGCCTCATAGAGGAGGCGCTGAAGGTGGTGGGCCTGAGCGGCAAATCCTCCGTACCAGCGGCCAAGCTCACCCTACACGAGATAAGGAGGTTGGAGCTCGCGCGGTGTCTGGCCCTGAGGCCGAAGCTCGTGCTCCTGGACGAGCCGATGGCGGGCCTTGCCATGAGGGAGGCCGCAGAACTCGGCGAGCTCATAAAGTCCCTGAACTCCACCATGGGGCTCACCTACGTGATAGTCGAGCACAGGCTGTCGTCCCTGTTCAAGGTCGTTGAGAGGGTTGTAGTCATGAACGCGGGGAGGAAGATAGCTGAGGGCACGCCTGAGGACGTGGTGAAAAACCCATTGGTGAAACAGGCCTACCTCGGGAGGTCATGAGTCTGCGCCTCGTAGACCTGACCTGCGGCTACGGCAAGATGGTTGTTGTTGAGAGCGCGAACCTCGAGGTGGCTCAAGGCGAGATAGTCGTGATACTTGGCCCCAACGGGGCCGGGAAAACCACGCTACTTAAGACCGTGGCTGGCCTGCTCCGCCCTATAAGCGGAAGGATATACCTAAATGGGGCCGACATCACGGGCCTGAGCCCATTGAAAAGGGTGGAGATGGGCGTCACGTACATACCTGACAGGGACTCGGCGTTTAGGTCCCTGAGCGTCAGGGACAACCTACTGTTGGCGCTTAGGGATGGGGAATTGGACCTAGACCTGTTCCCGCAGCTGGTGGGCCGCCTCAACGATAGGGCTGGCAACCTCAGTGGGGGACAGTTCAGGATGTTGTCTCTGGCCATAGCGTATCACATGAGGCCCAAGCTGCTCCTCCTGGACGAGCCGTCCTCGGGGCTTGCGCCACGGGCCAAGGACGAGATTGCGAGGCTCCTACTGGCCATGAGGGAAAGGGGCATAACCATGGTGGTGGCGGAGCAGGACGCCGAGTTCGCCACAGTGATAGCCGACAGGATCGTGCTAATGGAGTCGGGCCTTATAAAGGACGTGATCAGGCGGTCAGACTTCCACGCCATCAGCTTTGAGTCTTTCATTTAGCAGCCTTCGCAGGGCTCCCCTGAAGTAGCGCTCAAAAACGGGCATCTCGACCAGCGGTCCCCCCACAAGGACCGTCCCTGGGCACCGAGAGGAGAGGCGGCCCACCAGCCTGTCGTGGATTGCGCCTGGGGTAAGCACAAGGGGCATGGCCGTTGGGGGGCATGGAACATGGGCCACGTTCGGCTCCCCTACCAGGAAGGCGTAGTCCACGCCCAGCATCTCCACCTCCTGTAGGTAACGCTCTTCATGGGACCCATGCAGGAGGTAGAGGCTGGCACCGAGGGAACGCACAAAGTCCCCGAACCCAGGCCACTCCATTATGGGCGGTATGGTGGACCCGGTCAACGAGGCTGCCTCCATGTAGTCCTTTCCCCAGCCCAGGAACATGGGCACGTATATGTCCCCCCGCACGTCGCCTATGCCGGGCCGTGAGGCCTCCTTGAAGGCGACCCTTGCACCGACCCTCCTAGCGAAGGCCAGCGCCGCCCTAACGTGACGCGGATCGTGGGAGCCGTGGAAGACGAGGACCAGGTCCATGAATATCGTTTCGAATACGGCTTTTTCTACCTTCCACCTATCGCCCCACCCCGGCCTCCCTCTCCACTGCGCCTATGACCTCGTCCAGTATGTCCACGGCCCTGTCCACATGTTCCTGCCTAACGGTGAGGGGCGGGGCAAACCTTATGACGTTGCTCCTCCACCCGCTGGGCACCACGAGGAGGCCCCTCCTTAACGCGTGGTCGAGGCATATGGAGGACGTCTCCTTGGCCGCAGGCTCCTTGGTCCTCCGGTCCCTGACAAGCTCTATGCCTATTAGCAGCCCCATACCCCTCACCTCCCCTATGAGGGGGTGCCTGTCGTACAGTTCCCAAAGCCTCTTCATGGCGTACTGCCCCATGCGCCTCGCGTTGCCCAGCAACGTCTCCCTGTTACGGGCCAGGTACTCCACGGTGGCCTTAACGGCGGCCATGAGCACGGGGGAACCGCCGAAGGTAGAGTGGTCGTCGCCGGGCCGCTGACTGTCTGCCACGTCCCTCCTTGCCACCACCACGGAAGCGGGGAGCCCGCCGGCAAGGCCCTTCGCGGCGACGACCAGGTCCGGTGTTAGGTCGAACTGTTCGTAGGCCCACACTGTGCCGGTCCTCCCCATGCCTGTCTGCACCTCGTCGACTATCAATAGGATGCCGTATTCCCTCGCGACGCGCTTCAGCCCGTCGAAGAAGTTCTGGGGGGGCACCACTATACCGCCGACGCCTTGTATGGGCTCCACGACTATGCAACATGCGTCGCCGACAGCCACGTAGTTCACCATGTGCTCCACGACCTCCACAGCGGCCGCCGCGCACTCCTCGGGCCTCATGGGGCCGAAGGGGCACCTGTAAGGGTATGGATATGGAACCATGAGCATCCCTGGGGGCAAGGGACCGTACTCCAGCCTCCTCGCGCCGTGGAACGTAGTCGTGTAGTGGGTGCGGCCGTGGTAGCCCCCCGTGAAGAATATGGCCGTGGATCGACGCGCATGCCTCTTGGCAAGTTTCACCGCAAGCTCCACGCCCTCGGAGCCGCTGACCCTGAAATGCACCTTGCCGAAGCCCGGGGGGAAAAGGGAGGCGACGGCCTTGGCAGCCTCCAGGAGCTCCATCGTGTACCAGTTATACCCGTTGCCCGAGGCGAGCCTACTCACGGTCTCGACCACCGCATCGCGCACCTCTGGTATGCCGTGGCCCAGCGTTGCTGAAGTCACCACGGTCATGAAGTCCAGGTACTCGCGGCCCTCCACGTCATATACATAGACGTCGCGCGCCTCCCTCACGAAGATCCTGTGGGTAGGGAAAAGATTCGTCATCAGCACCTCTTCGAGCTCCTCGTACAGTCTCGGGACCATCTTTTTCTGCCGACGCGGCCCCTTTATAACGGTATTCCATCCGCCTAGACGTAGCCAATGCTTAAAATGGGCGGCCCGCATAGCGCGATGGATCCACACTCCATGGGGCTCCATAGATACGCCAGGATAGTGGAGGACGCCGTACGGCTCGTCAAGGTGAACTTCTTCGTAGCCGCGGGCGTCCTTGCAGGGGGGAGGCTTCTGGTCAGCGCCTTCAGGGAGGGCGCGCATAACCTCTACGCATATGACGGGTCCAGTCTCACTAGGCTTAACGTGGATCCCATAAGCCTACTCGGGCGCCTCCCACACGGCGCCGCCCGCGTTGTCTTCGGCCGCGACGTTGCGGCCGGGAGGGAACTGGCCAAGCTATACGTCGTGGAGGTCGACAAGCCGGGCCGGGAAGTGGAGCTGCACCCCGAGCAGAGGCCAGCCAGAATACTCGGCGTCGCGGACGACGGGACCACAGTGGCCTATACCGCAGTCCACGAGGCTGGCGTGGGGGTGTACGCGGTGAGGAGCGGGAGGCTGTGGAAGGCTGCTGATATGGCCGGCTTCGCGTTTCTTGCTGGTGTGAAGGGGAGACTGGCCACGGGATTCGGCGTGTTTCCCCCAGACAGGTACTTCAAGCTATTCGTAGTGGACCTAGACGCTGGGCGGCCAGAGGTGTATGGCCCTCCCATAAAGGGGAACATAGTTGCTGGCGACATAGCGCCGGACGGCACGGTGACCTACGGCGTTGAGGGGGCCAAACGGGCAGTCCTGTACAGGCTCGACCCTGACAGGGGCGCCAGCTCGCCGCTGGAACTTCGTGGGGACTTGGCCTCCTTCGAGGCCACGTCGATAAGCCACGTGGCCTATCTTCCAAGCGGCGAGCTGGCGGTCATAGCCAAGAAAAATGGGAGGAGCAGGGTGTTCCTCGACTGGACAGGGCTGGACGCGCCTGAGGGCACGCATCATGGGGCCCACGAGTGGAGGGGCAGGATCACGGTGACCCACTCGGACCTTGCCACTCCCTACAGGGTCGTGGCGTTGGACAGGGGAGGTGGGTGGGAGGTCGTTCTTGAGGGCGAGAGGCCCCAACTGCTCGGCGACGCGCTTGGCGAACGCGGCTTTATCCACGTCAAGAGCCTTGATGGGGAGGCGGTGCCCACGCTGTACCTGGAAAGCCGTAGGGCCGCCAGACCTGGCCCCACAGTGGTCCTTGTGCATGGGGGACCCTTCGCCGAAGACGACGATTCGTGGGATCTGTTCGCAGCCGCGTTGAGCGCCGCTGGGTTTCACGTTGTGAAGCCGAACTATAGGGGCAGCGTAGGACACGGCGTGGAGTGGACCGAGAAGATCGTTGGGGACCCATGCGGCATGGAGCTAGAGGACGTGATAGCGGCGGCTCAGTGGGCCAAGGACTCCGGCCTGGCCAGCAGGGTGTACATAATGGGGTACAGCTATGGGGGTTACATGACCCTTTGCGCGCTCACGCGGAGGCCCGGGACGTTCGGCGGAGGAGTGGCCGGGGCGAGCGTGGTCGACTGGAGGACGATGTACGAGCTCAGCGATCCGGCCTTCAGGTCCTTCATAGACATGCTGTTTGCTGGTAGGGCCGAGCTATGGGAGGACAGGAGCCCAGCGACGCACGTGGGGGGCCTCAGGGACCCCCTCGCGCTGATCCATCCGCAGAACGACTCGAGGACGCCCCTCATCCCAGTGCTACGATTTGTGGAGAGGGCGACTGGGCTGGGCAAGGGCCTCGAGGTGCATGTTGTCCCTGACATGGGCCACATGATCGCCCGGGAGGAGGACGTAGTCAAGGTGCTCATTCCCGCACTGCTCTTCCTCGCCAGGCTGGAGGACGGGGCCCAATAGGCCTCGCCTATGCCTTGCCGGCGCCGGACTTGTACGTGAGGTAGTACCCCACCAGGTTCCTGAGGGCCCTCCTCAACATTCTGTCCACTGAGGCTGGGGACGTCCCAAGGAGCTCCGCGATCTCCTTCACCGTTACGGCCCTCTTCTCGTCGAAGTACCCCCTCACATAGGCGAGTTTAAGGACCTTTATCTGCTCCATGGTGAGTGGGGGCGAGGGCACGTAGACCGCGTTGCTCACGACGCGTGGCCTATACCCCGACGAGTGGAGGTCCCTCAATGCCCGCTTGAGCGAGCCTATGTGTGGCACCAGCAGCTCGTACGTCACGTGGCCGCCGCAGCTCTCCCCCCCTACTACTATCAGCCCACTGCCCTCAATGATCCTACATACCTGGCAACTGTCCTCGCCGGCGATGCGGCGACCCCTACCCTTGGACCATATGTGTATCGTCTTGCCCGAATGGACCGCCACTATCTCGGAGCACGCGTCGGAACACGCGTCCTCTGGTCCCCTGGGCACCTGTAGCCTAACGAAGTGCACCATGTACCCCCGCAACTCATCCCGTTAAAATATTTACGTGGACGTATTTATAGGGAAGGATTCCATAGGTGGAACATGGCGGAGCTGGCACAGTACCAGAGGGTGCTCATAGACCAGGACACGTGCATAAGCTGCGGCGCATGCGTTGCCGTCTGTCCATGGCAGGCGCTTGAGCTGGACGACAACGGCAAGGCTAGGCTCATATGGGACAAATGCAAGGACGACTTCAGCTGCATATCGGCCTGCCCAGTCAACTGCATATACAAGGTAGGCGAGGCATCGGACGCGTTGAAGGCCAAGCAGGGCTGGTACAGGTTCTCCAAGGAGCTCTCCCCCGACGAGCAGAAGGCCTACGAGGAGTGGCGCAGTAAGTACAACGTAACTGCCCCACCAGTATAACGCTTATGGCCAGGGAACTGAAAAAATGGAAGTGTTTTTTCTGTGAGGGCGAGATAGTCGAGGGACAGCTATTCACATTTACGTCCAAGGGCGCCGTACATTGGGAATGCTTCATGACGCTGGTCGAGGACAAACTGGGGGTGGACAACAGGCCCCTACTGCTCCTGGAGCTGGACAAGTACCTCCACGAGGGCATAGTCAAGGTGAAGGAGCTCGAGTACAGGGCACGTGACGAGGAGACGCGTCAACTGCTGAGAGAAGTGAGGAAAATGTTGGAGGGACACTCTGCAAGGGTCACCAAGATGGTTGCCGAGAGGCTCGGACTGTGAATGGGGTTACACCTATGGTACACGCTCGGCGACTCGCCTGAGCACGGGTACCGCTCCTCCAACATAGCCCTTTTAAGGGTCTCCCAGGCGGGCCTCTACCTTTCCCTGGCCCTCCTCCTCTCGGGGACGGTGCTGGGCGCCTTGAAACATGGTATCCACGTCCGCCTGATGGTGGGGGGCCTCATGTCGTTCTACTTCGGGGTCATGTACGCCCAGGTCCCCGGCTTTACCCGCCTAATGCCCAACAAGTGGCTCTCATACGCGACGCTCGCATCGCTGCTCGTAGGCGTCCCCACATCCTTCTGGGCGCCGTTTGCAGCCGCAATGAGCCTGACATATGGACGGGGCATAGGCACAAGCCTCCTGAAACTGCCCAACCTGCTGCCAATGGTGGGCCTGTGGATCTCCGCGCTGAGCACAACACCCATGTGGGTCGTGTACGGATTCCCTCTGGCATCCGCGCTGAGCCTCATGCTCAGGGTGGATCCGGCCAGGGGAGGTTACCGGCCGAATAGGGGACTGTGGGCCCTTACCACTGCCGTGTACACGCTTGTCCCGTTGATGGGCCCAACGTGGATCCCCGCCACTGGGCTAGCCGTGCTCGCGGCCACGCGGGGGATACGCCTTAAAGGCGCCTACAACGTCGGCGCAACCTTGGCCAAGGCAGGCCTGCTCTTGACGCCCCTGGGAACACACGCCGTCTACATGTCCATAGCAATCGTCATGGCCACCATATGCGTGCCCCTCCTAGTGCCGGGCATAATGCTCAGGGAAGTGCCCAAGGG
>JALWZH010000084.1 GCA_027002815.1 Thermoproteales archaeon | reverse complement strand
GGAGGCTCGTGACGAGGGTCCGCCTGGAGCTCTTCAGGGAGGCCGCCCGCAGACACCCGGTCGTGGATCCGGATGCCAGGAGGGCGGTTGTCGATGCAGTGGCCGCCAGGCTAGGCCTCACCCCCAGCGCCGTGGAGGAGCTCATGGCGAAGGCCCACGAGGACAACCTCCGCATCGTGTCGGTCCCCGACGTTGGGCCAGGCGAGCTGGCCGCGCGGTACAACACATCGCTGGCCCAGACCCTGCTCTTCAGGGCCGTGAGGCTGATCGTGGACGTGTACGGGCCGGGTTACCTGGTCAAGGAGGTTTTGAGGCGCGTGAAGAGGCTGGGCCTCATGTACGTGGCCGAGCAGTTGCCGGGCGGCGTGAGGCTGGCCGTGGACGGGCCCGCCTCTGTGCTGAGGCAGACGGAGCGCTACGGGACGCGGATGGCCAAGGTGCTGCCCGTCATATTGTCCGCCGGGAAGTGGTCCGTTAGGGCCGACGTGAAGCTGTACGAGAGGACCTACACGTACGTGGAGCGGAGCGACTCTGCCCCTCCCCTGGCCCCCGAGGAGGTGCACGAGACGTTCGACAGCAGGGTCGAGGAGGAGTTCTACAGGCAGTTGGCCAGGCTTTGCCGCGTGGAGAGGGAGCCCGACGCGGTGGTCGTCGGCAACCGGGTCTTCATACCGGACTTCAAGGTGGGGGACCTCTACATAGAGGTGGTGGGCTTCTGGACCCCCCAGTACCTCGAGGAGAAGTACGGCAAGCTCATGGGGAGCGGGGTGCCCGTCCTCGTCCTGGTGGACGAGAGGCTGGCCGTGAGGGGATGGGGCAAGCTGCCCCATTACGTGGTCGCCTACAGGGACAGGCCCCGGATAGGCGACGTGTATAAGTATATACGTGGCCGCTGCACGGGGACGCCGTAAGGGAGCGTGGGCCGCATCGCCGCTGTGTGGGCCGCGCCTACTTAGTGCGTGGGCCCGTCGAGCAGACGGGACATGAAGGGTCCCTAGCTACCTTGACCTCGTCGAACGACATCCTCTTTGCGTCGACCACGAGAAGCCTGCCGGCGAGGGCGTCGCCCATGCCCAGGACCAGCTTGAGGGTTTCCGTCGCCATGATGGACGCTATTATCCCCACGACCGGGCCCAGCACAGGGCACTGGCCAACGCACATGGGGGCCCGGGCGAACCTGCCGAAGAGGTCGTGGAGGCACGGCGTCTTTCCCGGGAGCACCACGGTGACATGGCCGTACCAGTTGTCCACGGCCCCGTGGACCAGGGGCTTGCCGGCCCTCACCGCGGCCTTGTTGAGTATGTGGCGGCTGGCCCAGTTATCAAAGGCGTCGACCAGCACGTCGGCCTTGCCGGCCAGCTCCGCCGCGAGGGGCAGCTCCACGTTCTCCATTATCGGGACTACGTCCACGTGGGGGTTCACGGACCTCAGCCTCTCCGCGGCGGCCTCCACCTTGGGCTTCCCCACGTCGCGCACGGCGTAGAGCACCTGCCTGTGGAGGTCGCTTATGCTCACCGTGTCGAAGTCCACCACGTAGAGCCTGCCCACGCCCGCGCCGGCAAGGTAATAAGCGGCCAGGGTCCCGAGGCCCCCCATACCGAACACCGCCACAGTAGCCTGCCCCAACCTCCGTTGACCCTCCTCGCCTATGACCATCAACTGCCTTGAGTACCTGTCCATTACGGCGGTCATGCCGTCTCAGCGCTTCCCGGCTCCGCGGGGTCCCTTGGCATAGCCCGCGACGGCGTCCCTCACGCATGCACATATACATTCTATTAGTGCTTCCCGGTCGTCCCCGGCCTCCTCGGCGCAGTCCTCGACGCATATCTCCACGTCGCCCTTAAGCTCCCTCAACATGCGTCCAAGTGTTATGGCGGAGTTAAAAGTTTCCCGCGGCGCGCGTCCTCCTCGCACGCCTAAACATGGCGTACGCCAGGTAGGCGAGTACCGTGGACGTAGCGGCCCCAGCGGCGTATGGGGCGAAACCGCCAGCTGTCTGGGCCTCAGCGCCCACTTCCCGCGGCCTGACTGACAGGCCGAGCTCGGCCGCCTTGGGGCTCAGGAACATGGGCAGGGAAAGGATGTACGTGACGGTCACCGCGTTCACCGGGTAGAAACTTCTGTACCGGTCCAGCTCCTCCAGGGTCCTCAGTATCCTCTCCGCCTCCTCCTCTATGCTGTACTTGGCGTCGAGGATGGCCGACTCGGCGGCGCCAAGCAGGGGGAGTTCCCCCCTCACGTCGAGCGCCAGGGCGGACGCGTTGGCGGCCAGCCGGCCGGCGGCCTCTGCCAGTTGGACCAGCTGGCGCGATGCCGCCTTGACGGGCTCGGCGAGCTGTTCGGCCTCGCGTACGGCCCCATCTAGGGCGTCGGCAGCCTCGTTGAGCCCCCTCTGCAAGCCGTCGACGGCGCTGGCTATGTTTCTCCTTATTACGGTCGCGTTCAGCTCGGCCGACTCGGCGGCGCTTCTAAGGTCCTCCTCGGTCCCCCTCAACGCGGCCTCCATGTCGGACACGTCCCTGCTGTACGTCCTTAGAAGCGCCGAGACGTCACGGAGCTCCTCGACTAGGTCCATCAGCGCCTCCTCGGAGCTCCTCACGACGCGTATCGCGCTGCCTATTAGCGCGGCGGCCTCCTCTGCCGGACCCGTGAGGTTGAGGCTCTCCCCCAGCCTCAGCACGGAGTCCCTGAGGGCGGCCAGCTCGGCCCCTATCTGGCCCAACCTGTACGCTGCGCTCCTCAAGGTCGTCGACAGGGCGTAGACGCGGCGCGATGCGTCCCCAAGGATTTCCGCGGTCTCGTTGAGGGTAGCCCTATACGAGCGTATCGCCTCGGCCTGCACTCGGAACAGGTCCGCCATGGCGTTCATGGCCGCGTACTGTTCCTCTGCGAGCACGCGTATCCTCTCCGCCTCGGCTGCCATGCCGCGAAGCGCGGCGCCCAACGCAGAGAGCTGTCGCCTCAGCGACTCCACCAACAGCAGGCTCACGTTGATGGCGCTGGAGGCGTTGCCCGCCAGGGCGGAGGAGACGTTCAGCAGTCTGGCGGCCAGGCTCAGGTTGCCCGCTAGGCTCGCCATCGCCCCGCGGACCTGGCCAACGGCTGTGAGGAACCCCTCCACCCTTCCCGCGGCCTCTTCGAGTCCCTCAAGCCTCTCCCTCTGGTAGGACACCAGCGCGTCGAAGTCTATTCGCACGGATACCCGTATGGGGGTGGGCCTCAGCGCCCCCCAATCGCCGAGGTCCCGCACCAACATGAGAAGGTTGAACGTGGCCCTGTCCCTCAACACGAGCGCCCAGTTGTACACTGTGAGGGAGCCCACCCTGATGACGTTGGCCGGCTCCACGTCGTAGAGCAGCGCGACGCGCCCGTCCACCTGCACGGTGACCGTGGACACGAGGTCCACGGGCAGCAGATTGGTTATGTCCATCGTGAGTTTTATTCCCATGGGCGGGTCGCCGACGACCCTGCCCCCAACCAGGGTTCCGTTGATCAGCACGGCCCTGTGAGTGACTATTACGGGTATAGGGTAGTGTGGGGACACCTCCCGCTCTATGGTCACCACCTCGAATGGGGGCACGGTGACGTTGCCCACGACCCTCGGCGTGCTGCTGTTGTTGATTATGGTCTCCTCGAGGACCGCCCTAACGGCGTGTTCCGCGCCAAGCACCCCCTGCGACACATATATGTGCAGCTGTGCTGCGCCCACCGCCAGGGATAGGGCGAGGAGCACGAGCAGCCTCATGGCAGGAGCTGGGCCTTCCTCCTTACTAGCTCGTTCCGGCCGGCCATGTCCGACATCAGCTCCTTTTCCAGTTCAAAAACGCGGCGCATACTTTCCCTGACCCTCTCCACGTCCACCGGCTCCCCGGCCACCTCAGCCAGCTTGACCGCGCTCCTGCTCACCACGCCGCCCCTCACGTACACCACCTTGCCGGCGATGGACGCCACCTCGGGGTCGTGCGTGGCCATGACTATGGTGGTCCCCAACACGCTGTTTATCTCCCTGAACAGCGTCAGAAGGGCCCTAGCAGTGGCCACGTCCACGTTGCTGGTGGGCTCGTCGAGTATGAGTATAAGCGGCATGTTGGCCAGGGCGCGCGCAATGGCCACCCTCTGCTGTTGGCCCCCCGACAGCTGGTGGGGGTAGTGTCCCGCCCGGTCCAAGAGCCCCACCGCGTCTAGGAGTAGGCGGGCCTTCCTATAGGCCTCGTGCCTGGGGTACCCGGCGGCCAGCATGGGCAGCGCCACGTTCTCGAGGGCTGTGAGAGAGGGCACGAGGTTGATGCTTTGGAACACGAAGCCTATGTAGTGCAGTCGCAGCGCCTCGAGGAAACCCTCGTCCGCCTCGGTCACGTCGAACCCCGCCACGTATACCCGGCCCCGCGTGGGCCTGTCCAGCGTCCCCATGATGTTGAGGGCCGTGGTCTTGCCGCTGCCGCTGGGCCCCATCAACGCGACTATTTCCCCCCTCTCCACAGTCAAGGTGGCGCCCCTAAGCGCGACTACCTCGACGTCCCTGGAGGGCCTGTACACCTTGTCCACGTCCACCAGCGAGATGGCCACCTGGGGCCCCACCCACACGTGGTTATATCCTTATTGTCCCCGGGCCAGTATCTCCAGGGGCCTGAGACGGGAGAGGCGCACTATGGGGAGCGTGGAGCTGGCCACTGCCACGGCCAGCGCCGTCGCGACGCCTCCCACGAAGACCTCGGGCACCGCCAATATGGGGAGGTCGAAGCTAACGCCCATGTACCCCAATAGGGCCTTGAGCACGTGGGCGCCGTAGTATCCGGCCGCCATGCCTGTCACGCCCCCCACGACGGATATGGCTAGGACCTCGAGGAGAACCGACAGCGCAACCGCCCTGCCGGAGACCCCTATGGCCTTCAACAGGGCTACCTCGCGCATCCTTTCCCTGGCCGTAATGGCCATCACGGCGAACACCACTATGCCGCTTATCGCCAGGGTGACCGCGATTATCACGTTGAAGAAGACGCCCAGCAGGTCCACTATGCGTATGGCCGCCCTTATGAGGGACCTCTGCGTGTACACCTGGGCGCTTGGGAACGCCTCTTTAAGGGCGTCGGCCAGGGGCTCCACGTAGGCCTTGTCTCTGACAGTGATGAGCACCGCGTTCACGAACCCCTCGGCCCCCAGCACTTCCTGGAGCCAGCCTAGGGGGACCACGACGAGGTTCACCTGGAACGTCTGCACGAACCCCTTTAACAGGCTCTCGAGCACGCCCACGACCTCCACCTCGATCCTCCTGGCGGGGCCCAGCAAGCTTTCGGTCAGCTCAACGGTGGCCCTACCCCCGTAGAGGTCCCCAAGCGTCTCCTCGACTATGGCCTCCCCGCCGCTCCTGGGCAGCCTCCCCTCCACTAGGCTTATGGCGAAGTAATCCACGTCGTCTATCGGTATGCCTACCAGCGTGGCCCCGCGCCCCCCAAGTGAGGCCCCCACAAGTATGAGGGGCTCCACGGCGTCGACGCCCTCCATGGACCCAATGACCTCCACTATGTCCACCGGTATCTCTATCCTGTCACTGTACAGCATTATGTCGGCCGGGTAGAGCTCCCTTATCTGCCCCTCCACGTACACCTTCAGGCCGAAGGTGACCGTTGACAGGGCCACGAGCAGCGCCGTGCCGGCCGCTATGGCCAGGGCCGCCAACGCGTACCTGCCCCTCCTCGCCCTCAGGTCCCTGCCAGCCACCAGCACCACGTGGCGCACGTATATGCGTGGAGACCAGTATTTGGCGTTTCCGGCTGGAAGCCCAAAATTTATACTGGTCACGGATCTACGTGGGGCGGGGAACCTTGCTGCTGGTGCTGTGGGCCGCCGTGTACGCGTACCTGGCCCTTCAGGGGCCCAAGCTCATGGACGTCCTCGTGTACGACGAGTCGAAGCTGGTGCCGGGGGACCTCGAGCCCCTCGTCGTGGAGCGCGCCGTGCCTGAGAGGAACATCACGGTGCCCATAATAGTGGAGGGGCCGGACCTACTTAACAGGGTCAGGGACGTGACTACGCGCCTGACCGGCAGCGGCTACAGGGTCATCAGCGCGTGGACTATATACAGTAGGGCGGCGGAGGAACATCGAAACGCCGTGGAAAGCATAGTGGCGAACATCACCGGGAACCTCACGGAGGTGCTCGTAGGGGTGGCAGAGAGGACCAACAGGACGTGTAGGGACCTCCTCAACCTGTCGTTGGCCTATGCCGAGATCGAGGGCCGCGTGAGGTCCATCCTCAGGGCGACGTATGGCCTGGCCGCAGCGGGTAGGGCCCCAAATGGGTCCGAGAATGCCCGCGCCTTCCTGGAGGCCTACCGGAGGTACCTGGCGCGCATGGACCCGGACTCGGCCGTGAGGGCAGCCGCGAGGGAGGTGTACGGCGATGTGGCCGCCCTGTTGGAGGGGGCCACGTGGTACAACTGGGCCAGCAACGCCACTGTGAGGGCCATAGCCAGGCGCGTCATGGGGGGACTGGCCAACGCATCGCTGTTGGCAGTGGTGGAGGGCATAGGGGCCCCAACTTGGGAGGCTGTGCGTAGGTACGTGTACCTGGGGTCCCTCAACGCGGTCGGCGACGAGCTGAGGCCTTACCTCGCGTACTTCGTGTGCCCCGACAACGCAACGCTGAGGCGCGGCCTGGAGCTCGTGGGCGCGGAGGTGCGCTCAGAGGTCCTCGAGGAGCTCCCCCCGCCCACGTTCTGGGAGGTGGGCATCAAGAGCGGCCTCCTCACGGACAGGTACGGCCTCGTCTTGGCGTCCGCCAATGGGACGCTGAGCTTCAACGGCGGGTACGCCAGGGCCATCACGACCGAGGCGCTGCTCGCGGAACTGCGCAGCGTCACCACCGAGGACATATCGAAGATTGACAGGACAACCGCGTTGGCCTTGCTGGCAATCCTAGTGCTGGTCATGGGCACCCTGCTGGCCCCAGTGCTGGTCATAGCGTTGATAGGCACCACGTACATGGCCCTCCTCGGCCTCATGTACCTCACGAGTGACCTATTGAGGCCCTACTACCTGTCGGCGTACATGGCCGCCCCAATAGTGTTCGGCATAGGCGTGGACTACTCCCTCCTCGTCATAGGCAGGTACCTGGAGGAGAGGGGGAAGGGGGAGCCCCCGAAAAGCGCCGCTGCACGTGCGGCGAGGCTCACCCGCAGGACCGTCCTGTCGTGCGGCGCCGTGGTCCTCGTGGCGCTGGGCAGCTTTGCCCTGTCCCCCCTCGAGTTCATGCAGTCCATAGGGGCCGCGTACGTGTACGCAGTGGCGCTCACCATGGGCACGGTCCTCGTGGCCCTGCCCTCGCTGCTGGCCCTGGCCGGCGACAGGGCCTTCTGGCCTGTGAGGCCCACGGACGTGTCCGTGCATGGGGGGAGGACGCGCCTCCTCGTCTCCATGGCCCGGACCGCCATGAGGCGCCCATACGTGGTTATTGCCATATCCGCGGCCGTGACAGCCCTCTCCCTGGCCTTCGTACTTGCCGAGACGCGCGTGACCACGAACCCCGTCGTGGCGTTGCCGGAGGGCGACGTGAAGAGGGGGCTCGAGGTGATACTGGAGGAGTTCGAGGGCATGGGGCTCTCGGAGACCTACATACTATTGAGGGGCGAGCCGCCGGGCCCCCTCATAGAGGCCGTCGAATCGCTGCCCTATTACCTTGAGCACGACGTGGAGAGGGTCAACGCGACGCACACGCTGATAACCGTGAGGCTTAGGCTGGACGAGCTGGCGGACCAGCAGCTGGACGTGTACCGCGCCCTTGACGACGCGAGGAGGGGGCTGTCCCTCGACATGTACATTGGGGGGTCGGCCTCCTGGAAGAACGTGATATACAACAACATATTCGTGGGGTTCTGGAACTTCCAGTCGTTCGTCATCGTGGGCGCGGTGGTGGCCGTTCTAGTGGCGATGCTGCGCAGCGTGACCATACCCCTGAGGCTGGTCGCCACTGTGCTCATGTCGGTGGTGTGGGCCCTGGCCCTCACCGTGCTCGTGTTCCAGGGGGTGCTGGGCAAGCCGACGTACTGGCTGCTCCCAATAATACTCTTCAGCCTACTCATAAGCGTGGGCACGGACTACGACATTTTCCTCGTGGCCAGGATCAGGGAGGAGGTCCAGCGCGGCGCCGACATAGGCGAGGCCGTGGAGTCGGCCGTGAGGACGACGGGGCCCATAATAACGGGGGCCGCCGCGGTGCTCGCCTCGGCCTTCGCCACCCTGGGCCTCTCCAAGATTCTGATACTCCAGGAGGTGGGGGTGGCCGTGGTGGCCGCGGTGATCATAGACGCGTTCGTCATGAGGACGTTCCTGGTGCCCGCGGTGCTAGTACTGTTAAGGAAATGGAACTGGTGGCCCTGGAACGCCTGAGGACTACTCCATTATGATGAAGCCGTCCGGGGAAATGTAGTAGGTGTACGCCCTGGGCAGCGATATCCCCCCCTTCCTCAGTATCCGCAGCTCCTCTGGGGTCACCTCGACGAGAAGGTCGACGTACGGGTAGAGCCTCTTGCCGTACATCTTCCAGTACAGCGGCTCGACCAGGAGTATCGTCGTGGTGCCGCAGTTGGCGGAGCGCAGCACGCCTATGTTGTGCATTACCCTCCTCTCGCCGATGTGGGCCAGCACCATGTCGCCGTCCAGCAGGAAGTAGGCGTCCACGTTCCTCGCCCTCTCGGCCAGCTCCTCCTCGAAGTGCTCCTCCTTATGGTCGTCCACCTGGTGCCTCACGAGCTCCAACGTGGCCAGCTCCCTCAGCCTGTACTTGCCCAGCACGCCCCAGTAGCCCTCGGCGTGCGTGTGGACGTCCATCACAACGCGTTTGCCCGTCTCGGCGAGCGTGTAGGCGAGCAGCACCGCCACCTCGACCCCCCTCTGGCCCCCCTCGTTCACAATAACGTTGAACGTGCCTGGGTGGAGCCTCAGCCCGCCCCTCAACATGGGCAGGTCCGCGTCCTGCTCGCTCTTGGCGACCCTGAACCTGGCGTCCGTAGTCATGTCGCTCCCTGGACACACGTACGATTCCAGGAACAGGGGCCCCCGCCTCGTCATGACGAACTCTATCAGCGTCCTGGGGGGCGAAGTGAAGCGGCTCTTGACGACCTTGATCGCCCTGTACCTGGACCCATGCCTGTCTATGCTCTGCACGATCTCGACGATGTTGTCGGCTATGTAGGCCGCCGGCGAGTCCTTCAAGTTGCTTTCGCCTATCATTATGAGGGGCCCATCGTACAGGTGGTAGAGCAGGTGGTAGTAGTGCCGCTCCAGGGAGGCCACGGCGTTCACCCCGTCTATAATGGTCACCGAGGGCTTCACGCCCTCGAGGATCTCAATTACGTGGTTCATGAGGTCCTCCATGCTCTTGGGCGACATGCTGGGCACGTCGATGACCGTAAACTGCTCCCTGCGCGAGGACACGTCCATGCCCCTATAGCTGAAGATCTCGTGGAGCTTCCTGGCAGTCTCGTAGGCGGACACCCACAGCACCCTGCGGCCCTCGAGTAGCCTCCTATATGCGTACCACATGGCTATGCTCGTCTTTCCGCTGCCCGGCTCTCCGTATATCAGCGACACGCCCTTCGACAATATATCGGAAAGATAATCTATAAAAGTCATGATTGGAGTTGGTGGGGCATATTATAAGGCTTATGCCGAACAATTTTGAGAGATAGCCTTATAAAAATTGTAGCTTATATAGTGGTTCTACAACTTCAATTCAACTCCAACGTCGCAGGGTATAATCACGGTAATATTATTAAGGAAAAGTAACTTATGTAATCTCCTTACTGCATCTGTAGTTTAGAAGCTTTTCTTAGAAGATATGGGATGTTTTTGGGGAATGATTTAAATATGAGCCAACCTCCTTACAGTACCGATGACGGAAATGTTAACCCAAGAGAGGCTTCTATCATCCTGGAGGAGCTTCGCCGTACAGTGGTACGGCAAGGTCGACTTCTCTGTGAGGACCCTGCTACACGTCTGGTTCGTGCGGAAGGGGCTCCGCACACCCGACTACTACCTGGCTGAGGAGCCGTGGAACTTCTACAGGCACCTCATGGGTGTGCTCGGCGATCCCTTCAAGGCGCGCATGGTCGTCCGCTCGCTGGTCGGCGCCCTGGCGAGGATGGGCTGCCATTTGTCCCCGGACGAGCTGGTCGGCGCCCTGAGCGACTTCGACGCGTGGAAGCGTGTGGCGCCCTCGCTCGTCAGGTGCGCGTCTGCGTCGGGCGAGCTGGGCCCTGCCCCCGCTTCTACCTAGACATAAACCGTGTTAGCCCATTGACGAGGTTAAGTACATAAAGGGCGTCATAGTGCCCCATATGGACGTCCTCGAGTCTATAAGGAAAAGGCTTGAAGGCGTGTGTTGGTTCGAGGGGCGGTACGTGGATCCCCCCGAGGGGAGGCCCATAGAATTTAGGGGGCCCATAGACCCGTCGGTGCCCGACGTGCCCGTCATACCGTTCATCGAGGGAGACGGGATAGGCCCCGAGGTGACCTACGCGGCCATCAGGGTTGTAAACGCGGCCGTGAGGAGGGCCTACGGGGGGGCCAGAAGGATCGTGTGGTACGAGGTTGTGGCGGGGAACAAGGCCGAGAAGCTGCTGGGGGAGAGACTGCCCCAGCAGACCATAGAGCTGCTCCACAGGTACAAGGTCTTCTTCAAGGCCCCCCTGGAGACGCCCATAGGCGGCGGGTGGAGGAGCGTCAACGTGGCGCTTAGACAGATGTTCGATCTGTACGCCAATAT
Source organism: Thermoproteales archaeon (assembly GCA_027002815.1). Lineage (GTDB taxonomy): Archaea > Thermoproteota > Thermoprotei > Thermoproteales > Thermoproteaceae > WANN01. The sequence goes on along the minus strand of JALWZH010000084.1, from coordinate 6,620 downwards.
TAGGCCGGTCAAGTACTTCCCGGGCCTGCCCTCGCCCATTAAGCGGCCTGAGACCGTTGACCTGGTCATATTTAGGGAGAACACCGAGGACGTTTACATGGGCATAGAGTGGCAGTGGGACAGCGAGGAGGCGCGCAGGGTGAGGCGGTTCCTCAGGGAGGAGCTGGGCGTGTCCCTCCGCGACGACGCGGGGATAGGGCTCAAGCCCATAAGCAGGTTTGGGACGAGGCGCATTGCCCGGCTCGCCCTTAAGTTCGCCGTGGAGAACAGGCGCAGGGTGGTGACCATAATGCACAAGGGCAACATCATGAAGTACACGGAGGGCGCCTTCAGGGACTGGGCCTACGAGGTCGCCGTCGAGGAGTTCAGGGACCGCGTGGTCCTCGAGTCCGAGCTCCCGCAGTACGGGGGCCAGGTGCCGGAGGGACGCATACTGGTCAACGACCGCATAGCCGACAACATGCTACAGCAACTGTTGACGAGGACCGGGGAATACGACGTCATCCTGTCCCCCAACTTGAACGGGGACTACGTGAGCGACGAGGCGGCGGGCCTGGTCGGCGGGCTGGGAGTGGCGCCCGGCATAGACGTGGGGGACTTCCACATGATGGCTGAGCCCGTCCACGGCACGGCGCCCAAGTACGCCGGCAAGAACTACGTGAACCCAACCGCGTCCATACTGGCCATGGGGCTCCTCCTGAGGTTCCTCGGGTGGCGCGAGGCGGCGGACGCCCTTGTGAGGGGCGTGGAGGCCACGTTCGCCGCGGGGTACTTCACGGGGGACCTGGTGAGGCAGATGGACGAGTCCGAGAGGGCCCGCGTCAAGGCGGTCCTGGGCACGCAGGAGTTCGCCGACAAGGTGGCGGAGTTCGTGGAGTCCCTCTAGCTCCTGGCAGTCTTGACGAGCTCCTCTGCGCGGTGCGCGATGTTCTCTGCCGTGAGGCCGTAATACTCGAGCAGCTCCATGGGCGACTTGGCGGATCTGCCCAGGGTCTTGGTCCCCATGATGGCCATCGGGACTGGGTACGCCTGTGTGAGGGTCTCCGCAATGGCGGAGCCGAGTCCCCCCCTCACAGAGTGCTCCTCGACGGTCACTATGGCCCCGGTGCGGCGCGCGATGCGCTCCACAAGCACGGTGTCCAGGGGCTGCACGGTTGGGAAGTGGGCCACCAGCGCGTCTATCCCCCTCTCCTCGAGTATCCTCCCCGCCTCAAGGGCGAAGTGCAGCATTATGCCCGTCGATATTATGGCCACGTCGCTGCCGTCCCTCACGACGTAGCCCCTCCCCACCTCGAACTTCATGCCCAGGGTGCATGACGTGGGCAGGTGCAGTTCCCTCCCCACCCTTATGTAGACCGGCGCCCTCGAGTCGACGGTCTGTAGGACCGCTTCATACGTCTCGCAGGAGTCGGAGGGGGCGATGACCACCATGCCGGGTAGCACCCTCATTAGGGCCAGGTCCTCAAGCGACTGGTGGGAGGCCCCGTCATAGGCGTCGGAGAACCCGGAATGGGTCCCCACGAGGCGCACCGGTATGCCCAGCCGGCACGGGCTGTTCCTTATCTGTTCCCACGCCCTCATCAGGAACATGGAGAAGGCCACGGCGTAGGGCTTGTACCCGGCAAGGGCGAGCCCCGTCGCGACCCCCACCATGTTCTGTTCGGATATGCCCACGTTGAAGTACCTGTCGGGGAACCTCTCCCCGAAGTACCTCGCCCTAGTGGCGTCCCCCACGTCCGCCGTCACCACTACGACGTCCCTGTCGGCCTCACCGGCGTCGACGAGGGCCCTCCCAAGCGCCTCCCGTGGGCTTAGGGCTACGAGCTCACTCATCGCACGTCACCTGGGACACCAATTGGAGGGCCAGGTCCCTCGGTATCCTCTGGACCGGCGTGTCCTCTATCTGCGGCACCCCTTTGCCCCTCCTCGTGTACGCTATGACGGCGTTAAGCGCGTCGGAGGAGTCCACCTCGTCCAGGACCTCGGCCAACTGCTCCACGTTGTGCCCGTCCACGGCGTGTACCGTGTACCCCATGCCGGACAATATGCGCTGTAGGTCCCCCTTGGACCTCACGGAGTCCACGTGCCCGTCCAGTTGGACCCTATTGTAGTCTATTATGGGGATGAAGTTCCCCAGCCTGTAGTGGGCCGCCGTGGCAAGCGCCTCGTATGTCTGCCCCTCGTCCAGCTCCCCGTCGCCCACAACCACGTACACCCGGCCGTTGCTACCCCTACGCTTGAGGCCGAGCGCTATTCCCACCCCTATGCTGATGCCCTGGCCCAGGGAGCCGCTGGTGGCCACGTCGATCCAGTTGACCCCCAGCTCGGGGTGGTTCTGGAGCACGGAGCCGAGCGACCCCGTCTCCCTGAGCTCGTCTATGGAAACTATGCCGGATATGGCTGCCAGGGCGTATATGGCGTGCACCGCGTGGCCCTTGCTAAGTATAAGCCAGTTCTTGGCCGCGGACCCGTCCAGGAACTTGACCCTGCCGGTGCCATAGAGCACCGTGAGTATTTCGAGGACGGAAAGGGACGAGCCCAGGTGTATGCCCGGATCATAGGCGGCCATGAGTAGGACGAGCCTCCTGGCCCTACACGCAAGCCTCCTCAGCTCCCCAGTATTGCGCACAGCCCACATAATCCTAGACAATATATACATATCGCCCGGGCCCCAGTGGCCGGACGTATTGCCGGCGTCGTAAAAGGGAAAGCTGGTGGGGCCGCCGGGATTTGAATTCCCGGGCCTCTGCCTCCCGGGCCCACGGCTGGGCCGTCCACCGCTACGGGGCGTGCGCCCCAGGCCCGCCTCAGGGGTCCACGACCCATCCTAGCCAAGCTAGACTACGGCCCCCTTGAACCGTAGCCCCCAATTTTTTACTTTTGTGGTGCCTAATGATGCTGGGGCGGAGGCCTGACCACCGTGAACTCCTCGTCCTCAATAGAGACACGCGCGTTGAACAGGTCGTTGAACCGGGCTATGTATGGCCCAAGGTACTCCAGCTCCTCGTGGTGGAGATGCCGGTACTCCACCTGTGGGGGCATGTTGAAGAGCCTGTAAATGTTGTCCCACTTGACGTGCCTGAGCACATCGCCTATATCGTTCGAGCTCAGGGCCCTGCTATACGTCGCCTCGTCTATTATCCCGTCGAGCATCAGCGACATGAGGTACCTCCTCACCGAGTCCCAGCGGGGCATGAGCCCTATCTTGCCCATGGGGACCCTGCCCCTGATGTATATGGTCCCACCGACCATGCCGGCGGCCACGTGGTCCCCAACCTCCTCGTCGTTCGTGTACCTCAGCACCAGCACCGTGCCGCCGCCCATGTACTCGCCCAAGTAGTCGCCAGCGGAGCCGCCGATCACCAGCACCCCATCCCTGTGCTGTATGGCCGCCCGGGTCCCAGCGCTCCCATACACGTACAGTTCTCCCCCCCTCTTGGCCTGCCCCACCGTGTCCCCCACGTTGCCGTATACCGCTATGACGCCCCCGTTCATGGCGTCCCCCAGGTCGTCCTGCGCGTCGCCATATATGTAGAACTGGCCCCCCGACATGACGTTGGCCGAAGCGTTGCCCACGACGCCCCATGCCCTGACTATGCCCCTCTTGAGTCCGCTGGCGATGTAGCGATGCCCATAGACATTGTACAGGTTGGCCTCGCCGGTTTCCTCGACCATGCGGGAAACCACGTGGTAGAGGCCCTCGGTGTCGTACGCAGCAGCGTCTATCGCGTTGCCGGGTATTGGGGGATGGACGAAGGTCACGGGCCTCCTCCTGAAGTTCCCCCATACGTGGCCGTCCCCCGCAATGACGTACTCGCCGCCCCTCATCACCCATACCTCGGCCTGGGGCGACATGGCCTTGATCGCCGCGGCCTCGCTAGCCACGTAGAGGTTGTCCCCGTCGGTGCCCATGTACAGGGGCCTGAAATGCTGCTTGTCCACGAAGGCCCCCAGCACCGGCCTCTCGCCGCCGACTATGAACGCCACGGCGTACGGCCCGTCTAGGCGGGCCCACCTGACGCGTGTCCCCTCCAGGAGCTCCACGACGGCCTCCTCCACGTCGTAGTCCCGGGACAACGCGTTGAGGAGGAACGCTATGGCCTCGCTGTCATTGCCGGTGAAGTTGCTCTGCATGTACCTGTACATGAGCAGGTTCACGTTGGACCCATACGAGCTCAGGTCGCCGTTGTGGACTATGACCACGTCTCCGGACGAGAAGGGGTGCGAGAAGTAGGGCTTCTTTCCGGGGCTGTTGGTGGGGTACCTTATGTGGGCCACCCACGCGCTGCTCCTCCTCTCCCACATGCCGTACAGCTTGGCCACCTCCGTGTGCCAGGTCGCGCCCTTGAACACGTTGATCCACCTGCTCAGCGAGTACACGACGCCTCTGCGCGGCATGGCGGCGCCCTCCTCAACGTACGCCACGTAGTCTATTATCCCCCCAGGGAGACGGTACACCTCCTCCTTGAGGGGCCTCAGGGCCGAGCGCGCCTCCTCCAACTCCTCGTCCGACTCGAAGTAGGCCTTCACCCTTACGTAGGGGGAGGGGTCAACCATCGCGTACCCGGCGCCGTGTCCAGAGCCCCGCTCCCGCATTATATCCAGGCCGCGGAACACCGTGCTGAAGGGTATCCCGTCGCCCCTCAGCGATATGACGCCGAGTATGCCGCACATGGCTATTCCCCGGCCACCTTGACGCCCAGAGCCCTGGCCACGTTGCCGCTCAGCGACCTCAACAGGTCCCTGTTGCCCACCATGTGGTAGAAGTCCGTGATGCCGCCCGCCCCCATCAACAACTTCAATTCCTTTACAAGGGCAAGCATGAGCTTCTCGTACTTGTCCCTCCTCTGGACGTGGTCGAGGCCCTTGACCTTCATGTACGTGTCCTCGAACGCGCCGTACGGCTCGACGAGGTCGGCCCCAAGCGCGGCCAGCCTATATATGTCGGCGCCCGTGTAGAAGCTTCCGGCGGCTATTATGACCACCCGGTCGCGGGCCCCCACACGCCTGAGCTCCAAGTCCAGCCTGCTGACGGCCTCCTCCAAGGCCATCGAGCCGCCCATCCTCTCGTCGAGCACTACGACCCCCCCATACGTGAAGGCCGTCGAGCCAGGGGACACCCGGACGGGGGAGTACCTGTTTAGACAGTACTCGCCGAACGTGCAGTTGTCCCCGTCTATGAGGGCGCCCAGGCCGAACCCGGCCGACGCCGCGGCCCTGTCTACGGGCGGCACGACTATTGGCACGTCTAGGTACGTGCCGTTGACCCGGGCATACACCGCCACGTCCTCGCGGTAGGGGTCCACCGACGGGTGGGTGACCTGGGCCGCCTCTATGCGTAGCACGTCGAGCATGCGGCGGGCCGGCCGCGTCAGCCCGGGCAGCACGCCGCCCATGCCTATAATGGGCGGCTCGCCCTTGATGAGCTCCGAGGTGTACGGGGCGTGCATGCCGCTGTCGATCCACGCGGTCTCGCCCTCCTCGGCCACGTCGACCCCAAGCACCTCCCCGACCTTGCCGTCTATGTGGTGGGCCTCCAGGAGGTCCCTCCTGCCCACCAGCTCCCTGATGCTGGTCATCCCGAGGGCGTAGAGGATGGCCTTGAGGCCCCTCGTGAGCGCCTGTATATAATTGACCAGGTGGTGGGTGCCCCACTCTATGTCCAGTATCTTGTTAAAGCCTATCATGTTGGTCAGCGCGGTCGGGCAGTTCCCTACGTGGCACGTGTGGCACATGATGCAGCCCATAGCTAGGAGGGCCGCCGTGCCCAGGTTCACCATGTTGGCGCCTAGGGCGAGCATCTTGGCTATGTCGGAGGCGCTGTAGAGCATGCCGCCGCTGATTATGAGGAACCCGTCCCTGGTCCCGTCGGACCTCAGCCACTGGTCGACGACAGGGGTGGCGTAGTCTATGGGTATCCCAAGGTTGTCCCTGGCCGCTATGGGGGTGGCCCCTGTGCCGGCCCCGGCGCCGTCTATCACTATGCCAGCAGCGGTGGACCTAGCCACGCCTAGCGCGATAAAGCTTATCTTGTTCACGGCGGCCACCTTGACGAGGACGGGCCTGCCCGTTATCAGCCTCAGCGCCTTTACCCTCTGCGCGAGGTCCTCTATCGAGTATATGTCGTGGTGGGGGGCCGGGGAAATGGCCTCGGAGCCCGGCGGTATCTTCCTCAGCTGCGCTATCAGTGGGACCACCTTGCGGCCGGGCAGGTGGCCGCCTATGCCGGGCTTGGCGCCTTGCCCGATCTTTATGCTGACCCCTATGCCGCTGCGCAGCATGTCCACGTCGATGCCGAACCTGGCGGAGGCCCATTGTATCACTATGTTGCGCTGCTTGGCGACCTCGGGGTGGAGCCCCCCCTCGCCTATGCCGGCCACGGCGCCCACAATGTCGACGGCCCTGGCAATGGCTATGTTCGGGTTGCCGCTCAGGGCCCCAAAGGACATGTCGCCTATGTATATCGGCACGTTGATATAGTACTCGCCGAACTTCACGGAGAGGTCCATGTCCAGCACGTCGGCCTTTCTTAGGCCCTCCTCCACGTCCCCCTTCCTCACATCCCTGAACACCAGCCTGTCGAGTATCCGGCCGTACCTGCTCGGCCCGTCCTCAAGCGC
>JALWZH010000083.1 GCA_027002815.1 Thermoproteales archaeon | reverse complement strand
GCCTTGTACGCCTCTTCTGGCGTCGCCGCCAATTTCCCCCTCAGGATAGGGACCCCGAAAGAGGCCAGTATGGCCTTCGCCTCATATTCGTACAGCTTCATGACGCCAAACGATCCCACGTGCTTTAATCTTTTCCCGGCCCAGGGAGACCAAAGGCGCGCACATCATTCCTCGGGCACCCCTACGAGCACGTAGAGGCCGCTCCCCATCCCCATGGCGGCCCTACGGGCGCTCGCATAGTCGTCGAAAACGCCTATTATCCTACCCCCCTCAATTAGGAGCCACTTGCCCCTATGTCTCTCCCTGTTGCGCAGGGCCGCCCTGACCGCCTGCTCCACTAGTCCCTCTACAGAGCCTCTCGATGAGCTCATTGAGGAATTCCACTACCAGCCTAAAAAACTCGTCCTCCTGACTGTCATCTATACGCCCGCAGACGGACGCGGCGGCGGCGAACGCGTTTGCAAGTCGCAGGTCCAGCCCCGTGAGGCCATGGGCGTCGTCGGGCCTCTCGAGACGTGAGAGGAGGGCTATATGGTACGCGTGTAGCCTCGCCACCTTGCCCACATCGATCCTCCCCGTGTAGTCGGCCTCGCCCAGCTCGAAGGCCTTCTCCCTGTGTACCCTCCTAAGCCCCTCCCTCACGCTGTCGGCATTGCCCCTCATGAAGGGCAGGAACTCCTCCATTTGCTGTGTGGAACTTGCCAATTTATATGAATGTGCCGGTGCTCTCCCATGGACCTAGACCTGCTGGAGGCCAGGTACCAGGCGGCTACATATAGGGGGATCGACGTAGGCCCACTGCTCCTGGACTTCAGGCTTAGATATGGGGATAGGGCTGACCATATATATAGCCAAGTCCAGCCCATCCTAGGCTCGGACCCAGAGGCAAGGCGAAGGGAAGCGGCGGAAGCGGCGTCTAGGGGGACAGAACTCGACGCTCACGTGAGACGACGCGCGTCCAACCGCATGCACGTGGTGGCGCTCTACAGTAGGTACATATCGCAGTTCGTGGACGAAAGCGAGGTGCGCGCGGCGTTCGGGCTCCTCGGCGTGCCCAGCGGGCTGGACGAGCTGTTGTCGATGGGCGTGCTTATGCACATGGACGAGACCACATTGTTCGTGCCCGAGTACCTCTTCAGGCTCATTGTGGAGGCCCAAAGCGTAGAGGTGTCCGTGCCCCGCGTCAATCCCAGGGAGGTCTTGTCCAGCCTCGCCGGCGCGGACATGGGCCATCTAGCCGTGCTGGAGGCCGACGTGTTTGGGGACGAAGTAGACGAGGAGCTCTTCAAGTATTTGTATGGGGAGGACTACAGGACCGTGCGCCGGTCCTTCCGCGTGGAGGGCTTCGCGTCGTACTTCGAGGAGCTTGGCCGGATCTTCGTTACGCCGGCAATACCATGGGAGGAGGTCGTGGGATCCATGATGGAGGTCAAGGATTACAGAGCCAGGCGGATGAACAGGCTCCTCGGCCTTCACGGGGAGTACGAGTTCGACAGGAGGACCAGGTGCGGGAAGCTGTACATATCTGTGGACAGCACGCGTAGCGGTATTGGCGTTGCCCTCCTCTGCCCGTGGCTCGTCCCCAACAGGCGCCTCGTGGGGGCCTACGGGAAGTACCCACGCGTATTGGTGCTATGGGGCTATGCGACGCCCTTGGCGAGGGAAGCCTATGGCAGGTACTTCGACGAGAACACGGGCCTCATGTTCCTAAGCGAGGGCAGCAGCGTCCAGGTGATCATGCCGAACACAAGGTTCCACGGCCACATAGTGGACCTCCTCTACAGGTATGGCCTCAACGTAAATGAATTATAACCCTCAGCACAGCTGTGACATGAAGGGGCTCATACTTGCCGGTGGGTTCGGCAAGAGGCTCGCACCGCTCACGCAGGAAAGGCCCAAGCCATTGCTCGAGGTGGCGGGGAGACCAATAATCGAGTGGCAGATAGAGTGGCTTAAGAGGCAGGGGATAAGGGACGTGGTCGTAGCGGTGGGCTACCTCAGGGGCCGAATATTCGAGGAGATCGGCGATGGGAGGAGGCTCGGCGTAAGGGTCATGTACAGCGTTGAGGAGGAGCCCCTTGGGACCGGCGGCGCTATAAAGAACGCCGAGCCCTTCCTAGACGACGACACTTTCGTGGTGCTGAACGGTGACATAATCACGGACATAGAGGTGGGCCCAATGGCGGGCCTCCTAAGGGAAAGGGGGGCAGTGGGCGTCATAGCGCTGGTACCCCTGCGCAGTCCATACGGCGTAGTGGAGGTCGATGAGGGGGGGAACATACTTTCTTTCAGGGAGAAGCCACTCATAGAGGGCTACCTGATAAACGCGGGGATATACGTGTTCAGCAGGTCCATATTCAAGTACCTTCCAGAGCGTGGGAACATAGAGGAGACCGCGTTCCCCGCACTGGCGGGCGAGCGCCTACTGCTGGGCTACACTTATCGGGACGCGTTCTGGAAGTCCATAGACACTGTGAAGGACCTGGAGGAGGCAAACAAGGCCCTCCTGGGCGGCAAGTAGGGTCTGGGCCCCAGCCCAAGGTATATATACATAGGGCCCGCATGGCCGTATGGGCCTGGAGGAGCTGGCGCTTAAGTACGCCCTCCAGAACGCAGTGAGGCACGGGGGCAAGGCGGACGTGAAGGCTGTCATGGGCAAGGTACTCGCCGAGGACCCATCGTTGCGCGCGATGGCGAGGGAGGTCGCCTCGAAGGTGCGCGAGGTTGTTGACATGGTGAACTCCATGAGCCTCGAGGAACAGCGCCGCGTCCTCTCGGAGCGCTGGCCAGAACTGCTCGAGGAGCAGAAGAAGGAGGCGAGGAGACCCGGCATAGACACGTTGCCGGACCTCCCCGATGTAGGCGACGTAGTTGCGCTGAGGTTTGCGCCGAACCCCGACTTCGTGTTGACGCTCGGCAATGCGAGGCCCGCCATACTGAACTACGCGTACAAGGTCAAGTACGAGGGTAGGGCAAGGACCCGGTACGTGCTCAGGTTCGAGGACACCGACCCAAAGGTGAAGAGGCCCATTCCGGAAGCCTATGGGGCCATAAGGGAGGACCTCGAGTGGCTGGGGATACGTTGGGACGAGGAGCACGTGCAGTCCCAACGTATGGAGGTGTACTACTCGTATGGGCGCATCCTCATTGAGCGGGGCGCCGCATATGTGGACACTTGCCGTCCCTCCGAGTGGCGGAGGTTCAGGGATGCGGGAAGGGCGTGTCCGCATAGGGAGGCCGACGTGGGAACGCAGCTGGAGCTGTGGGAGAGGATGTTGTCCGGGGCGTTTGGGGAGGGGGAGGCCGTGCTCCGCGTGAAGACGGACCTATCCCATCCCGATCCGAGCGTAAGGGACTGGGTGGCCCTGAGGGTGGTCGACGTATCGCGGAGCCCACATCCTTTGGTGGGCGACAAGTACGTGGCGTGGCCAACCTACAATTTTGCGGTGTCCATAGACGACCACCTCATGGGCATTACCCACGTGTTGAGGGCCCAGGAGCACAGAGTCAACACGTTGAAGCAGCGCTACGTGTACGAACACATGGGGTGGAGTCCCCCAGTCACGATACACTTCGGGAGGCTCAAAATCGAGGGGGCTACGCTGAGCAAGTCGAAGCTTCGGGAGCTCGGCATTCCCTGGGACGACATTAGGCTGCCGACGCTCGCTGGCCTGAGGAACAGGGGCATAAGGCCGGAGGCCATATGGGAGCTCATACTTAGCGTTGGGATCAAGCCCAGCGACGCCACTGTGAGCATGGAGAACCTCTACACGGTAAATAGGCGCATTATTGAGCCCCTCGCCAATAGGTACATGTTCGTAAAGGATCCAATAGAGCTACAGGTAACCGAGGTGCCCTGGGACGAGGCCACCGCCAACATACCGCTGCACCCCTCCTTCCCAGAGAGGGGAAGCAGAAAGGTGAGGGTAAAGGCCAGGGAAGGAGTGCTACGCGTATTCATAGCTGGACCGGACCGCGACCTGGTGGCGGCTGCGGGATCGTTTAGGCTCATGGACCTTTTGAATGCGGAGTACCTTGGGAGTAGGGGGGACGCCCTAATGGCCAGGTTCCTCGGCACTGACGTGGAGTACGCCAGGCACCGCAGGCTCCCCATAATACAGTGGGTTCCGCCCGACGCTGTGCACACGAGGGTCCTACGGCCAGAAAAGGGGTATGGGCTCGCTGTGGACGTGGGCTTGGCCGAGCGCCACGTCTTGGACCTCAGGCGCGGCGAGGTGGCCCAGTTCGTGAGGTACGGCTTTGTCAAGGCCGTGGCCGCGGACGAGAAACACGCCGAATTCACCTACGTACACGGCTAGGGTCCGCGTATTGGGCCGACGTTGGGCCGCGCTGTGGCCGCCCATGTGGCAAGCCGTTGCTATACCTTTATAAGTCATAGGCAGGTGGTTGGTGCATGTTGCTTCAATTTGCGGAGCAGTCTCCCTGGAGCTTCCTATTGTTCATGCTCATGTGGTTCGTCTTCATATTCTTCTTCCAGGAAATACAGCTGCTTAGGTACCTGGGCAACATAGGCAGGTTCGTGGCCCACCTATCCACGATACTCAACTCGTCCATGCACACGGTTATGTCGAGGCTTGAACAGAGCCGTAAGGACGACGTGGCCAAAAGCGCCATAGAGGAACGCCTCAGGAGGCTCGTGGAGTTCGCCATAATAACCCCAACAACCCTTGAGCCTATAGGCCTCGTTTCCAAGCTTAAGAACATCATACTGGAGTACGGCCGCGTCCTCGAGAGGGAGGTGTCGTCGATAATGGTGGACGACAGGGCACGAGTACAGAATTACGCCACGGCTGTCAGCGTGCTACGCGAGATGAACTGGTTCTATAAGGTCATTGACCACTATTATAGGCAGGCCCGCAAGTATAAGAACTACTTCCTCGTGATACAGCTCTCCTCGCTTTTGCCGATACTTAAGGAATTGTCGGACATAATGAACGACGCTGTGAACTCGTTCCTCAAGGGTGTGCCTATAGGCGACAGCGCCGGCCCCCTCGTGGCGTTCCTGTTCTCCAGGAGGAACTGCGGCGATAGGAAGGTGTACGAGAACGTGGAGGACACGCACATAAGCGAGTGTTCGTGGGAGGGAAGGAAGGTCTTCGTAGTCAAGGCGAGGGGTCCCGGCAGCACTGTGGGGAGGCTGGACGACGCGATACGCTTTGTGGTTGATACGTTGGGAGCGAAGCCGCGTTACATAGTGACTGTAGACGCAGCTTTGAGGCTCGAAAGCGAGCAGACGGGCGCCATAAGTGAGGGGATCGGAGTGGCGATGGGAGGCATAGGCGTGGAGAAGTTCAACATAGAGACCATTGCATCTAGGTACGGCATACCGCTCTACGCCTTCCTGATAAAGATGAAGGAGCAGGAGGCCCTCACCGCAATGAATAGGCAGATATACACGGCCGTCAACGACGTGGTGAAAAAGGTCGAGTCGTTCGTCCTCTCCAATGTGGGGGTGGGCGACAGCGTGATCATAGTGGGCGTGGGCAACACGGTGGGGGTGGCACAATGAGCGTCGACCCGTACGCGGTCTTCGTCATGGGGCTGGCCCTAGTGCTCCTCTCCCTCCTTGTCCTTCACAGCGCGATGTGGAAGAGGGGCGAGCATCCTAGGACACAGCAAGCGCAGAGGTTGGTGACGGTGGTGCAGTGCGGCAAGGACATACGCATAAGGAACTACGTGGAGGGCGACTACGTAGGCAAAACCGTAAGCGACGAGTGCGAGGAGGGGAGCCCCGTGGTGATAGGTATTTATAGGGAGTAGAGGCCACACCAACGGATGAGCGTTACCGTAAGAGAGGCGCTGGGCATGCCGGAGGGCGAGACGGTTGTGCTCAGGGGTTGGGTCTACAGAAAGAGGGAGCTGAGGGACAAGGTGTTCATAGTGGTTAGGGACTCCACAGGCGTCATGCAAGTGGTCTTCGCCCGTGGTACCCACGCATACGACATAGCGAGGGCCCTCAACATAGAATCGTCCCTGATCGTCAAGGGCGTTATTAAGGCGGAGCCTAGGGCGCCCGGCGGCAAGGAGCTCCACGCGGCCGACGTCATATGGCACTACGTGGGCAAGCCGTACCCCATAAACGAGGATGCGGTCAGGGCCGACAGCGAGTACCTCCTGGACATCAGGCACCTCTGGGTAAGGAGCAGGAGGTTCACGGCTGTGCTGAAGGTTCGGCACACCGTTGGGGAGGCTATAAGGGACTACTTTTCCTCTAGGGGGTTCTACGAGGTGCACGCACCGACCTTCATATCGGCTGCCGTGGAGGGCGGGGCAACCCTCTTCGAGGTGCCGTACTTCGATACCGTGGCATACCTAACCCAGAGCAGCCAATTCTACCTTGAGGCCCTGATATTCTCCCTTGAAAGGGTGTACACGGTCCAGCCGAGCTTCCGCGCCGAGAAGTCGCGCACTAGGAGGCACCTCGCCGAGTTTTGGCACGCGGAGGCCGAGGCGGCCTGGTGCGACATGGACTGCGCGTCGGACATCGCCGAGGGGCTCATAAAGCACGTGGTGAGGAGGGTGCTTGACGAGAGGCAGGACGAGTTGGGCCTCCTGGGACGTGGGACTGGCGCCCTCGAGGCGGCCCTGGGCCCATTCCACCGAGTGTCGTATGACGAGGCGGTGGAGATCCTAAGGGGCATGGGCATGGACGTGAAGTGGGGCGACGACATAGGTTCCGACGAGGAGAGGGCACTCACATCGAAGTTCGACAGGCCCATAGTGCTCTACGGGTTCCCGGAGAAGCTCAAGGCGTTCTACCACAGGAATGACCCCAAGAGGCCCGAGGCGACGCTTAGCTTCGACGTGCTGGCCCCGGAAGGATACGGGGAGGTTGTGGGGGGTGGGGAGCGCATATACGAGGAGGAGGAGCTCGTGGGTAAGATACTGAGGTTCGGCCTGGACCCAAAGGACTACGAGTGGTACATAGACCTGAGGAGGTACGGGTCGGTGCCCCATGCGGGGTTCGGCCTCGGCGTGGACAGACTCGTCATGTGGCTTGTGGGCGCCGATCACGTGAGGGACGTGGTGCCGTTTCCAAGGGACGTAAGGCGGCTCAGGCCTTGAGGGTGCTAGTTGCCGGGACGCCGGGGGTCGGAAAGACAACCGTCGCCTCCATACTCTCCAAAGCCCTGAACGTGCCCCACGTGGACGTCGCCTCCCTGCTCTCGGCGTGGGGTCTCCTGAGGCCGGACAGGCGGAGGTTCACCCAGGAAATAGTCGACGTGGACCTCGCCGTGACGAGGCTGAGGGGATACCTACCGCGGAGCTTCGTGGCGGACACCCATGTTGTTTCCCTGTTCCGCGGCGTGGGTCTGGACGCCGTGGTGGTCCTTAGGAGGGACCCAAGGCAACTCCTGGCCGAGTTGACTGGGCGAGGATGGCCGGAACCTAAGGTCTACGAGAACGCTGTGGCAGAGCTTCTCGACGTGGTGTACGCCGAATCCCTCGACCTGTCCACGTACCTAGTACAGGTGGACGTGTCCAACAGGACGCCCCACCACACCGCGCACATGCTGGCCGACTGTTTGCCGCGACTGGAATGCCCCAACGACGAGGTGGACTGGATAGAGCGGTTGGGCCCCGATGCACACGACATGTTGCTCAGGTACGAGGCCGCCGTGGGCACACAGCCCTGAACTGGAGTGAGGCGCTCACATGGCCCTGTTGTGTCTATGGACCCGCGCCTTCCTGACCTCGAAGAACATGGCCACGTTCCACCCATGGGCGGCGAGCCTCTTGACGACCCTCCTCAGCTTGGCCCCCTCGAACGCCACTATGGACATGACGAGCTCGTCGTGCCCATCGAACATGTCTATCACGTATAGGGCGGATCCCTCATCGTCAAACGCGCGTCTCCCCACGAGGCGGAGACCGCGGAAGCCTAGGAAGTGCAACATATCTGCTATCCTGTCCTCGAGCGGCCTCCCCATAGCAGGCCCCTCCGTGTACACCTCACGGAGACCTACGAGCTTCAGCTCCATCATGGCAACATCGTAGTCCTTTCTAGCCCTCAGAATGGCTACGCCCTTGGCCCTCACGTCATGAAGGCAGGACAACTATTTTAAGCATTTCGAGACCCCAATACATGGCGTTGAACCCCGACGAGGAGTATGTCGTTATGCCGGTGAGCGTGCTCGAAAAGCTGCTCAGATACGCCTCGTCTGTGTGCCACTCCCACTGCCCCGAGGACAGGGAGGCTGAGACCTGCGTGTACATGTCGAGGCTGAGCCGCGCCGTGGGCCTCGGCAGTCCCCCATGCACGGCGATATACGGCGACTTCTCCAGGGACACATTCCTCGACGTGGCGCGCAGCCTGGAGAGGAAGTACCGGGCCAACATAAAGGTAATTGTGTCTACAATGAGTAGGCGCGGGCCGAACAGCGTTGAGGAGCACTCCGACTTTCTCGAGGCTACCTTTGCCCTGGGCATGCTGGAGTACTTCGCCAAGAGGGGCAACAACAGCATTTACCTGGTCAGGGGGCGCGACCTTGAGGTCAAGGGGTTCCTAACGAGGATATAACGTTCAGGATTACGTTTGTGGGGTCGTCGAGGCCGTCCAAGGCGGGTCTCCTTCTGAAGGGGGCGGCGAGCATGTTACGGGCCAGCCTCATGCACTGCTCCCCCTCAAAGCACCTGTAGAGGGGCGCCCCCAGCGCCTCCAAGTACATGTCCGTGTAGTACCTCAGGGGGAACAGCGATAGTGCCGGCGTCCCAAGCAGCGCCGCCTCCAGCGCCATGGTAGCCCCCCCAGTCACGACCATGGCCGAATAGTATGCCAGTGAAAGGAAGTCGACGGTGCGTGGGGGCATCAATGCCCAGTCAACCCTCTGATCCGGGTACCGGGGAAGGTAGACGACCCTGTACCCCATCCTGGCCGCCTCCCTCGCTATGTCGAGGGACGGGTCCGCCCTGGCGCTGGGGTAGTACGACGCGTGGACCTCGCTGGGCCTAACGACCACGTACTCGCCCTCAGCAAGCCCAAGGGCCTCTATGACGTCCCTCTTAGGTGTAAAACGGCGGATCCACATGAGCTCGAACACTCCGTTAAAAGTCACGATCCTGCGGCACCCATACCTTTCGAAGGCCCTGCGCGGCAGGGCCTTTGGCACTATGAGGCATGTGGACAGGGGAACTGTGAGCCTGTTGACCGCGTCCGCGTGCGCCGTGTCGTTCAGAGTGACCACGGGCTTCCCAAGGCCGAAGCCGACCCTGGACGCGTCCGGCGACGCGAAGGACGCCACCACGTCCACGTCCCTGTACAGGTCGACAAGAGCCATTTGCCTGGCCAGACCGTTGCGAAGCTTCTCCTCGGTGGTCACGCCGTAGCCGCCGACACATGCGGCCTCAACGCCCTCCATCTCCAAAACCCCCCTTGTGTGGTCGTACTCCCTGCACGTGACCACCACGTCGATGCCCCTCTTCCTCCCCTCCCAGTAGAGTGTGGCCGCTATTCTGGCCTGCTTTGGCGTCAGGGCGTCAAACGCGACCCTCACGCGACACAAAGTGACCGACCAGTATAAAGGTGTGTCCCCCGCATGGGAAGACACGTTTAAATGCGAGCCACATATCTCCCGCCATGAAGTACAGGCTCATGGACATACTTGCCTGTCCCATAGACAAGAGGTTCCCCCTTAGGCTCATAGTGATGGAGGAGAAGACTTTCCCGGAGAGGAAGTACACGTGGCCGCGTAAGCCCTTCTGCGAGGAGTACTGCTCGTTTAGGAACGTGAGGGTCAGGGAGCTCAAGAACCCCCAGGAACTACCCTGCGAGGATTGCCATAAGGTAGAAATAGTGAGGGGGCTGCTCTACTGCGAGTCCTGCGGCAGGTGGTACCCCATAATAGACGAGATACCTCGTCTCCTCCCCGACCAGCTGAGGAATAGGGGCGAGGACCTGGCGTTCCTGAAGAGCGTGGAGGGGGAGCTAAGGGAGAGGGCCCCCGACATAGCGGACAAGATCATCAGGGAGGGCAAACCGTTCAACCTTTCAGAGTAATTGGCCGGGGTAACCCACATCCCCTCATATGCCCGCTGTACACGGGTATCCGGGGTGGCTAAGTGGGCTTGCTCAGCACATTATTAAGCTTTACTCAGCACACCTGCGGAGCACGTCCAGAAACCTGTCAATGGGATGGTCGGGGAACATGCAGCCGCATTTCTCCGACTTGAAGAACGGTATCCTGACCACGCCCTCCGACATGCACATGTCCTCGACGTTAAGCGAATCTATGTGGACCACTGTGCAGCCCAGCATCGAGCACAGCCTTTCCACAAGAGGCCTAAACGCATCCCACTGCGCCGTGACCGCCAGCATTCTCGGAAAGCTTTAAAACCGGGATATTAACGTTGCCCCATGGAATACATATATGCCGCACTCCTACTCCACTACGCCAAGCAGGACATCAGCGAGGAGAACCTAGCTAAGGTCCTTCAGGCTGCTGGGATACAGCCCGACGAGATAAGGGTGAAGGCCATGGTCACAGCGCTGAAGGAAGTCAATATAGAGGAGGCTGTTAAGGCGGCCGCGGTGCCCATGGCGGCCGCGCCGGTGGCCGCTGCCGCGCCAGCTGCAGCCGCTGCACAGCCCGCCGCAGCGGCGCCCGCGGAGGAGAAGGCGGAGGAGGAGAAGAAGGGACCCGGCGAAGAGGAGGTTGCAGGCGGCCTCGCGAGTCTCTTCGGTTAGTCGGTCTCCACACGGTCAGCCTTTATGAGCCTAGAAAGGTAATCTTTCCACACCCCTTCTGGGTCCTTCACGTACATGCGTATGCGTTGGGGCTGGCTCCCCTTGGTCCTAAACTCTATGAACCGCCTCTCCCTGCTCACCTTGACGTACTCGACTTCGAGGGGCGCCTTGTACCCCTGCATGCCGTTCAATATTATGCCGCTCTCGTGCACCTCAAGCTGCTTGACAAGCGTTGGGAACATGGCGGTAGGCGGCCTGAACACCCTCCTAAACACTAGTGCGAACACTCCGAACACCGCGACGAACTGGACGAACCTGGCGAGCACGTCGCTGCCGGTCAGTCCTACTATGCCGCCGTATATGACCGCGTATGCCGTGGGCACAAGGGTGAGTATCAGCACCATGGCCAGCATCATATAGAGTAGCATCCTCATGTTTTGCCTCGCGAAGGACCTGTACTCGGCTTGGAGCTCCCTATCCTTCTCCATGGCCTTCTGAACGTCCTTTTGATCGAGCTTTAACAGCTGCCTGGTTTTCCTGATCTCCATGGCGGCCCTAGTTAGCCTCCTCACGTTCCTCACCCCAAATGCCACTGTGACTCCCAGGAATATCCCTATCCAGCCCACTATTATGTATAGGTAGTGTTCCGGGAAAACCGCAGCCAGCGCTGCGAAGGCCAGGAGGCTGGCCGCATACATCACAGTCATCTTATTTACAGCCATGTTTCCAGCGATATGCGTGGGTATAAAAATTAAGGTAGTCTGCGACAACGTTTCCAAGCGCAGGGACATAGAGCCCACGCACGGCTTTTCGGTTTACATAGAGGAGCTGGGCATAGCTATCGACGCGTGTGCGAGCCCGGAGGAATTCGAGCGCAACATGTCCGCGCTTGGTCTGCCCAGGCCACGCCACATCGTTGTGACGTTAGACAATCCCCACCACGCTGGCGGCGCTCAGGGCTACAGCGACGTTGACGCGGCCCCCACTTGGGCCCCGGTAAGCCTTATTAATGTTGGTCGGGAACGGTTAGTCGTGGTCGGTGGAAGCACATTGATAAGTGGGTGCGGCCTCTTTTCCTGGGCCCTTGGCATTGTTCCCGAGGTGCTGAGAGGTGTGGGCATAGGCAAGGTCAGGACCGTTGTGGGGGGGCTGGGCGTGACCACGGTGAGTAGGTACCTGTTCGACGATCTGAAGAGGCAGTTGCGGGAGCTCGGGGCCAGGAGGATCTACCCCCTACACATGCCCATCGACGTGCGTAGGGCCATAATAAGGGAATTGCCCAACGCGTACGATGTTGGGGCTGGATCAACCATACATGCCGATTGAGGCGCTGTACCTTCTGGCGTTATGGGCCGCAGTGCTCCTTTCCCTCTTAGCGGTCTCGAGGCTCCTCGGGGTATCTGTCAGGGTGTGGTTCGGCGTAGCCGTCATGGCCAAGTCGACCGACATTCTTGTGAGGGCCCTTGCACGCCTCACGGCACTGTTGTCCTGGGTGCCCATTAGGATCCTCAGCGCGGTCACGATAGGCGTGTTCGCCGCGGTCATGACTGTCGGCATACCACTTGTGAGGCTCGACGGCCTCGTGCTCCTGGTCCCCTCGTTCATCTCGATCATAGCCCAGAACATCAACGTGGTTCTGCAGCAGGTGTTTGGGCCGCCCCAGGACATAGGCGAGCTTGTAGCCACAGGCAGGTACAGCCCGGTGGTGCCCATAGTGCCGGGCCTAATACCATGGGGGGACCTGGTCTATATAGCGGCGTCCATACTTGTCGGCGTTGTGGTCCACGAGCTCGCCCATGGGTACATGGCCCTGAGGTACGGGATACCGGTCAGGTCGATAGGGGTCTTCTCGGGCCTCCTAGTGATCAACGGCGCCTTTGTAGAGCCAGACGAGGAAAAGCTGAGGGGAGCCAGCACGTCGGCGCAGCTGAGCGTGTTCGGAGCGGGGGTCGTGTCTAACGTGGCCCTGGCGTTGGTAATAGTGGGACTGGGCGCGTTGCTAGCCGGCGCCGGCCTCTTCGGAGCCGTGGTACTCGGCACCATTGAAGGGAGCCCGGCGGAGAGGGCCGGCCTCATGCCTGGGGACGTGGTTATACGTTTAGAGGGGTGCGGCATAGACACCCCCATCTATAACGCCGGCCATTTCTTCCAGACGCTCATCGTAATGGTATACGGGGAGACCTGTAGCCCGGGGGACAGCGTGGTGGTGCACGTTAGGCGGGGCGGCGACGTGGAGCAAGTGGAGGTCGTGTTGGGGTCAAGGGAAGTGGACGGGAAGGTATATCCCTATTTCGGGGTGAGGCAGGAGGACGTGGCGTCCACTGAGCTTTTCAGGGCCTATTTCTGGGCGCTCAACATAAACGTCGTGCTTGCGCTTCTCAACGCGGTGCCGGCCTTGCCGTTGGACGGCGGTCAGTTCCTCATGGCGCTGCTCAGGCGTAGGATTGGGGAGAGGGCCGCACTGAGGATCATGATGGCGCTGACAGCGGCGTTCTGGTCCGCGTTGGTCATAAGCATAGCCTTCACGATAGGTACAGGGGCATATGAGTTCCTCGGCAGGATTGTTAGATAGGAGGAGGGCCCTATTGCTAGCCCTGATAACAGTACTTGTACTTGGCTCGTCCGTGGTGCCTGTGGAGCACTTCATATCGGACGTATCCGTGCACCCGTCCGGCTATGGGGACGTGTCTTCCGGCCGCGTCTCCTCAACATACGCCGTTCCCCTCTGGGTATTCCCCTGGAGGGCGGCGCTGGTGGGCACGTTGATACTGTTCGCGTCCATGATGGCCGCATACGTGGCGCGCCGTTCCCTCACGGGTAAGTTGGTGCTCGCGTACACCTCGCTCCTCGTGGTGGCGGCCCACTACGTCCATGTGGCCGTATTGGGTGCCGAAGTGGGGATCCTCACGTACAGGGTCGACGTGGTGGTGCCAGGAGTCGGCGAGACGAGCCAGTGGTTCATAGACGTGGGCCAACTGCTGGCGATTTACGCGGGGTACGAGCTGTACACCGCCAGGAAGTTGGTGCGGGCTACCTCAGGAAAAGCTCCTCGAACCTCTTCACGTACTGGACGCTCTCCTTGACCGAGGCGAACAACTGCTTCACGTACTGGACGTCCTCCTTTTCCACGAGGTCCCTACCGGCGTCCCTGGCCCTTATGTGGGCCGGCACCATGAGCTGCATGGCGTACCTGAGGCTGTGTTCCACGCCTACCTGGGTCAGGTACTCGAGGGCCTCATCGGCTAGCTTGACCCCCTCCTCCCTGGCCTTTATCCTTATTATTTCCCTGACCTCCTCAGCGTTGTAGGGCCTGGTCCTGATTATGACAAGCCTATCCAATAGGTCCTGTGGTATCCCGTGGGGGGACTCCACGTCCGTGCCCCTGATCTTGGCGACGCCCCTATTCGTGGCCAGTATCAGTATGGGGGCCAACTCGCCCTCCATTGTCCTGCTGAGGAAGGCGTACGTCTCCACGTCCAATAGGTGCGCGTCGTCTATGAAGAGGACCCCTGGGACCAGGTCGGCCCTGCCCTCGTCGATGAACTTCCTGACCACTTCGTCGGTCTGCCTCCGCACCTCGTCGGGTATCTCCCTTTCCACCTCCACCGAGCCGAACAGCAGCGCCGAGACCGCCCCGCGCTGCCTGGCTAGGGACACATCTATATCGTTAAGGGTGAAGAACCTTACCACTTCCTTCTCCTTGTGTACGGGCCCCCTAGGCGCCTCCACTTTCCTCCTTAGGCCAACGTCGTACTCCTCTCCCTCGGCCCTGCCCACGCTGGACACGCGACCGGTCTCTGCGTCTATCTCTATGACGTCCCCCTCCTCAACTCCCAGCTCTATGAGCTGGGCAGCAACCTCGGCCGGCACCCTCAAGGTCCTCTCCTCGTCCTGCGTCCTCAGCTTGACGGTGGCCCCAACGGGGACCTGCACGTATGGATTGTAGGGGTGTCTGCCGTACTTGTACTCTATGTTCCTTACGACCCCTTCGTACACCTTCCTCCACTCCCTCACCCTAATCCCTATGGCCTTCCTCATGGCCCTCATGAGGAACTCTGTCTTCTTCATCTCCACGCTATACACCTCCCCGCCGCTGATCGCTACGAACGGCGTCTCGACGCCCAGCTCCTTCGCTATGCCAACGGCAAGCGCCGTCTTACCGGTACCCGGAGGACCGACGAGGAGGACTCCCTTGCCGGCGAACCTGCCCGCCTTGATCAGCTTGACGACCATGTACGCGGCCTCGCGCGCCTCTGCCTGCCCAACGAAGCCGTCCGCAATCGACTCCACCTTGCCGTCCCTGATGCCCAGGCCACGTATATGGGTGTGCATGCCGAACCTCTCGAACCTGGGCCTGACCTCCTCTATGCGGATCATGCGTCGAGATATGTAACCCGGATAAAAACCTTAAAACGCAACACATAAAACCCAGCGCGAGAAAGGGAAAAAGCACCGCACCCGCCACTGAAGCGGGCCTCCCAAGCCCCGAAGAAAGCCCGAGATCCCGGGTTCGAATCCCGGCCGCCGCACCAAGCCTTTTACCGTGCTTGGACAGCCTATTTGGCGGTCTCTGCCCCTTGGACAGCTGCACGCTTGTACGGGCCCCGCTTATTGCTGTGGAGGACACAGTTGCGGTCTCGCCTCGGTTGGGCCGAGCGCCCTGCGCATGGGAGAATCGGCCGGGTAAGTTCTCGTCATTGGACTCTGTGCCGGGGTGTACTCGTCACTGTTATTTTGCCGTGGCCCGGACATAAATACTATGCGCGACTGTGCGCATCCCCTATTCGAAACGGACGCCTATGTGGCCTGCGACGTGGGTGGAGGCCTCATATTCATCCCCAAGGGCGATGTAAGGGGCGAAGTGACCTTTGTGCCTCCGCCTCCTGCCAGGGCAGAACAGTTCGCGGTCCTAGGAGTCGTGGCTGCGCGGAGGGGCTTCAGGGCATTGGTGCTGTCCCTGCCCAACTGTAGGCCGCGTCCGCGGCCTACCCTGGGCGCGGTTATATATATAGCCTATGCCCACAGGCTTGTGGATCTTGGCCCTGGTTATGCGATATGTCCCGTCGAGCCGGGACCCGACCCAGCGGCGCGGGTGGCCAGGGGAAACATAGCGTTCAGGTCCTCCTACGAGGATTGTACACCGCGGTGCTCCCCACGCGTGGTCCCTATATGCGACGGAGGAGTGTTGGACTCTGCCTTGTCCGTCCTCGACGCGTTGTCCCTGTAGCTGCTTATAAACAATGTGGCATATTACAGGTGTGGTGGAGAGGGTCTCCACTGGCATAGCAAGGCTGGACAGAGCGCTGGAGGGCGGCATACCACGGGGCTCATGGATAGCGGTGACCGGCGAGCCGGGCACAGGCAAGACGATCCTCTCCATGCACTTCGCCTGGGCTGGCCTACGGGTGGGGGACCCCGTCGTGTACGTCACTACAGAGCAGGAGTTCAGGGATGTGTTGACGCAGGCCGCCCAGTTCGGCATGTACCTGGACGAGTACCCCATATACTCGCTAGGGTGGAGGAAGGGGCCCGAGGAGCCTCCCCTGATAGTGGTGGTGGACATGTTCGGCCTCCTTAAGGTCGCTCGCCACATGTCGGAAAGGTCCAAGGAGGGGGAGAGGGCCAGGCGGTACGGCGTCCTGTCAATGGACACCCTAATAGAGGCCATAAACGAGGCCTACGAGGTCCTAAACGTGTCCCATGGGGGGAAGGGCCCAGGAAAACATGTGAGGCTGATTGTAGACAGCATGTCGGCCTTCTGGTCCGACAAGCCGGTCATGGCCCGCAAGTTCAGCTACCAGTTCAAGATCGCTGCGCATAGGGACAACGTGACGGCGTACCTCACGTCCCAGTACGCCATGACTACCAAGAGCACGTTCGGCTTCGGCCTCGAACACGTGGCCGACGGCGTGGTACATCTCTGGATGGACGACGTGGAGTCCGCCAGAGAGGTGAGGCGGTGGCTCATAATCAAGAAGATGCGTATGACGAACCACGAGAGGAGGGCCATGAGGCTTGAGATCGGTAAGGGCGGTGTGGACCTAGCGGATACCTAGTCATACTCGCCCATCGCTCGTCACTGCTCGGCAACCAACGCGCCAATCATCAGTACCGTCCCCTAGTTAATGTTTTTATGCCTTACCCACCCCCATCGGCCCACGTGACGTGTTCTGCTGCGGTGCGGCGTAAGCGGCGTGGTGCCCAACAGTCGGGTCGCTAAAGCTCCTTTTTCCAGGTTAGTTGGAGGCCGAGGTTGCTTGGGGGTTTTATCGCTATCCGACTGTTCTTGACGTGCTCGGGAACGTCTATGCTGGGCTTGCCGTCGAAGTAGAAGTATATGTAGCCGAGGTCCAACGGGTCCATCCCTAGTCCGTACGCAGTCACGTAGTCCACCTCACCACAGTCGTTGCCGTAAACTATGACGCCCCAATGTCTCTGGAATCCCCTTATTGGCCCATCCCCCTCTATGATGGTCTTGCCGTCCGCTATGCATGTGGTCCTTGAAACCCTTCGTGCTACGTACGCTATATTCATGTAAAGGGTCTTGAAACCCTCGTATAGGAGTTGCCAGTCCTTGGGGTTAATAGTGGCGAACGCCAAAGTGGGGAGCGTCAGGTACACTATTGTCTGTCCGTGGGTGGTCGGGGTGGCGATGACCACCTTCTCTATACTGTCCTCGAACATGGCCGAGACGGCCTTGACCTTGGCCCTTTTCCCCCCATGCATGGCGGTCTCTATATGCGTGTCTGCGGCAAGCTGGGAACACGTGGTCTTGGCGCCGTACTTCCTGGCGAGCGGCTCTATTCCCAGCGTCTTCAGGGCCTTCTCATAGTAGCTCTTGCCTAGCGGCATCAATATGGTGACGTCCCTGCCCCGCAGCTGGCTGAGCAC
>JALWZH010000082.1 GCA_027002815.1 Thermoproteales archaeon | reverse complement strand
TCGCTCGAGTCCATGGATGCCTTGACACAGTTCAAAGGTATATGATCGAGCAGCGACCAGTCCAGGACCGGCCTCTTCAGCATGGCGATGCCCCTGACAGCCGCGTCTGTCTTTGGGCCGCCCGACAAGTGCCTAAACGCCATTCCGGTCAGGCCGAAGACGGGCAAAGTCACAAGCGTTGTCCCCGGGGGTGCTTTCCTCGGTATTTTGCGGGGGGCCAGGCCAAACGCTGCTACGTCTATCACTGCATCGCCTACGGACTCGTTGAGGTCCCCCCCAAGGTATCTGGCCCCATTATACGCAGCGGCCCCAGCGATTCCCCGCGCGATATGGACGGCGTCCGCGGCCCGATCGACTGGGACGGATATCGACGCGAGCACGGCCAGGGGCCTGACGAACTTGGCGTATAGGTCGCTGAGCGCCCCAATGGCGGCACGCCAGCCTACGTCGTACATGTCATGTATCGGCAACATGTAGTGGGACAGAGCGGCCCCATCCATCTTCAGGGCGACTAACCTACCGGCGATCTCAAGGTACTGCACGTCGTTGTCCTCCCCCCCTATAAGCTCCAGGATACGGGCCACGAGCTCCCTCTCCATTCCTATGTCGATGTGCTACGTCCTGTCAACGCGGTCCCCCGAGCCACATGCCTAAAGTCCAAGGTCCATGATGATCTTCTCTATCTCTTCGACCTTCCCCCCCTTGCACATGTCCCAAAGAGGACTAGTCCTACATATCCGGTACCTCACCTTGCTGCGGGTCATGTCGGCCTCCAGCAGGCCGCTCTCCACGAGCTTGTCTATCACGTGCTTCACCACTGTGAGGACCACGGGAGCCCCAACATCCACGTCGGCCAGCTCCAGGAGTTTGCGCGGTATGAAGCTTATACATGTTCCCCGGGCTGGGGCAACGGCCATGATTAGGCCCTTGGCAACGGCCTTCACAATTAGGTCGAAGCGTGAGTACGTGAGGACGGTGCGCGTCATGGACATCCTTGCAGCCCAATTTTAATAGTGGACGTTCGAATTTGGCTGGGTGTCAGGAGTACTATTCCTGTCATCGGTCCTGAAAGACGGTCACGTGCCCAGCACCACTACGATTATGCGTCTCTGAGCTCTCGGCCCGTCCAACTCCACGAACATGACCTCCTGCCAGGTCCCCCTCACAAGCCTTGCGTTGATCACCGGAAACACGAGGAAGTGCCCCGTGAAGACGCTTGCGAGGTGCGCGTGGGCATTGTCATCTATCCTGTTGTGTTCATAGGGGGCGTTCGGGGGGAAAAGCGACTTGACCCTCGACACTATGTCCCTTACCAGTCCCGGCTCGTTTTCGTTGGCTATGAGGATGCCGGTGGCGTGTGGGGCATAGACTAGGCATAGCCCCTCCCTAATGCCGCTCCGCTCGACGATGTGCTCCACGTGGCGGGTCAACAACACCACCTGCTCCCTGCCCTCGGTCGAGAACCTCACTTCCTCCGTGTGGACCCGCACATTGGGGGGTCCCGCCACGCTTATATACCTAGCGAACCAGAACCGCAAGCGCTGCGATGCCCACCACGCTTTCGGATATCAGGTTGACGGTCTCGTTGTCCACGTGGCGGGACCCCTTGACCTCGGACACCTCACAGTTCCCGTCGTCCCTTATCGTCCCGTCCTTACAGATATAGCGGATCTGCACGGTGGCGCCCAGCAAGGTGTCCAGAAGGTTGCCGGCGAACCCAAGCACGGACACCACAAACAGTTGAAATGTTGTGAGCAGTCCAAGGACGGCCGCGATTACGCCTATGAAGGCCGATCCAAGCGCGCCGCCCAACAGGCCAACCGATGTTACGGCCCCCGAAGTCCCCGGCACGACGCGTGCCCACGGCCTAAAAATCATCCTCGGCCTGCCCCCAAAAGCCACGCCTAGCTCCGAGGCCCAGGTATCGGAGTTGGCGCTTGCTATGGCCGTGATTACAGCCACATAGGCCCTCGCGTCGTATGCCGCCAGCACCGTGAATGCCAGTATGGGCGCACCTACCCCCACCACCTGGCCAAGGCTTCTCCCCTCCACGTCCTTAAGACCTATACTGGCCTTGTATCCCCCCCTTACCTTGGTCAGAGCACTCGAGGAGAGGAAAAACGCTATTAGGAGTAGGAAGAGCCTCACATCGACGAGGGCCGTGGCCGAGCCCATGACGAACGCCATGGCGGCCCCCCGCCTCTTTAGGTACCTCCTCCTCAGCGATACAACGCTGAGCAACGCCGATATCAGCAAGGCGACTATCAGGGCAAGCTCCATCTCGCGCAAAGCCTTTACGTTATTAATAATGATTTCCAGCGCTGTATTTATCAGCACCATCGAAGGGCCATAACTTTAAACCGCTCCTCATTCTGGGACCATGGACATAGTGTCTAGCCTCTACGGAAGGTACGGCGAAGACGTGGAGAAGGCCCTCGAACGTTACCTGTCGCTTGACGTGGACCCCTCTTTTAGGGACGCTGTGATGTACCAGGTAAGGACGGGGGGCAAACGCATAAGGCCCCTGATAACGCTCCTAGTTGCGGACGCTTTGGGGGACCGCCGCAAGGCATTGCCCGCAGCAGCGATAGTGGAGTTGATACACAACTACTCCCTGATATATGACGACATAATTGACAGGTCAGACCTAAGGAGGGGGAAGCCGACGCTGAGAAAACTATTGGGGGACTATGCGGCGATCCTTGTCGGCATATGGTACAGGGAAGCCATAGAGGAGGCGGTCCTCGAGACCCCAAAGCCCCTGGCCTTCATGAGGGAGGTAGCCAAGACGATAAAGAGCATAGACGAGGGGGAGAGACTGGACATACTCTTCGAGCGGGCGGGGAGGGAAGACCCGTACTTCGTAGGTGCGCGTCCCCCCACAGTTGCCTGGGACGACTATTTGAGGCTCGTCAGGCTTAAGACTGCCAGCCTCTTCAGCGCCAGCGCGAAGTTCGGCGCCCTATCCGTCACAGAGGACCAGCACGTAATAAGTGAAATGGCCAGGTTCGGCGAGTCCCTCGGCATAGCGTTCCAGATCACCGACGACGTCCTGGACGTGTTCGGCGACGTCGCCAAGTTCGGCAAGGAGGTTGGCAAGGATATAAAGGAGCATAAGCTGGGCAACGCGGCGGTGTTGTTGGCCCTTGAGGAGCTCGACGCTGCCGATCGCAGTACTCTCCTCGGCATACTGTCCAAGGACCGCGTGGACGACGAGGACGTCCGCGCCGCTGTGGGCCTCATATCCAGCACCAGGGCCAGGGAAAGGGCCATAGGGGAGGCGCGAAGGTACATGGATGCGGCCCTGAAGTCGCTTGGGGCTCTGCCCGACGCAGAGCGGCGAAGGGAACTGGAGGAGCTCGCCATGTTCGTGGTTTTCAGGGAGTACTGATGCTGCTGGTAAAGTTGGGCGGCAGCGCGATAACCGAGAAGACCAAGCCTATGACGTTCAAGAACGGCAAGGTGAGGGAGGTGGCCCGCGTGATGCTGGGCGAGAGCGCCATTGTGCTCCACGGGGGAGGCTCCTTCGCCCACTACGTGGCCGAGAAGTACTATGGCTCAGGCGAGTGGGAGCCAAGAGGCATCGCTCTGACCAAGACCGCCGTACTCCGCATATCGTCCCTAGTGGTCGAGGAGCTCGCTGACGGCGGCGCATCGCCCATACCAATACAGCCAAGCGACATATACATCGGCAGGACGCTCTACAACAGGGCGCCCATAGACATCGCCCTTTCCCGCGGCCTCACCCCAGTGCTCTACGGCGACGTGGTCCCCTCGCCCAGCGGCTACGTGATAATAAGCGCCGACGACATCGCCGTCGACATGGCCCGCCTCTACAGGCCCCGCGTGGCCGTTTTCCTGATGGACGTGGACGGCGTGTACACGGCGCCCCCAGGCACGCCCGGCGCCAGGAAGATGGACGTGCTGGACGTGGATAGGCTGAGCGCGGCGAAGACGGGCTTCGA
The DNA here is from genome assembly GCA_027002815.1 of Thermoproteales archaeon. Classification (GTDB taxonomy): domain Archaea; phylum Thermoproteota; class Thermoprotei; order Thermoproteales; family Thermoproteaceae; genus WANN01. Next base: position 1,467 of record JALWZH010000082.1, on the reverse strand, counting down.
CGTCACTGGAGGCATAATGAAGAAGGTGCAGGCGGCTTTGGCCATCGCGGCGGTCGGGATACCGGTATACCTATGCTCGATAGACGACGTGAAATCGCTAGTGGCGGTCCTGCGGGACGGACACGACCATGACTGTACGTATGTTCCTCCCCACTCATGACACACTGTCTATTATTTCTCTGACCAGCTTGGCCGCATCGCCCGGCGTGCCCCCCCTGGGGAACAGGATGTTGCGCCCCACCACAGCGCCCACCACGTTGGGGCCGGCGCGAAGCGCATCGGCCAACTCCTCGGCGAACCTCTCGAGGTTCCCGCTTCCGCCGCCCAATAGGAGGATGGGGAGCGTGGTGGACCTGGCGACTAGTTTAAAGTCCCTAACGTACGGCACCTTCAACACGTACCCCGTGGTGTCCCAGCCAAGCCCAGCAGCCACGTTTACCGCACCTGCCAGTTCGTAGGGGTCCCCAGAGAACCTGTATGATGTTCCATCCCACTTCACGGGGAAAACCTCCACCATTAGGGGTACGCCTAGCTCGGCGCAACGCCTGGCCACGTCGGCCACGTAGGCGATGGTGTTTGCGGTGTCCCGTGATCCGACGTCGATCCGTAGGAGCACCTTTGCCCCATCGAGCCCCAGCCTACGTATGTCGTCCGGGGTATACGCGGTTACCCTGTCGTCGAGCTCAAAGGCGGCGCCCGCAAGCCCGCCCCTATTGACCGTGCCTATCAGCATGACCCCGTCCAGCAGCCCCTCGCCCGTCGATTCGCGTAAATAGGCGCTGTAGTACAGCAGGTCGTCAAATAGGTCTGGAGATGCCAGTATGCCGTCTATCGCGCCGCTGCGCGCCGCCTCGACGACTCTCCTCAAGAGCTCCTCCCTATTTAACATTGCGTACTTGTCGTCGCCGACCGAGAAGCTCATGCGTGCAGTATGGTCCACGGCAAGTATGAGCACCCTACTACGTTTATGGCTGGGCCTCCTACGCCTCTGCAGCTCCCTACGGGCCGCTGAGGGGTCCTCTATGCGGAGCTTCACGGCTATGTCGTATGGCGACACCATGTCTAGACAAGGGACACCAGGTAATTATATGCTTCCCTTGCCACGTCCAAGGGCGTCGCCCCTTCAAGCGCCTCCACCTCGACCATGAGGCTCCCACTATAGCCCGCAGCGTCAAGGGCCCTTATAATGCTGCCGAAGTCCAGCACGCCCCTCCCAACGTTGACGAAGTCCCTCCGGAACCTCACCCTGTGCTTGGGCATCTTGCCCTTCAGGTCCTTGAGGTGTACTAGGGCCACCTTGTCGCCGTAGGACGAGATGAACCCCTCTATGTCCATGCCGGCGGCAACGCCGTGCGCCGTGTCGAGGCACAGCCTCAGGCCCTGCACATGTTCGAGGGCCATGCCGATTTGCCTCTCGTCCTCGAAACAAGTCCTGAGGTGGTTGTGAAGCGCCGCCACTACGCCGTG
>JALWZH010000081.1 GCA_027002815.1 Thermoproteales archaeon | reverse complement strand
CGGCTCATCTTGTCATGAGTATTCCCACGCCTATCCTATCTATTCCACCTATGCCGATCACTATGCCGCGCTCCACATGTTCGTTGAGGTAAGGCGCCCTGCCTAAAAGCTCCCAGGCCACCTCTACAGCGGAGTATACGCTTGAGGCGCCCAGCGGATTGCCGCGCGATTTGGCTCCCCCACTCATGTTCAGGAGGTACTTACTGTCGAAAAATCCCTCCTTGAGCAGTATAGGCGCCTTGCCTAGGTCGGCAAGGCCAAGGGACTCCAACTGCAGTAGCCCCACTATGCTGTAAGGGTCGTGCACAGATATGCTGAGAGGCCCAGGCCCATCAACCTTCTTGAGCAGCGGCACGCCGGCCGACCTCACCGCATCGAAGAAGAGAGGATTGTCCCTTTCAGTGATATAGGCGTTGTTCCCCGCCATCCTCACATACTGTACCTTCACAAAGGAGTCTGCCACCCTTTCGCTGCACAGCACAAGCGCCGCGGCCCCATCCACATGGGGAGCCACATCGTACAGTCTAAGCGGATACGCCACGTGCTCACTCTCAATTATGCTCTTCAGATCTACCTTCCTTCGCATGTAAGCGTAAGGGTTCCTGCTACCCTTCTCATGCATGTTTATGGGCCACTGAGCTATGTCCTCATAGCCCATGCCGTACCTCTTCATGTACATGTTGGCCAACAACGCGGCCTCCGACGCAAGCGTCGCCCCAATGTGCCTCTCGAAGTGCGTGTCCAGCGCCATTGACTGGAGTTCCGTGACATACGCAGTGGGCATGTCATGAGGCTTGTCCACGCCAACCACAGCGACGCATCTGTACGTGCCGCTGGCCAGCGCATGGTGGGCCAGCGCAATCGCCAAGGCCCCAGATGCGTCCCCTCCCTCAACCCTAATCGGGGCTGTATGCCTCAAGCCCAGCTCGCCCAATATGTACGAGCCGGATATGTGCTGCCTTTCAAAGACCTCTGCGCTACTTGACGCCACGAACAGCGCGTCTATCTCCGGATTGCCCGCCTCCGACCAGGCATCTAGCAGGGCACGCCCAGCCAGTTGGGAGAAGGATGCGTCGTACAGTCTGCCCGGCTTTGTTAGACTTGCGCCTACAAGATATACGTTTTCCATCGAAACTTAAAAATGGCCGGTAAATAAAGGTTAGCATGCAAGACGAGACCGTAAAGGCCGAGGAAACCCCGCTCCACAGGCTCGACGCCATTATCGGCGATTCTAATAAGGCGGCTGACCGGAGGCGTAGATACCTCGAGGAGAAATACGGGGTGGAGCTCAGGAACATAGGTAGCACCGTCATAGACTTCAACGGCGTTGTGGGCCGTAACATAGAGAACCCAATAGGCGCAGCCCAGGTGCCGCTGGGCGTCGCAGGTCCCTTGAGGTTAAGGGGCCAAAACGCCGTGGGGGACTATTACATTCCTCTGGCCACTACAGAGGGTGCCCTGGTAGCGTCGGTTAATAGGGGCTGCAAGGTGGTCTCTGAGAGCGGGGGGGCCTACAGTGTGGTTTATAGGAACGCCATGAGTAGAGCGCCGATCTTCAGACTTCCGTCCGTGGAAAAGGCCGTGGAGTTTGTCCGGTGGGTGCAGGGACACATGGACGAGATTAAAAGGGAGGCCGAAAGCACTACGAGACATGGAAAACTGCTCGGCGTCGAGCCGTACATAGTGGGCAACAACGTGTGGCTGAGGTTCTCCTACTTCACCGGCGACGCCATGGGCATGAACATGGCCACTATAGCGACGGACAGGGCATGCAATTATATAGTGTCCCATTTCCCCGAGGCCAGGCTGGTGGCGTTGAGCGGCAACATGTGCGTCGACAAAAAGCCCAATGCCGTGAACTTTATACTTGGAAGGGGGAAAAGCGTCCTAAGCGAGGCCATCATCAAGGGAGATGTGCTGGCCAGGTATGGGGTAGATGCGTGGAGCGTGCACGACGTCAACATGCGGAAGAACATGCTTGGCTCCACGGCGGCCCACGCCTACGGCCACAACGCCCATTTCGCCAATGTGATAACCGCGATATTTATAGCGACAGGGCAGGACGTTGCCCAGGTCGTTGAGTCGAGCATGGGCATAACGTGGACCGAGCCTCTGGAAAACGGCGACTTGTATATTTCCGTCACGTTGCCGAGCCTTGAGGTGGGCACTGTAGGAGGCGGTACTTGGCTGCCCACGCAAAGGGAGGCGCTGCAGCTGCTCGGGGTTTACGGTTCGGGCGATCCCCCGGGCAGCAACGCCGTGAAGTTCGCCGAGATAATAGGCGCTGCGGTGCTTGCCGGCGAGCTGAACCTACTCATAGCACTAGCACGTGGAGAACTCGCAAAGGCACATGAGAGGCTTGGTAGGGGGAAAGGAGGCCAAAGGTAGGCTACTATATTAGCTGGCTTATCTTGACCGCGAACTGCCTCACCTTATTAAGCACGTTCTCGACGTGCCATAGAGGATTTACGAACAATATGAGCCAGCCCTTTTCATGTACCTCGTATATCAACAGCTTGAAGTTCGTGTACCTTATCACGACGTACTGAAGTCTGCCCATGGTCTCGTCGGAGCCTCGCTTCGCCACGTCCACGAGACCTACCACATTGAGTATAGAGCGAAGCGACTTGGCCGTCACAGTGCTGGGGAGGTGGTGTATTATGGGCACCCCCTTGGCGTCCAGTATGGCCACGCCCTGTATAGCCTCGTCGAGCAGATCGCCAATGATGGACTTCTTGAGGTCTGTGGCCATGCTGGTGGGCCTTTGGTCCCGCCTATCGGAAGATACGTAGATTACCATATAACGTGACTGTTACTGTAGGATAAAAAGTTTCTCTATGCTTATAAAGTCGCGCCGTAGTGTGATACGTGGCCAGGTACGAGGAGGAGTACGTGGAGGAGCCGGAGCACGAGGAGGTTTCAGAGTTCGAGGAGGAAGAGGTTGCCGGCATATCCATAGAAGGCGAGCACGCGGTTGACGTTGGCCCCTCGATCGTGCTCTCTGTCACGTATGACGGCAATAAAGGAAAGGCATTGGTGAAACTCTATAGCCCGTACAACGACAAGGTGTACTTCTGGTACGACAATACGGGCCACAAGCCCTACCTTCTGACCAGCGCAACGCCGGAGGAACTCGTATCAAAACACCCTAATATATTCAAACATCCCGGCTTTGACCACATCGAGATCGTACGCAAGTTCCATCCCCTCGAGTTGAGGGACGTCATAGCCACACGTATAGTTGCCAAAGATCCCCTCGCCATAGGCGGGTCCCGTAACTCCATAAGGAACATGATTCCCCAGTCCTGGGAGTCGCGGATAAAGTATCACCACAGCTATATATTTGACAGGGGCATAATCCCCGGGGCCTGGTATACTGTGAAGGGGGGGAACATGGAGAAGGCCGAGGTGCATATACCCGATGACGTGAGAGGCCTCGTGTACGATGCTTTGGAGCGGCCGGAAGAACGGGAGCTTGCCCATGAGTGGATGGAGCTGCTGCAGGCGCCCATACCCAACGTGAGGAGGCTTGCCATAGACATAGAAGTCTACACGCCCATGGAAAACAAGGTGCCCGACCCAGAAAAGGCGGAGTACGAGGTGATATCGGTGGCTTTGGTTGGAAATGATGGGCTTAGGAGGGTGCTCCTGCTCGTGCATGGCAACATGCCTATATCCCCGGAGGAGTTCCTCGACAAAGAATACGAGGTGCTCTTGTTTGAAAGCGAAAGGGAGCTCCTTGAAGAGACATTCAGGGCCATGTTAGGCTATCCCATAATAGTCACGTTCAACGGCGACTCGTTCGACCTGGCCTACCTCTACAATAGGGCCCTGCAGCTGGGCTTTAGGAAGGAGGAGATCCCTATAATTCGTAGAAGGGACTATATAACTGTCCCCTTGGGCATACATATAGATTTGTATAAGTTCTTTTCCATAAAGGCCATAGAGGTTTACGCATTTGGAGGCAAGTACAGGGGAGAAAGGGGACTCGACGCGATAGCCCAGGCCCTAGTGGGACTGGAGAAGATAGAGAGACGTAGATCTGTAAGCGAAATGTCGTATGGGGAACTCGCAGATTACAATTATAGGGATGCCTTCCTGACACTGTACCTCACCACCTTCAACAGCGACCTAGTAATGAGGCTCATATTCCTCCTGTCGAGAATCTCCAAAATACCGCCGGAGGACCTCAACAGATCCCAGGTATCCGCCTGGATCCGAAACATGATGTACTACGAGCACAGGAAGAGGAATTGGGTGATCCCGAACAAGGAGGACATCGTGAACGCGAAAGGTCAGACCAGGACCCATGCCATTATAAAGGGTAAGAAGTACCAGGGCGCCATAGTGTTGGACCCATTGCCGGGCATATACTTCAACGTGTACGTGTTCGACTTTGCGAGCCTGTACCCCTCAGTGATAAAGAATTGGAACTTGTCCTACGAGGTTATAAACGCGCCTAATTGCGGCGATGCGAGGGAACACGTGCCAGGTCTCGGCCACAGCGTGTGCATGGAGAGGAGGGGCCTCACAAGCCTCATAGTGGGCCTATTGAGGGATCTTAGGGTCAATATATATAAGAGGCTCGCCAAGAGCGCCAAAAGCATAGAGGAGAAGAACTATTATGACACGGTGCAGAACTCCATGAAGGTGCTCATAAACGCGTCATATGGCGTGTTCGGCGCAGAGACGTTCCCCCTGTACTGTCCCCCCCTTGCAGAGCTGACCACGGCCATCGGCAGGTATGTAATGGGACACGCAATAAGTATAGCGCTGAAAATGGGGTTAGTGCCCATATACGGCGACACAGACAGCCTCTTCGTATGGAATCCCCCAAAGGAACTGGTCGATGGATTCGTGCAACACATAGAAAGCACGGTCGGCATAGACATAGAGCTCGACAAGGCCTACCGCTACGTGGCGTTCAGCAGCAGGAAGAAGAACTACCTTGGCGTGCTCTATGACGGGTCTGTGGACGTCAAGGGCATGATGGGCAAGAAGCGCAACACGCCCGAATTCGTCAAGGAGATCTTCTCGGAGGTCCTCGACATTCTCAGGGCGATGGACTCGGTGGACAGGCTTGAGGACGTCAGGACAAAGATCGGGGCGTTGGTGCGTAGGTACGACGAACTGTTGAGGACGCGTGGCCTAACGTTGGACAAGCTTGCAATAAAGGTCTCCCTGAACAAGGACATAGAGGACTATACGAAGAATAAGCCGCAGCATGTCAAGGCAGCGGAGATGTTGAAGAAATACGGAATGGACATCGGCAAGGGCAGCGTCGTAGCGTTCGTGAAGACCTCCGACCCAAACGGGGTCAAGCCCGTCCAGTTGGCGCGCGTGGACGAGGTGGACACCAAGAAGTACGTGGAGTACCTTGAAAATACGCTGGAACAGGTTTTGGAGGCGTTCGGCTTAAACTTCGAGCAGTTGAGGGGGGCAGTGGCGCTGATCTAGGACACGACCACACAGTTGTCCTTGTCGATACGTGCCTGAAACATTTCTATTCCCCTCCTGGTTACGAGGAGACGGGGATCGTACACATATACAAACGCCCAGTCATGAACCTCGCCCAGCAGGTATGCCGGCACGGCAACCTTTGGGACTTGCGGTACTGGGGGACGCACGATGAAGGGCACCATGTCCATGTCCGCGGCACCTATAGGGCACTTATAGATGACGTCGATGTCGGGGAACCTTAGGCGTTCGCCGCAGTACGCCTCTACGGCCACAAGCCTCCCATCGACTAATATACCCATGCGGGGCTTGGGGCCCCTCATGAAGATGAGCGACCCCCTTATACACATGGCAGCCGAGTCGCCACTATGAGCTCCCCACCGACAACTGTGTAGTCGTTTAACAGGTATGCGAGGCCCGTCAGGGCGGCCACCACGCCATCGGTCTGATCCCTGTTAAGGCTCATGTTAGCCCATCTGGTGATCCTGTCTATGGAGACGCCGGCAAGTCTGAGCGTTGATGAGGGGTGCACCTCGACAACCCTTATGCCGACGCTTTCAAGGCTCCTGCGCAGGGCGATACCTATAAGCGTCAAGGCCCGCATCCCACCCAACAGTGGGGGGAGTAGCCTTAGGCCTAGCCGGCGGGCATCCCTTTCAACCTCCCTTAGGTGACCCTCCTTCGGCATGGAGAGGGGGGCGTCTACCGCCACCAGCGACGGGGAACACAACGCTACATAATCGACCAATTGGTCTGTCCAAACTTCGGCTATTTCTGTAAGGGAGCAGCCGTCCAACACCGCCAACGTGTGGGGCCTCGCAACGGCAAGATCGACGCCTATTACTCTTCCCCCCAATTTTCCGCCCTTAGGCTCTCGCCTAGGTCCTCGGCCTTCTTTTCGCCACGCCTAACAACCCTGACGCGCGTCTGTAGCGGCACGTGCAGGCCCATACCCCTCAAATAGTTGTAGAGCTCATAGTCCGAAAGCTCCCTAATGGACCCAGCCCTGTAGAGGTCCACCAGCCGCGAGAAGGCCCTTCTAGCCACATCACCGTACAGTTCGAGTGCCCTTTCTATTATCTCGTCCACCCTACTTCCCCTCGCTATCCTCCTTAGCTCCTCTACTACATCGGCAGCGCCCCTATCTCCATGCCGCGATTTGGAGGAGTACCATGCCTCGAGGGCCTTCTTCTTGATCAGGGTCTCTATGTCGTCCATATGTGAGGTATATGTGGAACTTATTAAGGCTTGCCCGTACTATGCCTTTTCCCAAGCCTACCCACGATTTCTACGACAAGATCGTACTTCCCTTCCTCGGCAAGCTCCCTGAGCACGTCTATAAAGGGGACCACGGACTTAAACGCGGCGGACCTTACAGCCATGGAGGCAACGCCGTTGATGCCGGCCTTACTCACTTCACGGGAGACGACGTGCGCTACATGGCCCATATAGGGGGCCACCATTTCCTCTACCCACTTACGTGCCAGCAAGCGTTCCAGCCTTTCCACCTCTGCCTCTATGATGGCCCTGGCCAACGCCACTTCCGAGGCGCGCTCCCTATTATAAACCTCGGCCAGTTCCCTCAACGAGTCCACCGTGACAACGTCCACATCTAGGCCGGGCACCGTGTTTCTAGGGACGCCTAAGTCCACTATTACCTTGAGCCGGCTTCCCCTAGGTATGTCGGTTATTACCGGCTTGAACGAGGACACTGCTGTGAACAGCGCATCGCAGTGGCGCAAGCACAGCGCCAAAGATTCTTCGTCCAGCGGCAACGCCTTCCCATTGTACCTTGAGGCCAAGTCACGCGCTTTTTCGAGGCTTCTGTTGAGTATGTAAAGTTCCTTGACCCCAGCGTCGTGCAACTCCTTAATTAGGCGGGACCCAACCGCGCCGGCGCCTATCACGCCAACCCTGAGCCCCGATAGGTCCCCCAACCTCGATGCCACGTACCTTATAGCCAGCGATCCGATGCCGCGGGGACCCCTGGAAATCGCCGTTTTGCTCCTCACGAGTTTGCCGACCCTTATGGCCCTTTCAACTATGTTTTTAAGAAGGCCGGTGGTGAGCCCCGCCCTTACCTGCTGGTCGAATGCCTCCTCTATCTGGCCCAGTATGTCCGTCTCGCCTATCAACATGGAGTCGAGCCCCGCAGCGACCTCGAACAGGTGCCTCACGGCGTCCAGCCCCCTAACAGTCCTTACATCGACGCCGTACTTACCGTAGCTCTTCACTATCCTGTCCACAAACGATTCGTCGTCCGTGTAGACGTACGTTTCGACCCTGTTACATGTATGCAGCGCGAACATGGGATGGGAAAAACGGCGGGCAATCTCCACGCACGTGCCCATGTCTCTTGCAAGCTCGCCCAGCCTCTCCACGGGTATTTCCCTATAGGTAATGATGACGCCGTGAAGTCTGTTAAGGAGCACGGATCCGGCGGACAAACACAATTATATTTTTTATTACAACCTTGCGCTTAATGGGGGCCCAGGAGGCTCGCGTTAGCCCCCACACGTGTTGAGGGCGCGAAGGGACGAGGCAATGTCCCTAAGCCTCTTACATATGTGGTCCAGTGCCTCGCCTATGGTACGCTCATTGCTATATCCTTCGAGTATCGATCTCAGGGAGTCGCGGCTTAGCGACTTATGTCGCTTCACGACATCCACGAGGAGGGGCAACGCACGCGTTATGTTGTCTATGATTGTTATGTTGGCTGTCCGCGCCGTTCTGGAAAGGGGATTGAGGTCCACCGTTATGACGGTCTTGCCCATCCTTCTCAGCGCCTCCGTCCTATCGCCATCCTCAAGCGGCACAAAAACGACGTCGGCCAAAAGTATGCCCCGAGGGCTCACCCTGCGCCTCTCGCTTTGCAGTTCCGGTATCCGCGCAGAGGCGTCTTCGCCGACCCCGAGCACCTCGTCCGCGCCCCATGCGCGTAGGGCCGCTGCTATGGCCTCTTCCCTTTCCCTTGACCTGTAGAAGAGGTTCACCTCTAGCTTCGCCCCGATCTCCCGGGACAGAGCCACGACATGTTCCGGCACGAGGGCTGCCACGTTACCGTTGACGGAAACCACGGGGCGCTCCGCCAATAGGAGGGCGGCCGACGCGGCCTCTATTGCCCTTACAGCGAAGTCCTGCGTTTCCTCGCCTATCAAATAGTCGAACGCCTCGCCGCGTCCATGCGCTATAAGTCCCTGGGGAACGACTAGACCCCTTTCAAAACCCTCGACAAGTTTTTCCCTTTCCAGGAGGGAGCGATACCGGGGATGGGTAGGCGGTATCATTGTGTACCTAACTGCCCACGTTATTAATGTCTCCTGGACGGCGCATGCCCAGCACCGCGTCGATGCGCTATGATTCACGTGCCGCGTCTTTTCCACGGTCCATGAGCTTTAAGGTCTGCACCTCTTAGGCGTGTTATTCTCCCCTTACTACTAGCCCGCTTGACGTAGGCTCAAGCGCATGTACGGGCCCCAGCCTGGCCGCCACGTACTCGACGTCCGACTTCCACTCCCGTTCAACGGCTATCACAAGGACGCCCTTCTTCACGTAGTAGCCTATTACGCCTTTAACCCTTTTAATGACCTCCTCTATCCTGTCCGTGAGGAACCCAACCTTACGTGAAAAGTAATTGGATAGGTGAAGGAAGTCTTCGAATGTAGGCCTCTCCACGAACATCTCCATGGTTTTTTGGCCGTACATTGTTATCCTGTCGTGAAGCTCCTGTAACATGGATGGGGTAGGCCTTCTCTGCAGGTCCACTGTCAACACAGGCACGTTGGGACAGGGTATGCGGTCCACATGTGCGGTTCCAGGGGCCCCCGGCGACAGCCTGATATCTATACATCCGCCGGCATACTGCGCGACCACGTCCCCCAACCCGGTCCTCTTGGTCACCTCGTGGACATGTGCCCTCTGCGCCGCCCATAAAAGGGTCCTCCTTCTCTGTACGGCTATGCCTATGGCTGTGGCCAGCGATACTGCTGCGGAAACTCCATACCCCACGCCTATGCTGACAGGCGCCGAGGCCAACACCTTCACGGAACCGTCAGCGTAAAGTTCGCTCACGAGGTCTGTGAGGTCCACCCCGTTCAGGTATAGCCCCTGACCGGGACCAACTTTGGCCACAAGTCCCGGCCTAAGCAGTATCCCGGCCCCCACGGACCCGGTTCTTAACGGGTCCGGGAAGTAATAGGGGGACCAAAAACCAGTAATGTGCAAAGGCACCTCTACAAACATCGCTTCACGGGAATTACAGAAAATAAAAAATTACGAGTCCAGGAAATGACATTAAGGCCCAAATGAGTGATGCGTCGTGGAGTGTAGGGGCGTGTGTCTGGTGGCCGTCCTCTCTCTGGCCGTAATAGCCATATCCTCCTCCGCGATAATATATAGGCTCCTCTATGCACGCGGCGTAGGGCCAGAAACAGTGACGTTCTGGAGGCTGGCTCTATCCGTACCGATACTCCTGGCCCTCGCAGGTAGGGTGCCTAGGCCAGGCGCATGGTGTAAATACTCCGCTGTGGGCGGCGTGGCACTTGCCGTGCACTTCGTGTCGTGGTTCCTATCGCTGGAGCGCACAAGTGTGGCCGTGAGCACCACGCTCGTGAGCACGTATCCACTGTTCACGCTCTTCATCGGGCGCTCCATGGGGGAACCCGTGACGCGTGTCACCGTTCTAGGCGTCGGCATCACCTTCATGGGAATAGCAGTCACGTCGCTCGCCGCAGGGCTTTCGGAGGGGGACCCTTTGGGACCCATAATGGCCCTTGTGGGCTCGATAAGCGGCGCGCTGTACTTCTCCATGGGCAAATTGGCCAGGCAGAGCGCCAACACGTTCGATTACGCCGTGATTACATACGCCACGGCCATGCTAGTCGCGTTTGCCATAGCCACGGTGCGGGGCGCCGCCCTCCATATTGCTGACGGCGAGACCCTACTTCTACTACTAGCCATGACGGCTGGGCCTATGTTGGCCGGTCATACCGCGATCAATTACCTGCTCGGATACGGTAGGCTTACCGTGATAACGGCAAGCACGTTGGGCGAGCCCGTGGGCGCCACACTGCTTGCAATGGGCCTACTCGGCGAGTACCCCCCAATAGCGGCATATTTGGGGATGGGTATCACGCTCACTGGAATAGGCATGTTGCTTGTCGAGGAAAACAGGCTGGGCGCTAGGCGACGGGAATAACTTTAATTCTGGGGCGAAACGCCTCCACGTGCCGGTTGTCTCCTTCTATGCATGGGACCTGAAAAGGTTGACGGGAATTGGCGTCGAGGAGGCCCTCGAACTGCTGAGGTACAGGGTTAAAGGGGAGGTCGAGTCGGTTGAGGAGGGGCTGGTGAGGATGGAGGTCACTCACGATAGGCCGGACCATTTCAGCGTGGAGGGCATCGCCAGGACCCTGAAGGGACTCAAACGCGTCGAGGTGGGAGCACCTAGATGTAAGGTTGTTGACAGCGGCGTAACAACTTACGTCGATGTGATAGAAGAACGGCCATATAGTTTCATGGCGGTGGTGTACGACGTCGACGTCGATGCCGCTGCGATCGAGCAGATGATACAGTTACAGGAAAAGCTTGGTCAGACCTTTGGCCGGGATAGGAGGGCCATAGCCATAGGCTTCTACGACCTCGATAGGGTGAGTCCGCCGTTATACTATCGCCGTGTTGAAAGGAGCTTCACGTATCATCCCATTGGGGAGGAGAGGGAGATGACTGTAGGCGAGGTGCTTGACGGCACCGAGAAGGGGCAGAGGTATGGCCGCCACATAAGGGGGGACAGGCCCCCAGCTATATTCGACGACGAGGGCAACATACTCACCGTGGTGCCCGTGCTCGGCTCCGAGCACAACAAGGTCCGGGAAGGCACGCGCAACGTCTTGATAGACGTTACAGGAACCGACAGGCGGCTGGTCCTTAACGTGCTCAATGTGCTTGTGTTTAGCCTACTTGAAAGGTCGAGGAGTAGGCGGCTGGGCACTGTCGAAATGAGGTACAGGGATGGGAACGTGACGGCGCCCATCATCACGTATAGGGAGCTGGAGGTTGATGCGGCCCACGCAAGCCGACACCTGGGCATTACGTTGGACGAGGAACGGTTCGCCGACCTACTCTCAATGGCTAGGTACGACTACACTAACGGCAGAGTGGTTGTCCCACCTTATAGGTTCCTCGTGCTTCACCCTGTAGACATCATAGAGGACGTTGCCATAGTTCTGGGCTATGAAAACCTTCCGCGCGAGTTCCCCCAGCAGTTCAGCGTTGGGAAGCGCAACGAGGTGGAGATCGTAGCCAACCTTTTGAGGAGGGCTTTCATGGCTATGGGCTTCCAGGAGGTCGCCAACTACGTCCTTACGTCACGGGAAGTCATGGAGGAGCTGGTGATGAGGCGCAGGCCGCTTATAAGGGTCGTTAACCCCGTGTCAGAACGGTACGCCTACGTTAGGGACCACATATATCCACAGCTACTCGTGGTGGCCTCGTATAACATGCCGGCCACAGAGATAAGGATATTCGAGGTGGGCGATGTTGCCCGCGGCTACACGGTGGAGAAAACCGCCGCGTTTATCTTGTGTAGGGACAAGGCGACGCTTACGGATGGAGTGGTTGCCGTGAACACGTTGTTGGGGTACCTAGGCCTTAAACCGGTCTACGAGCGCCTCGAAGTGGACGGACTCATACCGGAACGTACGGCGGCTATACGTATAGGGGAGAGGCGTGTGGGCTTCGTTGGGGAGGTCACACCGGAGGTGTTGACCAACGTGGGCCTCGAGTCGCCAACGGTAGTCGGCGAGGTAAGCGTGGATGGCCTCGTTGGAACGGATTAGGATACACATCCCTCTGAGGGATCCCGTGGCCAGGACATTCTACGATATGATAAGCGGCGAGGTGGACGGCGATAGGTGGGGCCCCTACATCGTCAGCGTCGAGGACGTCGACGCGGTACACTCGAATCCTCCACAAGATGGGTACGTGGTCATACCCTGTAGACATGAAATGTCGAATCCGCGGCCCATGTACACGGTCCATGCCACCGGCAACTGGACTGAGGACGCCCAACACGGTGGGAGCCCGCGGCACGTATCTGTGTCGAGTGCTAGGCTGATGGGCGCCCTTGTCAGGGCCGTCCACAGCGCTGCGGCCAGCAAGGTGCCCGTGGCCATAGAGGCCACACACCACGGGCCCACCGTGGACACGCCTATAGTGTGCATTGAGGTGGGATCCACTCCTGCCGAGTGGACTAGCAGGGAGTGGGTGGGCGTCCTGACACGCGCGCTGAGGGACTTGCAAAGGCACTGGGCAGAGCCGCCGATAGCTGTGTCCATCGGCGACTTGCATTACTCGGTGCTCGTGGATAGAGTGGTTAGGGGGGAAATGGATATATGCCATGTGGTGCCCAAGTACGTGCAGATAGACGGGTGGGTCGTTAGGGCTGCGGTGGATAGGTGTCGCGAGACCGTGAACATGGCGGTCATACATTGGAAGGCGCTTGGAAGGGACGCCAGGGAGACCGCCCTGAGGGAGCTCGAATTAAAAGGCGTCGACATAGTCAAGAGGAAGTAGCCTATGGACGGCCCGTTGTGAGACCGGTAGCGTGAGGCTGCCCCGTCAACTGGTGGAGGAGCTCTCCTCGTGCACCGAGGAGGAGTGCGTCTACGTTCTCTTCGGCGTCGAAGACCGCGTGGTTAGAGGCGTAAGGCTCGTGAACGTGTTGCACAGCAGGACCGCGTTCCTAGTGGACCCAGAGGAAATGTACAGGGTTTTAACCGAGAACAGCGATCTGGAGCTCCTGGGCCTGCTCCACACGCATCCCTGCGGCTCCGTTCCCAGCCCCATAGACCTAAAGTACATGGATCTCTGGCCAGTGACCTGGGTGATCTACAGCGTCTGCGACGGACACGTGGAGGCTTGGGCCAAGAGGGGGGCCTTGTATAGGGTACCCCTGGAAATCGGGGACTAGCCCACGCGCTGTACCCACATATATCATAGGCCTCGCAAAACACGAGCATATTTAAATGACGTCCCATCGTTGCGCCATGCCCGGAAAAACCCGCGAGCAGGTCCTTGGCCTGCTCGTGGACTGGGGTAAAAAGGTGGCGGACGCGATACTTAGGGGAGACGAGCCCATGCTCGAAATACCGGCGAGGACCCTGGCCAATACTGTTTGGGACCCTAAAAGGCGGATGCTCCTACTGGGACAGGAAAAGGTCCATAGGCGTTTCCTGGACCTTAAGGAGGCGCGCAAGTTCATGCAGACTATGCTCATGCTGAGGCTCATAGTTGAGGCAATACGGTCCGACGTATATCCCACCATAAGGGACCTCTACTACAATGGGAAGCACACGATAAGCTTCAAAGACCCGCTCGGCAAGGTGCATAGGGAGAACACTTGGGACGAACAGTCCGAGAGCAACGCGGTCATCGAGGACATTGAGGTCGCCGCCGGCGCCCTCAGGGAGGAGATGGGGGTCTCAGCCGACGTAAAGGGCAAGATAGTGGGGCCCATAGTAGTGAGGTCCCAGGGACACGAGCTCGACGCCTCGCGTTTCGGGGAGACGGCGTTGAGCTTGCCGGTCAACGTGGATGGTCTTGAAATAGTAAGGGTGGACGCCTCCTACGTGCTTGTAGTGGAGAAGGACGCCATATTCCAGAGGCTGGTCAGGGAGAAGTTCTGGGAACGGGAAAAAGCCCTGCTGGTAACCGCCAAGGGCATGCCCGATAGGGCCACAAGGAGGTTCGTGCGCAGACTTAACGAGGAGTTCGGGCTCCCCATATACGTGTTAACCGATGGGGACCCATACGGGTGGTACATATATTCGGTCTATAAGAGCGGCTCGATAAAGCTCAGCTACGAGAGCGAGCGGCTTGCCACCCCAGACGCGAAGTTCTTGGGCGTGACGGCCAGCGACGTGGACACGTACAAGATCTCCGACCAATACGTAATAGCGGCCACCGACAGGGACGTAAAGCGCGCCCAGGAACTGCTCAGGTACCCGTGGTTCCAAAACGAGGAATGGAAAAGGGAAATCTCGCTGTTCCTCAAGAGAAGGAAAAAAGTTGAGATTGAGGCCCTGTCCACTCATGGCCTCAAGTTCCTACATGAATACATAAGGGAGAAGATAGGCAAGAGGATGTGGATAGGGTAACACACGACATAACTTTTTTATTAACGCTGGGCTTATAGTGACCGTGAGGCGCGAAAAGGGGCGAGAAGGGGAGATAGTCATACCGTTTAGGTTCAGGCTCGCCAGAAGGGAACTGCCGAACGAGGACGAGCTCGTTATAGGCACCGTCAAGAACATCGTAGATCACGGAGCGTACGTCATGCTCGACGAGTATGGGGGTAAGGAGGCGTACGTGTCCATAGGCGAAATAGTGCACTCCTGGTTCCACGACGTCAAGGACTACATTAAGGAGGGTCACAAGGCCGTGTTCAAGGTGCTTCGCGTCGACTATAGGCGTGGCCTCATAGACCTTTCTTTGAAGAGGGTCAAGCCAGAGGAAAGGGAGAAGAAGATGTATCACTGGAAAAGGCTGCTGAGGGCTGTACGCATATTGGACCAAGCAGCGCGTAGGATGGGCAAGAGGACCGAGGAGCTCATGGAGGTCCTCTGGAAGATGGAAGACTATTTCGGCGATCCTTTGAGGGGATTGGAAGCGCTGGCCAGAGAGGGGAAACAGGCCGTTGCCAAGCTGGGCCTAGATGAGGGGACAGTAACGGTCCTGGAGGAGGTGGCAAGGCAGAACATACAGATCCCCACCATCAAGAAGGTCGGCATAGCCAGGCTCGTGTCCGTGGCCCCCGACGGAGTCAAGCGCATAGGCCAGGTGTTTTCCAGGGCCGTGGAGGCGGTCAAGAAGGAGCAGCCCAACGTGGAGGTGAGGGTGTACACGATAGGCTCGCCCAGGTACCGCGTCGAATTCATGAGCAGGGAGGGAAAGGCGCTTGAAACCGCCATACAGGTCTTCACGAGGGTGGCCCAGGAAGAGGCGAGGAGGAACATGGGGGAGTTCTCAATACAGTTCGCCGAAGAAAAGAAGGAGGAGTAATGGTGCAGGCCATCCTGCGCAGGTGCGCCACGTGTAGGGCTTACACCCTCCGGAAGGACAGGTGTCCCCACTGTGGCGGGAGACTCGAGAACCCGCATCCGCCCAGGTTCAGCCCACAGGACAGGTACCAGGAGTACAGGGTGGCAATCAAGGTCATGTCGGGCATCGTAAAGGTGAGGGACGACGTGGCTGAACGTATACTTAGGCGGTTGGCCCAATCCTATATATGAGGACCCAACCGTAGGGCTTGGACACGTACACGAGCCTAAGCGCCTTGAACTGCGGCGCCGTCAATAGCGGTTCCCACCCCTCGACGTACCTGACCCCGGACAGGAAGCCCAGCTCCCTGTCCCAGTCCCTTATACGTGGACCCTCGTATCCGCCGAGCTCCCTAACCAGGGGTTCCTGGACAAAGGTGTTGTTCCTCAGCCTAAACGTGAACGTCATGACGCCCTCGAAGAGCCACTGCGGTACAGAAAACGGGTTGTTCCTCACCAGTTCGGTGTTGGTGGCTATCCAGAATATCCTGTCCTTCCTGAAAAGAGCCTTGTACAGGGTCACGTTGAGGTCCAGGGGCACGAAGAAGCTGAAGGTGCCTCCTTGGGAGAGCTGCAGTGAGGCCTGGCCCAGCAGATTGTTGAATATGTACTCGTCGCTGAACCCCGCTATCCTCGCCATCCACACACTTTTAATAAAGTCCCCGGCCGTGGGAAGCTCGTGCACGAACATGTGGTTCGTGACGTTGAGCGTCACCGGCCCATCGCCCGGCACCTGCATGCTGCCGAGGTACGTATACGGCATGAAGACTACTAGGTACTTGGCCCCCAACTCGTCGCGGAGTATGCGTACAGCCACGTCCTCTGGGCTCACAAGCGCCTTCCCAATCTGGGCTATCTGAGTCGAATTGAACGTAGCGTTGTCGGCTAGGCTGGGTCTCTCGCCGAGGACGGATATCCAGTAGCCGTAGTCCCACCACGCGGCGACCGGAGCCCCCATTTCAGTCCGCGTTGATATCCACATCAACGCGTCGAGCCAGTCCTCGGCCAGGGAGGCGCCCGCTGAGACCGCTATCTGTGGGGGAGACTGGAACCTTACATACGCGTCCACCTTGCCCGCTAGATCCACAGACACTCCAACCCCTATCATGACGAGGACTGCCAGGAGGGCCAAAGAGATGCGGGCCTCCGAGGCCCGCACACTCCTTACGCCTTCTATGGCCATCTTTAGCAGTGCGACTAGCCCCACTGCGAACGCAGCAACGAGTGCGGGCGCTGCCAAAACCAAGAGGCGCACCATTGCAGCCGCCGCATATGTCCCAGTAGCCACATACAAAAGCAGCACTAGGTTCCCAAAGCTCAGCCGCGACGCGAGGACGCCAGCCCCGACCAGTATCAGCGGTATCATGAGGGCATACCTATTATATATGTCCATGAACCTGGTAACGGAGTGCTCCGCCACGCTGGCCACTATTGGCGGCCTCTCAAATGGATTTATGACGGCCAGATAGCGGCCTCCGATGAGGCCGAGCGCCACGCTGATTATGAGCGAGCCTATACCCACCACAAGCACCGCAATGGAGATCCTCCTCACAAGCGACGGGGTTATCCTCACACCTACGCGTTCAACCACTAGGGCAGTCACAGCCCCCACCAGCGCTAGTACAGGTATCAGGTTCACGCTGCTGGTCAGTATGCTGGGGAAATACCGCTTGACAAACGCAAGCATGACGATGTAGGCTACATAGAACGTTATGTAGGTCAACGCCACTGGCTTGGCGTCGTGGAGCCTCATGGAGAAGAGGGACATGGCAAGCCACAGCAGTACGGCCAACGCCACGAGGTTCCATATATATATGTGCGCGCCCCAGCTCCACGCCACGTATCCCAGGGCTAGGCCGCCCAGGGCCCCCAACCAGTAACGTCCGCGGGACGCGTCTATCAGGAGCGCCAGGCCCAGCGGTATGAGGAATAGCGATATAGGCTCGTCGTCGAACCACCCCGCCATGCTCCTCTCCACAAAGCTAAGCGTCGAGGCCACAGTTACGCCGGCCACGAGGCCCGCGTAGCGTCCGCCTATACGTGACACGAGGTACGCCATTGAGAACACCGAAAGCGAGCCGAACACTGCCGGCGCAAGCACCACCGACTGCCATAGAGAGAACCCAAAGGGCGATAGCGCCCAGTACACAAACACCCCGTAAAGCGACGTGCCCGGAGACAGTATCCGGTCCCACTCAGCCCCCCACGGGTACCAGAACCCATCGAACCGCACCGGGCCGCCGAATAGCCACCAACCGGCCCCGTTCTCGGCCACGTACGAGGCCAAGTAGTAGCGTATGTACGGGTCGAACTCGTCTATCCACCAGCCCCACAACATGACCCGCGACACCCTGATATAGA
>JALWZH010000080.1 GCA_027002815.1 Thermoproteales archaeon | reverse complement strand
TATGTTGTCCGCCAGATGTGGCGCCCCGATGATCTCCACGTGTTCCGGGGCCAGCTCGTTTATCACGTCAGCAGCCTCGCGCTGCCCTAGCCTCATGGTGTATATAGCGCCTAGGCGCTCCATCTTCGCTGCTTCAGCGTATGCCCTCTCCACATATTCAAGCGCCTCCTCGGACGGAGAGATCACTAAGGCGAAGGACATTGGTCCATGTTCGAGCTGGGCCAACGCGTCCCGTGCAGCGGCCCTCCCATCTGACTCGGTGTATATGGCAAGCTCGGTCGGCCCCTCGAAGCCGTCTATGCCCACGTACGGCGAGAGAAGCAGTTTGGCGGCCTGAACATAGATGCTCCCCGGCCCCGTGACCTTGTCGACCTTTGGAACGCCTATGCCCAAAGCAACAGCGGTAACGCCATGGGCACCGCCCAGTGGGACTATACCCCTGACGCCCAGCTTGTAGGAGATGGTGACTATTTCCGGCGTTAGCCCTCTGGGAGGGGTCACCACATAGATCTCGCCAACACCGGCAACAACTGCGGGTACAACGCCCATGACGAGCGTCGATATGTAACGTGCTGGGACGTAGAGGGCGACCCTCCTCACCGGGCCGCACCTGACCTCTCTACGTATCCCCATGTACTCGTCCGTCGAGCCCCCGGAAATAGGAACACCGCGATAGAACTCCCTTAGGGACCTCGCGGCGTCCAGAGCGGCCTCAATGACGCGTTCGTCGCCGCCAACGTCGCTAGGGACGACGAGGAGGTTATCGGGCACCTCCCCGTCTATCTCAGCGCTGAAGCGGACCAACGCATCTACTCCGCCGCTCCTCACCCCCTCGATTATCGTGGACACCTCGGCCAGGTACTTCTCGATCCCACCTGCACGTTCACGTATCTCTCCGATGGAGCCTATCCTCATAGCCTCACCTCTATGCCCCTATCTCTGAGATACCTCTTAACTGAGCCGATGCTGAGTACGCCCGTGTGGAAGAGGCTGGCGGCGAGGACCGCGTCTACCCCCACAGAGGCAGCCTCGTAGAAGTGTTCCAGGGCGCCCGCGCCGCCGCTCGCGATAACTGGCACGCCAACAGACCTAACCACCGTGCTGAGTAGGTCGAGGTCGTAGCCGCGTTGGGTCCCATCCCTATCTATGCTCGTTACGAGGAGCTCGCCCGCGCCAAGCTCCACAACTCTACGGGCCCACTCGCCGGCGTCGAGCCCTGTGGGCGTCCTGCCCCCATATATATACACCTCGAACCTGTCGCCGGCCCTTTTAGCATCTATCGCCACTACGGTGGACTGCGACCCGTACTCGTATGCCATGCGGGAGACCAGCTGTGGGTCCCTCACAGCGGCCGTATTTACGCTGACCTTGTCAGCGCCGGCCTTGAACAATCTGTCCGCGTCCTCCATGCTCCTCACCCCGCCACCGACGGCGAGCGGTATTCCTATCGCGTCGGCCACGTTCCTGACAACCTCGACGAACGTTTTCCTCCCCTCAACGCTTGCGGTGATGTCTAGTACGACCAACTCGTCGGCGCCCTCCTCCTCGTACCTTGCAGCCAGCTCGGAAGGGTCGCCCATCTCCCGTAGGCCGACGAAGTTCACCCCCTTGACAACCATGCCCTTGTCCACGTCGAGACACGGTATGACTCTAAGCGTTGGCATGGCGCTAATAGTACGTGCCCTTTAAGCTGGCCACGCCGTCGCCCTCGACCGCCATGGCCTGGCCCAGGGCCGTGCCCAACGCCTTAAACATCGCCTCGACCCCATGGTGGTCGTTGTTGTGCCACCTCAGGACCACATGCATGGTCGCCCCAGAATTGTAGGCAAGCGACCACACGAAGTGCGGCACCAATTCCAGGGATAGGCCCCCAATGCTGTCCCGCTTGAAACGGGCCCTCACAACTGAGTACGGCCTTCCCCCCATATCGACGGCCGCCTCGGCTAGCGCTTCGTCCATGGGTATGAGGGCCCACCCAAACCTTTTGATGCCCCTCCTATCGCCCAGCAGGTCCGCTATGGCCCTTCCAAGCGTTATGCCCACGTCCTCCACTACATGGTGGTCGTCAAAGCCGCGGAGGTCCTCGGCGCGTAGCTCCCCATGTAGGCCAGCATAGAACATAAGTGTTTCCAGCATATGGTTGAAGAAGGGTATGGGCGTCTCGACGCGTAATGGCCCCCTTCCGCGGGCCAGCGACACGAAGACCTTGGTCTCCCTGGTTTCCCTCACCACCATGTCCATGCGCATGGTGACGATACTTATACATTGACCTGCAGTACGCTTTGGGCCAGCCTACAGGCACTCGGCAATGGCCCCCTCGTAAAGTGCCATGCCAACGATAACCCCGTCGAAGCCCATGCCCAACAGCCTGTCTACGTCCCTACAGTCCCTTACACCGCCTGCGTAGAACAATCTGGACGTCACATTACGGAGCTTAGACGTGACCTCTGGCCGCGGGTTGGGCCCCTCCATCGTCCCCTCCACGGATATATCAGTGTAAATTATCCCCCATGTCCTGGGGAGAGCGGCCGTGACGTCGCCGATCCTTCCCACGGCCATTTTCCAACCGCTAACCATCACCTCGTCCCCCAGCACATCTAGCGACACCAACACCTTTTCGGGTCCCACTGCTTCTATTATCTCCCTTGCCCTGTCCGGTGCCGTAAATACCAGCGTCCCCAGCACAATCCTTAGGCATGAGCGGAGCAGCTCGCTGGCGTGCTCCAAAGACCTTACCCCACCCCCAACCTGGCATTGACCATCCAGCTGTCCCGCAACTTTTCTAATAGTGGCCAGGTTCACCGGCATGCCGCTGCTGGCCCCATCGAGGTCCACTATATGTACATATTTGCCTTTGAGTCTGGCCGCTACATGGAGAGGGTCAACTACGTGCCTTTCCGTGCCGCCTATCCCGCGCACCCGTTTGACGGCGCGGCCCCCCGATATGTCTATGCTGGGCACTATCACGTGAACTCGCCGTGGGCATCCCTATAAAGGTGTTGGACCACGTGTCGGGGCCCCATCCGCCGCACCCTTTGCATCTCTGACGATGAGCATCGATCTGGCCATGTCCTCAACGACGTCCACCCTGTTAACCGCCTCCCACAGGTCATCGCCGACGGCCACCACGCCATGCCTATCGAGGACGGCCACGTTGGAACGTCGTAGGGCCTCCGCTACGGCCCTCGCCAAGTCCCAGGTCCCGGGCTCGGCGTAGGGCACAAGCACGGGGTCGCCTCCAAGGTAGTATTGGGCCTCGGTAAGTGGGCTCTCCAACCGTCGACCTGTCATGTAAAGGGCCACCACAGTGGGGTTATGTGTATGGACCACTGCATGTACGTCTCCACGCGTGCCGTATATGGCCACGTGCATCCTCCACTCGCTGGATGGCCTCCTATGGCCCTCCACCACGTTTCCGTCGCAGTCCATGACCACCAGGTCGTCCAAGGTTAACATATGTTTGGGCGTGTAGCTGGGCGTTATGACTATCCTGTCGCCTATCCTCATACTTATATTGCCGCTCATGGTCGTCACGTACCCCTTTCTATATAGTTCCCTATAGGCCTCGACGATCTGACGTTTGAAAAACTGCATGTGGTTGGTCTACAAGGGAAGGGGACCCAGCCCCATCTTGCGCCTAAACTCGTTGAACTTGTTTACCACGGCGAGGTTCCACTTGGGCAGCCCGCTGGGGTCCTCGGGATATTCCAGGTACATGTCGCCTATCTCCTTCGCGTATTGTATGGCAGTAGCAAGCTTGGCGAGCACGCTAGGCCTACCCATGAACCTTATGGCTATCCTGAACTTGTCGAGCAGGCTCAGATTGTGTATGCCCCGCGCGGATATTTGGTATATCTCGTCCTCTGTTAGCAGCTTGCGGGAAAGGCCGTAGTTGAGCTCCTCGTCTGAGAGCGTCTGTAACATGAGCCTAAAGACGTCCAGCTGGGCCTGCCTATAGCCCCATGCGTGCATGTAGCGCACGTTGTACCGCCACAGCGTCGCAGCATCGTACCTGCCCTCCGCCGCAGCGTCCTCGAAGGCCTCTGCGGCCAGTTCTGCGCTGAGGAGCGCCTGGCCGATGCCCCCACCATGTATGGGGTTGACCGCAGCCGCAGCGTCCCCCACGGCAAGAATGCCGTTGGCGACCAGCGACTTTAGGGGCCTACGGGTAGGTATGTATCCCCCACCCGCATGTATCACCTTCCTCCCCTTCATTAGGGGCAGCGGAAGTATATGCTTCTTGTAGTTGTCAACGGGGTTGATCTTGAGCTTGCCCCATATCCCTAGGCCCACATTGATTATGTTTGGGGCCCGCGGGAATATCCACCAGTAGCCTCCTGGAGCTACAACTGAGCTTAAATATATCTTTATATACTCGTGGGCCTCCACATCCACCTCCACCTCGGCCACTTCACGGAACGCGTGCGAGACGTCCTCTGGCTGTAGCCTCTCCGATATAGGCCATTCCTCTGGCAGCTTGGTCCGCACGCTGCCCGCCGATCCTGACGCGTCTATCACGAGCTTGGCCCTAAATTCCCTCACGCTGCCCGTTTTATGGTCACGTGCCTTCACCCCCACCACCGCTCCACTTTCCAATATGGGTCCCATAACCGTATGGGCCTCGTACAACTCCGCGCCCGCGTTGACCGCTTCCCTTATCAGCCACTTGCCCCACTCGAACCTATCCAGCACGTATCCCTCTCCGGCGACTATGTACCTCACCGACATGTCAGGGCTGAACAGCTCTACTCCCTTGATGACGTTGGAGAACACGGTGGGGTTCGGGGTCAAGTACCTGCTCATCCTCTCCACGTGGTGTTTCCCAAGGCCGTCTCCACACACCTTAACGCCGAGCTGAGGCCCGCTTTTGGATTCAAGTAGGGCGACCTTGAAGCCCCTCTTGGACAAGAGATAAGCGGCGTAGGCGCCCCCAGTTCCCGCGCCGGCAATCACCACGTCGTACATTAATTGCATGTCGAAACAGCGTTTTAAATGTTTAGATCGCGCACCGTTGCATACCTGTAGGCCAGAGAACCCCTCCGATGAGGGAGTAGCCCGGCAATCGTCTATGTGGGAGGCCGCGCTACACAAAAAACTTAGAGGGGGAGTTTTATGGAGTCCCCAGGATTTACAACTAGTACCTTGACCCTCGTAGTATACGACTCGACGAGCTCCTTGAACCTTTCTGGGCTCTGTCTAATGGCCGGGAAGGTGTTGTAGTGCATCGGCACGACGGCCCTAGGCCTCAGCATTTGTGTGGCTATTGCCGCCTCGCGGGGACCCATGGTAAATGTGCTTCCTATGGGCAATAGCGCTATGTCGATTGGAAACATCTTTCCGAGCAGCTCCATGTCGCTGAACACGGCCGTGTCGCCCGCATGATAAATCACGGCTTCGGGACTGACAAGTATGAAGCCGGCGGGTGCCCCCCTGTTGGCACTATGGACCGCAGGCGTCATGTAAACCTCTATTTCGTTGGTCAACTTCACAGTTCCGCCGATATTCATGCCCAAGGTGTTGGCCTCTGCCACTCCCTTCTCGGCAACTTCAAGCGTGGCCTCATATATCGCGACCACCGTGGCCCCCGTCCTCTTAGCAATGTCGACGGTCTCACCGAGGTGATCGAAGTGGTCGTGCGTCAACAGTATGAAGTCTGTCCGTCCTATGTCCGCTGGACTCACCGGGGACAAAGGATTGGAAAGCCATGGGTCTATGAGTATCCTCTTTCCCTGTAGCTCCACCTCAAAAGCGGCGTGGCCAAGCCATCTTATGTACGGCATGCCCCACAAAACACTTCAAGTTAAAAATGTCTCGATAGCGGAAGCACCAGCAGGGAAAACAGAGGCTGTTGGCTGGCCCCACTAGGCCTAATTACCTGTCCCTAGGGGCTAATATGGCACGTCCAAAACGTAAGGGGACAGCCCACGAGAGGAACCTGGCCCTCTACTTCTGGGAAAGGGGATGCGCCGTGTTGAGAGGCTGTTCATCTGGCGGTGGGGTCCGTAGGAGGTATGTGCCGGACATCGTGGCGATATGTAACGGCGTGGTCCTCGTGATGGAGGCCAAGTATCGGGGCAAGCCGACTCACATATACCTGGACGAGGAGAAGATGAGGGGCCTCGTGGAGTTCGCCAGGCGGTCGCACGGCCGCGCCATGGTGGTGGTAAAGTACGGCAAAGGGCCCTGGAGGGCCATGCCTGTGGCGGAGCCACGCCCCATCACCATAGGGCGCAACGACTACGATCGATTCGTGGATCTAGGCGCATTGCTTGCATCCATCCAAAATCGCCCCATGGACGAGTTCTTTTCGTAGTAGGGCCCCCGAACTGGCACCTACTGTCAAACGGCAAAGTCTACATACACGCACCGCACAGAAACGCCACACGCCTCGAAGCAAAACCCGCCTGAACAAGACCCCTGACGGCGAACCACAGGACCCTATTAACGGGGACCGCAACGCCGTGCGCAGAGCCGTACCTGACTATGGCCCCATTCATGTAGTCCACCTCCGTAGGCCTGCCCGCCAGAACGTCCTGAAGCGTGGAGGACATGTTCTCGCCTGTGGCCTCCACGACCCTGACAAGCGACGTCCATGGGTCCTCCGGCAGACCTATGCCAAGTCTCTTGGCCACGGCTTTGCCCTCCGAGACCACTTGCGCGGCAAGTGATCGTGCCCATGGGTTGCTTAAAATCACGGCGTTTTTGCTGCCTAACACCGCTGTGATAGGGTTGATTGCGGCGTTTACTATGGTCTTCAACCACCTATAGCTATCTATATCCTCCACAACCCGCGTCCTGACACCGCCGCGCTCCAGCAGTTCGGCAATGTACGCATCGTCCAATATTATTTCTCCTGTGCCCCTCAGCTCTGCGGTTCCCCCTATTCGCGTAACCCCATACGTGACGACTGCGCCGTACGCACGTCCAAGCATGTTCCTGGCCAGTTCGAGCCCTCCAATGCCGTTCTGGAACACGGTTACGGTGCCGACAGCGCTTTTCAGGGCGTTGGAGGTATCGTAGGCCTTCACACATAGCAGCGTCCTCTTCACATCGGACGGCAACGAGCTCACCCTCCTGAACCTGAGCCTAACCCTTTCTCCGCCCACTACAAACACGTAGTCGTCATGCCAGGTACGTGTGACGACGAGGGGCTCTATCCCAGCCCTGTTAAGCGAGTACACGAGGAACATGCCTACGGCGCCTAAGCCGACTACGCCTATCATCATGGATGGCGTTGGGGATCCGGTATATGTTTTTCGGAACCATTATTAAAGTGGGGCCAGACAGTGGTATGGACATAGTGGAGGAGGCGCGGAGGGTGTTTCCGGGCGGTGTGAACTCGCCTGCAAGGGCACTACCCCACCTTCCCCGTCCCCTGACGGCCCTACGGGCTGAGGGCCCCTACCTGTACGCTGACGTGGGCCGCCTAACGGACTTCTGCATGGGTTTCGGTCCCCTTATCCTTGGCCACAGGCCAAAGGCCGTGTTGGACGCCGTTAGGGAAGCCCTGGAAAACGGCTGGCTATACGCATTGCTCACGGAAGTGGAGGTAGAGCTGGGCAGGAAGATCGTCGAGCACGTGCCGAGCATAGACATGGTGCGCTTCGTGAACTCCGGCACAGAGGCCACCATGAACGCCATTAGGCTTGCCAGGGCGGTCACGGGGAGGGACCTAATAGTGAAGTTTGATGGGAACTTCCACGGGTCGCACGACTACGTGTTAGTCAAGGCGGGCTCTGGGGCCGCCACATGGGGGACGCCGACCAGCAGCGGTATACCCGGCGACGTGGTGAGGACCGTCATAGTGGTGCCCTACAATGAGCCGGAGCCCTTCATGAGGGCTATGAAGGAACACGGCGAGAGGGTGGCCGCGGTTATAGTTGAGCCCATAGCAGCCAACTATGGGCTCCTGGTTCCGGACAGGGACTATGTAAAGTTGCTCAGGGAAGAGACGGCAAGGCACGGATCGCTGCTCATATTCGACGAGGTTGTGACCGGGTTCAGGGTAGGCCTAGGCGGGGCCCAAGCATTCTACGGCGTGTTGCCGGACATAACGACCCTCGGCAAGGTGATTGGGGGTGGGTTCCCAATAGGCGCCTTTGGGGGAAAAAGGGAGTACATGTCGCTCGTGGCGCCCTCAGGCCCCATGTACAACGCGGGAACGTTCAACGCCCATCCAATATCCATGGTTGCTGGGCTGGCCACCATAAGGGAATTGGAGCGCGGCGATGCGTATAGGATAGCCGACAGCGCGGCCTCCCTAATGGCCGAGGGGATAGAGGAAATTGCGGGCGCTAAGGGAATCGACGTGTCTGTGAATAGGGCGGCCTCCATGTTCCAGCTATTTTTTGCGCGTGGACCTGTAAGGACCCCAGAAGACGTTAGGAAGAGCAATGTGGATAGGTACCTATCCCTTCACAGCGTTCTTGTCAGGCGCGGCGTCTACTTGGCCCCAAGCCAGTACGAGACCAACTTCACCTCTGCGGCCCACAGCGAGGACGTTGTCGCGGAATCGTTGTCGGCCATAAGGGCCGCGCTGGACGAGGTGAAGTAGCTATATATTGTAAAACTTTTAATGTTTCTGAATCAAGTAAGGTGTTGGATGTGGTCATATCGATTCAAGAGGAAGGTGTTGGAGCGGGAGATGGACCTCTACTACGTCCCGTACGACGGCCACTACCTGGTACTGGGGGAGGAGGGGCCGTTCCTCATTGTCGGCGCGTCCAGGGAACTATTGGCAAGCGTGCCTGTGGCGTTACCTCAAGGCCTGCTAAAGTTGGTGGAACGGGGAAAAACGTATCTGGCCCTGTTCAACACGTTCATGGGGCTGCCCCCTGGGGCCTACGTGGTGGACTCATGCGACGTCAAGTCCACGCGCTTTCACCGGCTCAACACTAGGTTGGGCCCGGTGCTGGCCCTCACAGCGCTTGTGCCCCTCCTATTGCTGTACCTACATGTGATAACCGCAATTGCGGCGCTGGCAGCCCTCTTTGCAATGATGGTCATCAAGGTGATCTTCACGTTGTTCGAGTGGAGGGAGGACAAACGGGTATTAGCCAGGGTAGACCCACAGCTGGTCGATCCTTGTCCCACCGATCTGGTAGTGGGCAATGGATACGTGCTGCTTGTATGGAAACGGGACGAGCCCCACAGGGAGGAGACACGGCGCCCATCGGGCCGCCTGTTCGGCCTATTCAGGGGACGGCTCGGCCTACGTTTAGCCCTAACTATTGGGCAAAGCTTAAATTGATGCATGTGATGTGCATCAAGCGGCCGTAGCTCAGGCTGTGGTTAGAGCGCCCTGGGGCCCAGGCCCCGCGTAAGGCTCATAAAGGGGAGGCCCGTGTAACCGGGAGGTCCCGGGTTCGAATCCCGGCGGCCGCACCACAATTTCTTTGTTGGATGGGCTTTCTGTGGTGTGGGTCTTCCATGTGGACGTCCACGAAAGGAAATGGGGGTTGCCGTTGGCCCTCACATGGGCAGGCTCCCATAACCCTCTTTCCGGCGTCCATGCCTCTTTGACGCCCAACCATAGGCATCCCCCAACCCAGTCCAACGACCAAAACCACGCCGGACGACCCATCTAATTTAGCGCCACGCGTATTGGACAGGTAGGCAAACTTAGGGACCCAGCTTTTCCCTTCTCAGGTCGACCATGTGCCGGGGCTCTGGCCCAGTCCCCACAAGCGTGACGGGGACATTGAGCCCGTCTTCGAGCGACTGTATCCATCTACGTGCGTCTTGCGGCAACTGATCCCAGCTGGTGGCCCCCCTGGCCGTTGGGAACAAGACGTCCAGCTTGGTGACTGCTACCTGGTCGGGGTCGTTGAGAAGCACCGCGCGTCTGGCAAGTTCCAGGTTGAAGGGGGCGGCCCTCCTCGGACGACCGGTCACGGCCCCCCTCTCGGCCCATCCCCTCTTCTCGGCCTCCTCTGGGGGCAGCTCCCCGGGGAGGGGCCCAGCGCCCACGCGGGTCACATACGCCTTGAACACCAACACCACGTGGTCCGCCGCCTTTGGCCCAGCGCCCACCTCGCTGAGTATGCCCGAGGCAGTCACGTCGCGGCTCGTGACGTACGGATACGTGCCGTGGTAGAGGCTTAGAAAGGTGCCCTGTGTCCCCTCCACCACGACGCCCATCCCCCTCATCTCATGTACCATTGCGGGCACATCGGCTATGTAGGGCTCGAGCTCCCTGAACTCTCTGGCCAGCCGCAGCCTCCTTAGGACCCTTTCCGCCATGGCGGCGCCCACGCCCTGACCTGTCGAACCCACGGTGCCCATGAGGTGTTGGTCCCGCCGCTCCGCCTCTACGTGCCTCTCCTCTATGATGCCGGTATTGCCATCTATCTTGGCCCTGTGGACCCCAGCGAGACGTGCCTCGCCGAGAAATACGTCTATCCTCGTCAGCGCTCCGGGGGCAACAGCCAGGACCGGCCCATCCACCACTATGCAGCTTGGGAGCGCCCTCAGCACGAGTTCCCTCCCATTCAAGACTACGGTGTGGCCCGCGTTGGGCGCCCCCGTCCTCACACAGAGGGCAGGGCGATCGACCGCGGCCAGATAGGACACGACTTTGCCCTTCCCAGTATCGCCGAAGAAGCCGTCCACGACGACCGTCAGCATATTCCTACGTTGAGCGCTTGGCCTATCAGCTGTCTGATGGGGCCCAGCTCAGCCCGTATCCCTGGCCTGGCCTCTCGGGAGGCCTTGTACGCGGCTTCCCTGCTCATGCCGCTCCTGATAAGGCTGTTCATATATTGTTCGGACGCCATATAGGGAAGGGCCTCCCTATAGTTGCGCTCTATCCTCTCCACGTCTATCTTGAGGCCCCTCATCACGCGTATCATAGAGATCAACATCTCGTCGAGTATGAGGAATATGTGTGGTATCCATACCCTCTCGTTGGCCGAGTTTGTTAGGTCCCTCTCATGCCAAAGCGCTATGTTTTCCATTGGGGGACCCACGAGGGCCCTAGCCAGCCTGGCAAGGCTAGTCACCCTCTCCGATAGGGTCGGGTTGGCCTTGTGCGGCATGGCTGAGGACCCGCCTCCCAGCTCCCTCAGCTCCCCTATCTCGGGCCGCGAAAGCTCCCTTATCTCCACCGCGAGGCGTTCGAGGACCCCAGCCACTATGGCTATCGCGGCCGCTAGGAGGGCCATGGGCCCACGGGGAGCCACCTGAGTGCTTATGGGATGATACTCGAGGCCAAGCCGCTCCGCCACGCGCCTCCTCAGCTCGGGCCCCAAATCGCCCCATGAGGCCATGGTGCCCACGGCACCTCCGAGCTTCGCCTTTATCTGTCCAGCAGCATAGCACAGGTGGCCCATGGCTGTCGCAAACTCGTAATAGTAGTTGGCGAACTTGAAGCCGAGGGTTATGGGCTCGGCCCACTGGCCGTGCGTCCTCCCCACCATTGGAAGGTCGGCATACTTGCGCGCATACTCGGCCAGCACCCCCCCAAGTTCCCTCGCCCGTTCCCTTACAATTTCCGTGGCCCTCCTCACGAGGAGCGCCCATGCGGTGTCCACCACGTCGTAGGATGTGGCGCCGAAGTGCACGTACCTACATCCACTCTTTCTTTCCAGGAGCATTACCAGGGACAGCATGTCGTGGCCGAGCTCCCTCTCCAATGCGTATATGTCCTCGGGCTCCACTTTGGCTTTCTGCACCGCATCGCAACACCCTTTATCGGCTATGCCGAGCTCCTCAAGGGCGCAGACCAGCGCTCTTTCCACGGCCAGATACGACTCCACTAAGCTCCCCACACTGAACACGCCCCTCATTTCGTCCGTGCCGTACCTCCACTCAAAGGGACATACGCTCATAGCGCCGCGAGTATGCCCCGCGCGGCCAACACGCCGGTCGCAGCTGCAACGTTTATCCCCCGCGACAGGCCGGCCCCGTCGCCGGCCACGAAGAGGCGCGGCACCGTGGTTTCAAGGCGGCCATTAACCACGGGCCTCACAGAATAGTACTTTATCTCGGGCGCGTACATGAGCGTCTGGGGGCTGGCAATGCCGGGCACCACCTCGTCCAACTTGTGGAGTCCCTCCACGATGCCCTCCACAACCCTATAGGGCAGCGCCATGGACACGTCACCCGGGGTCACATCCTTGAGTGTGGGACTTATGTTGGACCTCCTTATCCTCTCCCAAGTGGACCGCTGTCCCCGTTCTAAGTCGTAGAGGCGTTGTATGAGGGGCCTCCCACCGCCCAGCTTTGTTGCCAGTCTTGCTATCGATTTCCCGTACTCTATGGAGTTTTCCATGGGGTCCGTCAACTTTATTGTGACGAGAAACGCAAAGTTCGTATTGTCGCTCTTCTTGTGGAGGTACGTCTCCCCGTTAACGCCTACAGTCCCGTCCGAGTATACCTCTTTTATCACGTAGCCCCTCGGATTCACACAGAAAGTCCTGACCTTATCGTCGTACTTGGACGTATATATTATGACCTTGGGGTCATGGACGGCGTTGGTAAGCGGCTCCATGATTGTATGGGGCACCTCGACACGTACGCCCACGTCCACAGGTCCGTACACCATCTCGGCGCCCAGTCTCCTAAGGACGCCCTCAAGCCACTCGGCCCCGCCTCTGCCTGGGGCCAAGAGGACGGCCCTTCCGGTGGCCTTTCCCCTTGATGTCCTCACGACAAAGGCCTCGCCGATCCTTTCCACGTCCATGGCCCACGTATTTGTGAATATCGTCACGCCGCGTCCCGCTATGTACTCAGTCATTTTCTCTATTACTTCGCGGGACCCGTCAGTGCCTATGTGGCGTTGCCTTATGGGTATGATCCGGGCGTTGACGCGGGCTGCAATGGACGAAAGCTTGGATATGAGGTCCATGTTGGGCTCGTAGAGGTTTCCTGGGGCCCCAAACTTGACGAATATCGAGTCAACGTAGTTTACCAGTTCCGTTGCCTTGTCCCAATCGCCAACAATCTCGTGTAGGTCCCCGCCTATGTCGGGCCTCAAATTTATGAGGCCGGAGCTCAACGTCCCCGCCCCACCTATGCCGTACATTATATGGCACGGCGTACAGAACGTGCACTTCTCGAGCGGCGTCTGCAACGGGCACACCCTTTGCCTGGCCCTATATCCCCCATCGATCAGCGCCACGTTGAGCCCGCCCCTTTCAGCGAGCTCGTACGCCGCAAAGAGTCCCGCCGGGCCAGCGCCTATAATTACAACGTCGAAGTTGCCCAGCTCACCGTCACGTGACCTAAGCTTGGCCAAGTAGAGGTTGGTTGTGCTTGCCACCTTTTCTATAAGTAGTTAATCTCCTTTTAAAAATTGGCGGTTCAAGACGCCCCACACTATTCAAAGGATCGTTGAAAGCGCTGTTCGGCGCAATAGGTCTGGGGGAGCCCCGGCGGCCCCTCCCACAATGTTTAAAGGCATTGGGATCGCCCTTGCCATGGTCGCCGTGGCGGTGCTGGCGAGCCACTCTGCGCTGGACGTGTTGGACGGGGCCCGCGACGAGGGGCTTAGGACCATCGCGGTGGCCAGAAAGGGAAGGGAGAGGGCCTACCGGGAGTTTCCCATAGTAGACGAGTTGGTGGTGCTGGACGACTACAGGGACATTCTCAGGGAGGACATCCAGTCGATGCTCAGGGATAGGGGCAGCATCTTCGTCCCCAACAGGTCCTTCGCCGTTTACGTGGGATACGACGAGATAGAGCGCCGCTTTACGGTGCCCATATTTGGAAACAGGTATCTGTTGCGCTGGGAAGAGAGGACCGGACCGCACAATTATTACAGGCTCCTCGACGAGGCGGGCATAAGGAGACCCAGGACCTTCACCGTGGACGAGGTGGATAGGCCCGTTATAGTGAAGTTGCCCGAGGCGTCTAGGAGGGTCGAGAGGGGCTTCTTCATAGCTAGGGACAGGGACGACCTCATGCGCAAGGCTGCTAAACTAACCGACATGGGCGTCATAAGGCTGGACGACGTCGAATCCGCCACCATAGAGGAACTGGTGTTGGGCGCGCATTTCAACGCCAATTATTTCTATAGTCCCCTGAAGAGGAGGCTGGAACTGCACGGCTTTGATAGGCGCATACAGAGCAACATCGATGGCGTTCACAGGCTGCCAGCGTCCGTGGAGCTTGAGCTGAACGTGGAGCCGCGGTACATCGAGGTGGGCCATGAGCCAGCAACAATACGTGAGAGCCTCCTCGAAAAGGTGTTCGACATTGGGTACAGGTTCGTCGAGGCGACGCGGCGCCTGGTGCCCCCCGGCATAATAGGCCCCTTCACGCTGCAGTTCATGGTCACGCCCGACCTAGACCTGGTGGTCTACGACGTGGCGCCCAGGATCGGTGGGGGGACCAACGCATATATGGGGACAGGTAGCCAGTACAGCAAGCTCTACTTCGGCCGTGCTATGTCCATGGGGAGGCGCGTCTCCATGGAGATTAGGGAGGCTGTGGAACAGGGCAGGTTGGAGGATGTGACTACATGAACCTAGAGGCCGTACTGAAGAGGTACGATCCCGATAGGCTCACCGTGGCTACCATTGCCAGCCATACCGCCCTTCAGATACTTAGGGGCGCAAAGAAGGCGGGGCTCAACACGCTGGCCCTAGCCAGGAGGGGCACCGAGTGGTTTTACGGGCGCTTCAACTTCATAGACGAGGTCTGGCCCATAGAGTTCCCCGAACTGACCAAGTACGCTGAGATGCTGATAGAGAGGAACGCCGTGCTTGTGCCGCACGGCAGCTACGTGGAATACGTGGGTCCCAGGAACGCCGTGGAAATGCCTGTGCCCACCTTCGGCAATAGGTACCTGGTCGAATGGGAAAGCGACCAGCAACTCAAGATGTTACTGCTCCGCGAGGCCGGCATCCCCACGCCAAAAACATTCGACGATCCCAAAGACGTAGACAGGCCGGTGATAGTGAAGATGTATGGGGCCAAGGGGGGACGGGGGTACTTCATTGCAAGGGACCGGGAGGAGCTGATGGAGAGGCTAAGGACCGTTGGCGACCCCTATATAATACAGGAATACGTCCTAGGGGTCCCCGCGTACTACCACTTCTTCGCTTCTCCGATATACGGCAGAGTGGAGCTCTTCGGCATGGACATAAGGTATGAGAGCAATGTGGACGGCCGTACCCTGGGCTTGGCGGAGCCCACCTTCGTGGTTGTAGGGAACATACCTCTGGTGCTGCGCGAGTCGTTGCTGCCAACCGTGCAGAGGTACGGCGAGTCCTTTGCGGCGGTTGTCGCGGAACGGGTTCCCCCTGGCCTGGTGGGGCCCTACAGCCTGGAATCCATTGTACGCGATAGCCTGGAAGTGATCGTGTTCGAGTTCTCGGGCCGGATAGTCGCGGGCACCAACACGTACATGGGCGTAGGATCGCCGTATTCGGCGCTCTACTTTGAGAGGCCGATGGACATGGGGGAGAGGATAGGGCTCGAGGTGGCGGAGGCGGCACGTAGGGGTCGCCTAGACAAGGTCTTGACGTGACGGCCAAAGCTTTTCTACCCCGGACCAAGCGCCCTACATGAGGCTATGCGTTGAGGTAAAGGGCTCGATATCTGTGGCACACCGCGTGGGCTTCTCGCCGGGCTACAGCTCTGTGCATGGACACGACTACGTTGTTCTGGCAGCCATATGTATCGACCGCGAGGTCGACGTCGTTGTCGACGCCGCAGGCCTAACCGAAAGGCTGTCCGTACTTCTAAGGGAAATGGACGGCAAGTATCTGGTCCACACCGCTGACGAAGCTGCAGGAGGAGGCACGTACCTTGTCCCATGCAACGCGCAGGGAGTGACGGGGGAATGCATAGCGAGACACATAGCGAGCATGATCGGCGCTACATGGGTACGCGTGTGCGAGAGCGGCCTCACATCCCCCTGCTTCTACTACGAGGCATGAGGCTCCTCGAACTTTTCAATTCTTTACAGGGAGAGGGGCCGAACATTGGGAGGCCAGCCACATTCGTACGGCTGGCAGGCTGTCCCCTCCAATGCGTGTGGTGCGACACAAAGTACAGCTGGGATATTGGCCACGGCGAGGAGCTGGACCCACGCGACATCGTGAGGAGGGCCCTCGCCATGGGGCTCAGGAAACACGTCGTGATAACGGGTGGGGAACCCATGATATGGCGCGGCAGGGGACTGGAGGAACTGGCCTGCGCCTTTTCGGATGCGGGCAGCGCGGTTGAGATAGAGACGAGCGGCGCGTATCCCCCAAGTAGCAGGCTGGACCAATGCGTATCGTACTACGACGTCTCGCCAAAGCTCTCCAACAGCGGCGTCTCTAGACGCCTGGCGCTCAACGCTGTTGGGTGGTATGCCAAGAGCGGCAAGGCCTGGTTCAAGTTCGTGGTTTCCAGCGGCAACGACATAGACGAGGTACTCGAAGTGGTTTCCATGTATTCCATACCCACCGAACGGGTCATGCTCATGCCCCTGGCCACTAGCCCAGAGGAGCAGAGCGCCGTACTGGCCAATATATGGGACAGAGCCGTCGAGCGCGGCCTAAGGGTGACGCCCCGCCTACATATATACGTGTGGGGTAACGTGAGGGGCCGCTGAAAAAATCGGGTTATAGGAGGTCACGTAGTTCCCACAGGCTCCTCACGGTAATGGCGCCGTCGGGGCATCTTCGTCCCCTAGACACGCAGATAGGCGTTGCGCCCCCCCTTATGGCCATCTCAACATCGTACTGCGAATCGCCGACCACGGCAGTTTCCCGTGGATCCACCCCAAGCATGCTGCACGCCCTTATAAGGGGCTCCGGGTCGGGCTTTCCCCTAGCAACCTCGTCACCACCGACGACAACGGCGAAGTGCTGCGCCAACCCGACGCGTTTGAGGACTTCGCGGGCCACATGGCCGCTGGAGGATGTGACCACGGCCTTGCCTATGCCGAGCCCAGCCACGACGTTTGCGTCCGGATAGAGGGACACACGAGCTATGTACTTCTCCACGAACAGCCTATTCTTCAGTGCTGCCAACGCCTCGGCGCAGCCCCCACAGAGCACCTCGGCTATTTTCAGCGCTGGGAGTCCCATGAGGGGCTCCACCTCTTCGCGCGCCTTGCCTATGCCGAGCATCCTAAGCGCATCTAGCCACGCCTCCACATGTGCCCTTACCGAGTCCACAAGGGTTCCGTCCAAGTCGAAGACGATGGCCCTTATACCAGTCACCCGTATTTCCTCAGCAGGTCCATTAGGTACGCCACAACCACCACCATGGACATGGAAAAGACCGCCGCAAATATGGCGCCCTCGAACTTCCACCTCCATTCGAGGGCCCCCCAATCGCCGCCAGCCGACAACACGCCGAACACCGAGGGGCCTGTGGACGGCAAGGTCAACAGAGCAGCGAGCAGCATTGTGGTAACCGCTACTGCGAGGGTCAGGATGATCCCGACTTCACCCCTCATGGCCCCCCTTTACAAGCTCCATATAATAACCTAGCGCCAATAGTCCCGCGATGAATGTCAGCGCGGCCAGCTCGCCTGCGGCCAACCTTTGATACGCGATGCTCTCCTCGTAGAGGCCTGCGTCCAGCGACGCGAACACGAAGCTGGTCGTATACGCAAAGACCGCCACCAACACCAGTATCACCAGCAGTCCGGCGGCCACAGCCCACCTCCTGTCCACAAGGAGGAGCACATACGTGAGTATGGCCCCAATAACCGCAACAGCGCCCACTATCCAGGCAAGAGTTTCGGGGCTCATCTTCCCACAGTGGGCACTATGTCCTCCGTTGGCACCTCGACGCTTGTGAACGGGGTCAACGGCTTGGGGATCTCTATGAAGTAGCCCAGCACGGTCCCATAGCCTATTACGGCCATGTATATCACGGCGATTATCACCCATATGGTCCTTTCCTCTAATGCGTTGCTCCTCGCCCGGTCCAGCAACGGCACGACGAGGGCGAATAGTACCATCAGCACGGGCAA
>JALWZH010000079.1 GCA_027002815.1 Thermoproteales archaeon | reverse complement strand
TGCCAGATCGCCTGTCAGGGGGAGTATGCCCGCAATCTTTATGGTGGCCCTAGTGGGGGTTGTCGGCGTCTGTGCTGGGCTTTCTGTGGGCGTCTGTGCGGGCGCCGGCGCTTGCTGCGGCTGGCCCTCCATCATCTGCATCGCCATTGCGGCAACCACCACTATTATCACTACGGCAACCACCACGCCTATCAACGTTTTCGAGGACGCCATGGAATCCTATACCTTCATGGGTTATTTAAAAGTTCTATGCATCGGCTAAAAGATATATATAATCGAGTTGATGGGGGGCTACATGCCTATAGTAGATGTACAAATGGCGCTCAACGCGGTTACCTACTCCAGCATAGTTGCCCTTGCAGCTACGGGGCTCACGACCACTTTCCTGACCACTAAGGTGCCCAATTTTGCCCAGGGCAGCTTCATGATGGTGGGGGCGTACACCGCGATATATGTTGCCCTAAAGTGGGGGTGGAGCCCCTACGCGGCGCTGCCGCTGAGCGCGCTTTTAGGCACGGCGGTCGGCCTAGCGGTGTATTTCCTCGTCATATATCCTCTGAGGCGTAGGGGCGCGAACATAATGGCCCTGATGGTCGCCACGTTGGCGGTGAGCATCGTGTTCATAGGCGTCATGAACATAGTGGCTGACGTGTTCGAGTCTGCGGGCGTCAGGTCCCGGGACATAGGGCTCTCGTTCCTCGATTACAGGGAGACGGTTGGCCCCATAGTCGTGCGGGGGGTCTACGTAGTGACTCCGGTGTTCGCTGCCGCGATAGTGTTCGCGCTGTACATACTGCTTAACTATACGAAGATAGGCATTGCGTTTAGGGCTACCGTGGAGAACCCCGAGCTGGCCAGGGTCATGGGCGTCAACGTGGACAGGGTCATGGCCATGAGCTGGGCCCTATCCGGCATGTTGGGCGCCGTGTCCGGCACGTTCCTGCCCGTATTCCTCAGGATAGCCCATCCCAACATTGGGGATGACATGTTGCCCACCATATTCGCGGCCAGCGTCGTGGGCGGGCTCCAAAGCATTTACGGGGGCTTCATAGGCGGGTACATAGTGGGCCTGGCCGAGACCATCGTGACGAGGCTGCTGGGCGAGGTGATTCAGGGCGCCCTGGTGTACCGCTACGTGGTGTCGATGGCCATATTCGTGGCGGTGCTCGTGTTCGCCCCGCGCGGCGTGATCGGGCTCATCAGGGAGGGCGGCAGGAAGGCATGACGGTCCCCCCAGAGGTCATACAGGCGCTTGCAGACATCGCGGCCTTCTTCAGCATGTACGCCATAGTGGCCCTGGCGCTCAACCTGGCCTACGGCTACACGGGGGTCCCCAACTTCGGCCTGCACATGTCTATACTTGGCGGTGCCGCCATTACCGGCGGACTCATCGGAAGGATCCTCTTCGGCGCCCTGTGGAACGACGTGTCGGTGAGGCTCATGGAGCTGGGGATGGACCCAGCCGAGCTGGACTTCGTGTCCAACAACGCGGTGATAATAGATGCGATAAACGC
Organism: Thermoproteales archaeon; assembly: GCA_027002815.1. Taxonomy (GTDB): domain Archaea; phylum Thermoproteota; class Thermoprotei; order Thermoproteales; family Thermoproteaceae; genus WANN01. The sequence continues at coordinate 16,435 of JALWZH010000079.1, read as the reverse complement.
CGTGATAGCCACAAGCCCCCTCCTCGGCATCGGCATATTGCTCATGGCCCTCCTCGTGGCGGGGCTCTTCGGGGCCCTGCTAGGGTACCTCCTGACGCTGCCGGCCGCCAGGCTGCGCGAGGAGTACCTGGCCATGGCCACGCTGGCAATAGCCGAGGTCTTCTTCAACGTGTTGAGGTTCCAGAGGGACATAATTGGGGGGACCATAGGCATACAGGTCGTGGATCCCCTGGCCTGGCTGCCACAGAGGTTCGCGGTCTACCCGCTCGTACTGCTGGGGGCCGCAGCAGCAGTGTTCCTGCTGATTAGGAGGGTCGTGAACGCTCCCCTTGGCAGGGTCCTCAAGTCGGTTAGGGACGACGATGTGGCCGCCTCAACGATGGGCCACGACGTGGCCCGGATGAGGGAGCTGTCCATGGCCGTGTCCGGCTTCATTGGAGGCGTCGCGGGCGCCCTCTGGGCCTTCTACACGCTTGGGATAAACGCGATAAACTTCAACCGGGTTCTTTGGACATTTATACCGTGGCTCATAGTGATATTGGGCGGAACGGCCAACAACCTGGGGGTGGTGATAGGCGCTCTTGTTTACATAGTTATACGCAGAACCATAATACTCTTCAAGGATACGCTTAACCCCGTCCTGCCGTTCGACGTGGCGTGGGTCGAGTACCTGCTCATTGGCTCCCTACTCATAGCCATGCTGATATTTAGGCCCCAGGGCATACTGCCGGAAAGGCCTGTGAAGACCCTTGACAGGGACGAGGTGGAGCGGCTCCGGGAGGAGTCGCGCCCCTCGTTACACCTAGACAAGGATGAGGTTGCTGCCCGCTAGGCGCACCTCGTACTCCCTGTTGTCCGCCCTGACTATGCGCGCCTTGACCACCCTGAACCTGCGCCTAATGGTGCCGCCCCTGTAGGACAGTCCCAGCTCCCATATATTGTCGAATATGCTTGAAAGCTCGGTCCCCGGCCTCGACGCGAGCGTCCCAATGAACGTTATGCCGAGCCCCTTCATGAGCTGTAGGGAGCGGCGGAGAAGCGAGAGGGCCCTCCGCCTACCGTACTCGCGTATAAGGACGCCCAGCCCGTCCGCGATCCACAGGTCAGGCCTGAAGACCTCCGCTATCTCGGCCACCTCCACCATGTGCCTGTAATAGTACTGGGGCTCCACGTCCACGTGCTGGATGGCGAAGCGCGGCTCCTCCACCCCCAGAACGTTGCGCAGCGCGGCCACCAACTGCTCGCGCGGCTCTTCGTGGGACCTGTACAGCACGGTCCTCCCGGCTGCGGAGGCCTCGTGGGCGATCTTGAGAAGTATGAGCGTCTTGCCTGTGCCCGAGGGCCCAACGACCAGAGTGGACGTGCCCCTAACGATGCCGCCCCCCAGCGCCTCGTCCAGTCCCTGGATGCCCGTTGGGAGCCTGTCCGCGGGATCGACCTGGTACCTCTCCGGGGTCACGTGCCTGTACGCCGCTATGCCCTTGCCAGGCAGAATGTCGAATTCCAGCGCCATCCTGTCCAGCTTCCTCCCACGGGTCTTCAACATGTACATAGTCCTGACGTAGCGCCCCCACCTGTCTATCTTCAGCCCCAGCCTCACCACGTTGTCCACTATGTAGTCCAGGGGGGTCGCCTCCTCCTCTTCGGCCATCATGACTATGTCGCATCCCGCCTCCCTGAGGGCCTTGTAGATTATGTTGGCGACCATCACGGGCCCCTCCCCCGATAGGGCCCTGACAATTGGCGTTATGGAGTCTATGACTACCATGTCGGGCGTTGCCCTAAGGGTCTCCTCCACGATTAGGTCGGCCACGGTGTGGCCTGACGCCGAGAGGAACGGCACCTCCCTGAACGTGAAGGTGCCGGCGGCCTCGTGCGTTTCCAGGTCCCACCCGAAGCGCCTGTAGTTCTCGTAGAACGTCCCCCTGTCCTCGTACGTGGAGAACCACAGGACCCTTTTGCCCCTCCCGGCGTTCCACAGGGCCCACTGAAGCGCCAGTGTCGTCTTCCCTGTGCCTGGCCTGCCCACTATCAGGGTCACCCCGCTGAGCTCGAATATAGGGTCGTACACGCCTTTGTCCCCGGCAGTTACGGGGCCCATGGCGCTACTGGGAGGCGCACATGTTAGTAAGCGCCCCGGAAAGCCACTCGAGGACCGCGCCGTGGTCCGTGGACCTACTGCGCAGTTTATGGACGTTGCTCGGCCCAAGGGACACCTTGACTCGCCTCGGGGTTATGGTTATCCTTGCCCTCACGCTTGGGAGTATGTTGGGGCTGTACACGACCCTCTGCTCCGACACGTCCGCCTCGCCTATGAAGGTGTAGTAATTGGACCGGGCCAGCCTGGCGACGCGCAGCATGAGGCCAACCATGAAGTTGAGCGCGTTATCCCCCTCGACCTGTACTTCCCTTTCCCTGCCCACAATGGCGCTGTACGTGGAGCCGCGCAGCCTCTGCACGGTGAGGTAGTTCCCACATGCGTACACGTCGATGCTCCTCAGGGAGGGGCCTGTAGTGACTCCGATGAGGGCCCTCACATCCTCTCCATGGGCTCGGCGCCGGGGGTGGGACAACGGAAGAACATCTTGTCTGCGCACACGCCGCAGAAGTAGGACCTCAACGAGGCGCAGTAGTAGTACTCGTCGTGTAGGTAGAGCCTCTTGCCGCACCGCCTGCAACGCGCGACCATCAGCGTCTTCATGGGGTAGGCCATACCAAGCAGGCGAGGCCCCCTTTTTAAGGTTACGTGCCACGGGAAACACATAAACGGGTGGGCCCATTCCCCCTATGGAGGTGGCGGTGACATGTCCCGGGATAGTGGGCTGGGAGGGATACACGGAGTGCCAGAGTCTCATAGTTGGGGGCATCCGACTGTACGAGTACCTCCCCCTGTTCCTCTGCGACGAGTATCAGGGGATGAGGCTGTACGTGGGCAGGCGTGCCCGATACGACGCGCCTATGACGGCGGCGCTCGGCCTTCCATGCAGGGTCGAGTACGTGGCCGGCGACCCCCCGGACGGCGTGGAGGCCGTGGACGCCAGGCTGCTCCCCACGCTGGCCTTCGAACGGGGGAACCTGGACTGCGGCGGCGCCAGGCTGGACCTTGGGCTGGGCAGGTGGACCGACAGGTGCGTGCGGGTTGACTCCATGGCGGACGCGCTCACGCGTAACGTGGAGCTCATGGGCAGGGTGGTGGGGAGGATGCGCGAGCTGCTTGGGGACGCCGTGAGGGGGCGCGTCGGTGGGACGATTGTTGGCGACGTGGTGGTGCTTGGACGCATATACGAGTACTCGTATGTGGAGGGCCCCGCCATAGTGGGGCCCGGCTCGTCGGTGTTGCCCTTCACATACGTGAGGCCCGGCTCAGCCCTGTACGGCAACGTGAAGGTCCGCGACGAGGTCAAGAACGCGGTGATGGACACGTTCAGCAACAAGGCCCACGGTGGGTACCTCGGCGACGCCTACGTGGGCAAGTTCGTCAATATTGGGGCAGGCACGACGGTTTCGAACCTCAAGAACACGTTGGGCCCCATCCGCTTCAGGGGCCGGGAAATCGGTAAGATGGGCCCCGTGCTGGGGGACTTCGCCAAGACGGCCATATCCACGTCGATCTACGGGGGGAGGGTCGTGGGCGTGATGTCGCACGTCTACGGCACCATCGCCAGGGACGTTCCCCCCTTCTCCATATGCGAGGGGGACCGCTGCTCCAGGATGGCGAGGGACAAGGTGCCGGTCCTCGCCGAGAGGGAGCTCGCCCTGCACGGCCTGCCCAGTGATGGGGCCCTGGCTGAGGAGCTGCTACACATGTACGACTCGCTCACTCGAGGATCCTCTCCCTGATCTCCTCCTTCTCGGCCTCTACGATGGCCCTTATGAACCCCTCGCGGTCGGCTGGGGCCCGCTCCAGGAGGTCGGCGACCCGCCCGAGGCTTGCCCTGGACGCGATGGCGTACAGGGCCCTGACGCCCCACCTCCCCAGCAGCCTGCTGGTCACGTGTAGCTCCTCGGCGGCCCTCTCCTCTCCCTTCCTCGGCCGGCCCTCTAGGAGCCGCTGGACGAGCCGCTCGGCCCCGTCCACCGGAGGCCTCCTCAGGGCTCCCACGCGCGTCGAGCCGCACCTGGGGCACCCGACGCCGGCGACCTCGCCCACCTTGCGCGTGGCGTGCCACCCGCAGTCTAGGCATACGAGCAGCAGCGCCTCGTTGCTCAGCCTCGCGTACGTCGATTCCAGTATGAGCCTGTCCATGCGTTCCGGCGGGATCAGCTCAAGCCTCCTCCCCATCTTCTCATAGGCCAGACGGCCCAGCGGCGTCGGGCTCGACGCGACCACGACCTCCAGCTCGCCCCCGGCTATGCCCCTGAGGACCTTCACGGCCCCGTCCACGTCTATGTCCTTTTCAAGGGTCTCCCTGAGGGCCTCCTCGAACACCGGCGTGCCCGAGAAGACCTCCACCAGTTTCCTCAGGGTGATCGTGTATATGTCGGCGTCCCTGTCAATGACGCCGAACTTCTTGCCCACGTGTATCAGCCTCCTCTTGAAGAGCCCTGTCCTTATGACGGCCGTGCGGGCGCTCTCAAGGAGCTCCTTGGTGTCCATGGACGTGAGCCTGTGCAGCACCAGCACCACGGCGTTCGGCGGCAGCTTCGTGCCCGCCTTGACGAGTATATTGTAGGCGTCCTGCTGTACGCCGACGCTGTACCCGTACATCTCGGCAAGCGCGTCGCCTATGAGCCTGGCCAGCGCCCTGTTTATCAGGGTCCCGAAATGCGCGTGGATTATAGCCACGGACTCGTCCTCGCTGGGCTCCACGAGGATCACCCTATGGCTGGGGACCACCTCGCCGGACTTCACGTGCTCCGCTATCGCGTCCACGACGTAGCGGGCGGTCTCGCCGTCGATGGGGTACTCGCCCAGGAGGGCCTTGACAGCCCCATCCACCCCCCCGGACCTGACTAGGGCAGCCACCCGCTCCTTCATGCGCCCCACGTCCTGGGCCACCTCGTATGGGACGGGGATCTCCTCGCCGACCCAGCTGGGCACCGCGCCCTGGGGGTCGTCCGTGGGCCTGACCCTTATGGTGGACCCGTCTATGTCCACTATTATCCAGGGCCTCCCCCTGAACACGAACTTTGTGCCGACGGTCCCATACTCGGCCACGAACGCCTCGTCGAGGAACCCCACCGGCTCGTCGCTGGTCACGTCCACCACGGCGTACTGCTTCTCGTCGGGTATCATGGACAGGGTGTCGTAGAAGTAGCGGTAGAACTTGCGGGAGCGCGGCCTCACGACCACGTCCTCGTCCTCCACGTAGAACGCCAGCCTCGGGTAGAGGGAGTGCATGAAGCGCAGCACGTACCTCAGCTCCTCCAGGGCGAGGTCCCTGTATGGGTAGGCCCCCTTCACGACCCTGTAGATCTCCTCGACCTTCCATCGGGGCCGCGTGACCAGCATAGCGACTATCTGGTTGGCCAGCACGTCGTAGGGCTTCGAGGGCACCCTTATGGGCTCAAGCCACCCTGCCCTTGCCCTGGCCACTATTGCCATGGCCTCAAGGGTGTCGTTCACGTCGTCGGTCACTATGACCCCCCGGGGCACCAGGTCCAGCCTGTGCCCGGACCTCCCAACCCTCTGGACCAGCCTAGTCACCTGGTGCGGGGACATGTGCTGTATGACCAGGTCCACGTGGCCGATGTCTATGCCCAGCTCCAGGCTGGACGTGGCTATCACGGCCCTCAGCCTCCCCTCCCTGAGGTCCTGCTCCACACTGACCCTGCTCGCCTTTGAGAGGGAGCCGTGGTGCACGGCTATCGGGTAATCGCCGAACGCCATCCTGAACCTGAAGCCGAGCAGCTCCGCGATGGACCGGGTATTGACGAAGACGAGGGTCGCCCTCTCCCCGTCTATGAGCTCCCTCATGTACCGTATCCTGGCGGCCACGTCTGGGAACGAGAGTATCCTCTCCGCGAGGGCCGCGTCCTCGTCGCGGGGCGCCGGCCTCACCACCCCAAGCTCTATGCGGCGGGTTATGTCCACCTTGACGACCTTGAAGTCGCGGCCAGCCCCGAAGAGGAACCTGGCGACCTCCTCGGGGGTCCCCACTGTGGCCGAGAGGCCGACTACCTGCAGGTCGCGGCCCGCCAGCCCCCTCAGCCTTTCCAGCGTCACTGCCAGCTGCACGCCCCTCTTGTCCTCGGCCAGCTCGTGTACCTCGTCCACTATGACCCACCTCAGCTTGGCCATGTGGTCCCTGAGCCTCCTCCCGCTGAGGATGGCCTGTAGCATCTCGGGCGTCGTTATGAGGAGGTGCGGGGGGTCGCGGCTCTGCCTCTGCCTGTCCGCCACGTCCGTGTCGCCGTGGCGGACATCGACCTTGAGCCCCACCTCCGAGGCCCACCACCTCAGCCTTTCCAGGAGGTCCCTGTTTAGGGCCCTGAGCGGCGTGATGTATAGGGCGTATATGCCCCTGCCCTCAATCGAGCCGAGCATTAGGGAGAAGACGGGCAGGATGGCCGCTTCCGTCTTCCCGCTGCCCGTGGGCGAGATTATTAGGACGTTGTGGCCCGCGAGGATCAGCGGTATGGCCCGCCGCTGCGGCTCCGTGGGCTCGGAGAGCCCTCGCCTCGCTATGGCCGCCCTGACGGCCTCGTGGAGCAGGTCGAACACCACCCAGTGGCGCGGCAGAACCTTTTTATTGGTATCCCCCTGTCTCTACGTGATGACGATTTTAAGTGCCTAAATAAGTGAGGAGGAACCCACGAGCTGACCGTCCCGGCCTATGAGCCCCTGGCGATCCTCTTGAAGGAGTCCAGTATCTCGCGCTCGACGCGCCTATGCGAGGCGAAGTGCTCGTTGGGGTCGTTAGTCAATGTGTAGACCCAGTACAATATGAAGATCCCAGTGAGGACGGTCAGGAGGGCGTATAGGAACGTGCTCCTGTCGGGCACGGGCCTAACGTCGTCGGGGAGCCTCGAAAAGGACGGGTCCCTGCGCCGTATCCCCTCCATGAGCTCCGCCAGGAACAGCCTCTCGGCGCTGCTGTGCGCTGCAAGCCTCTTGTTCAGCAGGTGGAACACGTATATGTATCCAAGCGGCACGAAGAGCAGCGCCAGTCCCAGGAACACGGGGACCCTCTTCTCGTTGGCCATCTTGACCTCATGTAGCCTCGACCTAATGAGCGGCGCGTTGTGTAGGCCGACTTCCTCCGCAATCCTTGCCATGAGGTCGTAGCCCTCGGCGGTCCGCTCAAGGTGCATGTTCACGCGTGTGATCCAGAGGTACGTCACGTACAGCATGACTGCGGCCCCAATTATAAGTAGGCCTAGCACCACCATGGCCAGGCCGAGTACCTGGGGACCCGCTGCAGGTATTGGGGGCATGAGCGCGGCGCCCGCGAAGAGCACCGCGATACCTGACAGGAACACCAACATGGGGACGAAGGGTAGGAGCACGTTGACCTCTCTGTCCGTCTTCCCCGCCTGTTCCACCACCTCCTCCAAGCGGTGGATGTACACGTGGGCTACGGCCATGGCCAACACAATGTGGCCGCTTTTATCTTTGGGCCGGGTACGTTTATATAGGCGAACGGGAGAGGTGATATGCGTCTTGCCCTCCTTGTTCTCCTCGCCGCCGTCATGACGGCGTCAGCCCTCATCTCGGTCATTGGGGGGAGCACCGGGTACACCGTGGACCAACTGCTTGCGGAGGGCCAAAAGAAGCATTACAGGGTGACGGCCAAACTGCTGGACTGGTGGGTTGATGACGGAAAGGTCTACCTGGTGCTGGGCGGTGAGGAGGGACGTATAATGGGCGTCATTGACGAGGGGTACCTCCTGGCGAGGTACGGCGCCGCGTACACCTTTGAAAGCGAAGTCGTGGTCGAGGGATACTACAACCCCTCGAATAGGACCCTAATGGTGACCACGATACTGAGGGGCTGCCACTCGGCCTACGGCCAGCCAGCCGCCTCGGGATGAGGCTACTCATCCCGGTACTCGTAGGAATAGACATAGTCAGCGCCGCCCTCCTCTCCCTGAGGGGGCCTTTCCCGGCCTTCGTGCCCCTGGGCACGCCCACGGCATATAGGAGCATATACACCCACGTGCCGGTGAGCATAGCCGTGTACGTGCTGGCCGCGGTCTCCGCGTTCTACGCTTTGAGGGCAATTAGGACGCGCGAGGAGAGGTACATTAGGCGCCTGGACGCGGTGGTGTACCTGCTCATATTCGCGTCGGCGTTCTCCTTCGTTTCGGGCACCATATGGTCGTCGGAGTCCTGGGGCAGCCCCTGGACGTGGGACCCGCGCCAGGTGACCGTGCTCATACTCTTCATCACGTACGCCGCCTACCCGGCGCTCAGGCGGAGCATCGGCGACCCGGACAAGAACCTGGCGGCCTCCGCCATGTACGTCCTCGCCTCGCTCTCCGTGGTGGTGATAAGTTTCGCAGCGCCGATCATTGCGGAGTCGCTGCACCCGCGTCCAGGCGAGGCGGTCTCCGCGTTGACCCCCCAGATAAGGTCGCTCTTCGGGGCCAGACTCCTCGTGGTGGTGGCCCTATTGTTCCTCCTTATGTGGCGTGGGGCCCCCAGACACGTCGCAGCGGCGTACATAGCTTCGGCGGTCCCCATAGTGGTCCTAGGCATCTGGGACTCGTCGACGCCTACGCAGCGCGTCGTCAACGTCACGGCGGTCGGAGACAGCTACCTGGTGCGTCTCGAGAACGGCACCGTGCTGGGCCTGTCCATGGAAGAGGCCCGTAAGGTCATCGACCCCCCGCTGATAGATGGCCGCCCCACATTGGTGCAGCACATGGTGTCGGTTTCTGGGGACATCCGCATTGTTAACCATCCCAGCGTGTACGTGAACCTGGCCCTGTACTACGTGTTCATGGGGCTCATGGCCCTAACGTCGTGGCGCGTCTCAAGGCGCTCATAAGGAAGGACCTCCTCCTGCTGTCGCGGCGCGTCGACTCGCTTCTACTCTATGTTTCTATAGGCCTCGTATTCGGCATGGGCGGGGCCCAGATAGGGTCCCCCTTCATGGCGTCGGTGCTCGCCGGCGTCACGTTGACGTCGCTGATCGCTGTGCTGGTCCTCTACAGCGAGGAGGAGAGGGGGACCCTGCACGGCCTCCTCACCTATGTAGGCCTCAACGAGGTGTACCTTGCCAAGCTTGCGGCGTCCCTTGCCGTGGCCCTCCCCATAACAGAGATGGTGTACGTGGTCGGCTCGGTGCTGGCCTCGCTGGGCTTAGCGGCCCGAGACGCGTCGGTGCTGGCCCTGGCCTCCTGCCTCTTCATAACCATATCCATCACCGCGGGCATAATAGCGATACATGGGGGGGCCAGCACATTGGCCCTCATAGGCATGTCCATGTCCATGGCCAGCCCGGTAATCGTCAGGATATACCTAGGCGCGGGGTACCCAGAGCTCCTGGCCCTCACGGCGGCGCTGGCGGTCCTGGGGTACCTGGCCTCGGCGTCTTTGGGCGTCAGGCGGCGCGCCTCGCCCTGAGGTAGAGCACGGCGCTGGATATCACGAGGAGATGCGCGAAGAGCGTGTGCAGCGCGGTCGGGAGGCCCGGCGCCCAGGGATCGTGCAGGGCCCCGAAGTACAGGGCCAGCCCCAGCACGGGCTGGGCCGCTGCGGACAGCAGCGCCGCCACGCCCCAGAACGTTAAGAGCCTGTTGATGTAGGTGCCCAACAGGGCGAGGAGGACGGCAAGTCCCCCCGCCACCAAGTGGAGCAGCCAGGGCAGTTCCCGCAGGGAGAGTGCGGGGGGAAGCGCCCCGACCGCCGCCTCTCCGTGTATCTTCTGGACCCCCAACATGTAGGCGCCGGTAAGCGACGCCACCGTGCCCCAGAAGGCCGCCCCCCTGAACGCGCTCGCCATGGAGAGGCGTCTCGGCCTGTCCACTAACGATGCAAGTACGGCCATGGAGAGCGATGCAAGTAGGGCGAGCCCATTGTTGAGGGGGTAGACCAGGTACGCCAAGGGGGGCACAATCACGCCGCCCAGCACCAGCAGCACCATCCTCCCTGTGAGGGCCACGAGGACCAGGGCCAGCACCCCCAAGGCCGAGATGAGGAGGAGACGCCTAGAGCCGAGCCTCGCCGTGACCACGAGGGCGAGGACGAAGAGGATTCCTGTGGCCACAGTCAACAGCCTGTGGACCGGCTCCACACTGCCAATGATGATCGCCCCCACCAGCCTTAGTGGGGTCGAGGGCCACTCGACCCCAAGGTCGAAGCCCATGCCGAGGCCCGCGGTGAGTCCCCCCGTGAAGGTGGTCGCAAGTACGGTCCCAAGCGCGGCCCTGTAGACGTTTATAGGGCGCACGCCCTCAGGAAACCTCCATGCACCGCCTTTCCGCGATCAGGGTCACGTATTCCACCAGGCTTTCGGGGCTCGGCATGCCCCTTACCCTGCCCAGTATCTTTCCGTCCTCTATCACGATCCAGTCAGCGGAATGAGTGACCACGTACGTGTCCCCAGTCCTCTGGATGGACACGAAGATTCCGTAGGCGTCCCAGACCCTTTCGAGCTGTGCGCGTGGCCCAGTAAGGAAGATCCACCTGTAGTTGTTGGCCTCCGCGTAGAGCTTCATCCTCTCCGGCGTGTCCCTCTCAGGGTCAACGCTTATGGTCGCGATGCGCTTGACCACTGGGGTGAGGCCCGGCAACGACTTGTTGATTATCACGTGCATCACTGGGCATATGTCTGGGCAGTACGTGTATGTGAACGTTATTAGGAGGGGCCCGTCGCCCCACAGGTCGGAGAGCCTCACCTCGCGGCCGTACTGGTCCACAAGGGCGAAATCGGGCGCGCTCGGCTCCTTGCCCGGCGGGTAGCAGGTCGGGGTCACCTTCTCCGTGATGGGGAGAGGCTCATAGTTGGCCTGCATGTTTATGGGGAAGGCGAGCAACAGCACTACTGAGATCGCTGCGGCAACGAACACCACGTACTTCAACCTCATGATATTTAATTCTGGACATCGCAAATTAAGCTTTGTGGAGGTGGGTCTGATACGCCTGTTGGGGTTCCTCGGGGCCCTAGTGTTCGTGCTGGAGGGCATAATGATACCTGTGTCCCTTGCAGCCCACATAATACTGTACATAGTGTTCAGGATGGCCGCCCAGTACCTCAACGTACAGTCGCTCAACCGCGACACGTTGCTCTGGTTCATCACTGCCTCGTTCGCAACGGTAGTGACGTACATAGTGACGCGGTCCACGCCCATGGTGCTGGTGCTGGGGGTGCTGGGCTATTCGGTGCCCCGCGAACAGCTGGCCGCCCTGTCCATGGTGTGGCTCGTCTCGGCCCTCTTCTACTGGAACATCACGGAGAAGATGCGCAGGTTCACGGGCAAGGCCTCGTTCACGGTGTCGGCAATACTCTACGTTGCCGGGTCGGTGGCATTCACGGTCTACCTGGGGGCACTGGTACTCGCAGCAGCCTTCTTCACGCTGGCATACGCGTTCTACACCTCGTACATATTCAAAAAGTAGTTTTTAGGGCTGCTCCTTTTCCTTCCTCCAGAGCTCGTAGTACTTCGCGAAGTAGTAGAAACCGTGTATGGCCAGGGCCATGGTGAGGAACGACGCGAAGGCCGGCGCGTCGAAGCTGCCCAGGAAGGCAGTATATATCCCCCAGGCCAGCGAAACCAGGTACATCACGACGGCGAAGGCCAGGGAGAACGTTTTTAGGCTGATCATACGTGTGTCACTAGCGGCGGGGGCAACATGTGTATTGCGCCCAGGTAGAACGTGGTGAACACCAGCACCCATATCCCGTCCACGAAGTGCCAGTAGTACTCCGCGGCCTCGACGCCGTGCGGCCGCCTCGGGTTCCAATAGCCCAGCTTGACCAGTATCAATACGAGCACCCAGAACGTGAGGCCTATGATGACGTGGAAGCCGTGCAACGTGACTATAGTGTAGAAGTACATGGATATTATGCTTGCCGTGGGGCCGAAGCCTTCGGCGAACAGCGTGGGGTACTCGACCAGGAACTGGGAGCCGGCGAAGAAGGCCCCCAGCGCTATGGTGGCCCCCACCCACGTGTAGAAGCCCCGCATGTCCCCGCGCAGGAACGCCCTTCTGGCCAGCATCGCCGTCCCGCTGCTGCCCCACAGGGCTATCGACATGGCTATGGGCAACGGCGCCAGGAACTGGGGCAGGTGCTCCATGGCCGCCGTCCACCAGTCGTAGGTCACGACCCTGGCGTAGTACGCTGAGGAGATTATCGTGAGGAACAGGGCCACCTCGGAGAATATGACCCAGGACACCGAGGCCTTGAGGTCCCCGATTAGGCTGGGGGGCTTTGGTATCTCCTCTACGTGGAGGGCCGCGCCGTTGAGCCTCCTCATCATGAGGGCCCGGCCCACCATGTCCGAGCCGAACCACGCAACTCCAAGCGCCAGGAACAGCCCTATGAGGGCCGCGCCAAGCATCGGGTTGCCGACCACGCCCACCTGCTGGAGCAGGGGCGACACAGAGGCGGCAACATGCGTTATGCCGAGCGCCGGGAGTATGGCGCCTATCCCGAATATGGCCGGCCAAGGCGTCCTGGGCGACTCGTGGTGCGGCGCGGCTGGGGGCACCACGTCGGGGAGCCCTATATCAGCGGTCTTCCAGGGGTCGGCACGGTTCTTCACGGGCCTCCCGTTGAACATGCTCCAGATGAGGTTCAGGAGGTATATCACGACGCCGGCCGCGATGAGCCAGCTGCCTATCGTCATGGCGGCGTTGTACGGGACGTACGTTGGGTCGGGGACTGCCGGGTACCTCCTCGGGAGCCCCAGTATGCCCGCGGCAAGCATCATGGTGTACGTGAATCCCCCTCCAAAGGTGAGGAGCGCCCAGCTGGCCACCGCCATCTTCTCGTTGTACCACCTCCCCGTGAGGTGGGGGAAGTAGTACAGCAGCGCGCCGAGTATGGCCAACATTATGGCGTTGACCACGTAGTGGAAGTGGCCCAACACGAAGTAGGTCTCCTGTAGGTATAGGTCAAGCGTGACGACCGGGAAGAACACCCCGGTGACGCCGCCAACGATGAAGAAGCCCACAAAGGTCAGCGCGAACAACATGGGGGCCCTCAGCACTATCTTGGCATTGTAGAGGGTCGCCACCCAGTTGAACACCTTTATGCCGGAGGGTATGGCCACCGCCATGGTGGCCACGGCGAAGACTATGCGCGGAATGTAGTCCTGTATGGCGGTGAAGAGGTGGTGGATCCACACCGCGAAGCTTATGGACGCTATGGCGACCGAGGATATGGCGATGGCCGTGTAGCCGTAGGCCCTGCGCCTCGCCATACGCTGTATGACTTCAGACGCCAATCCCATGGCAGGCAAGACCAGTATGTACACCTCGGGGTGCCCGAAGAACCAGAATATGTGCTGGAACAGCCTCGGGTCCCCGCTCTTGGTCGGCTCGCCGGGCACGTAGGTGAAGAAGGAGAAGCCGAAGTGTCTCTCGAGGAAGAGCATGATGGCGCCCATGGCGAGCGGGGGCAACGCAACGACCATGAGTATCGACATGGCGAGGACGCTCCAGGCGAAGAGGGACATGTCGAGCATCTTTATGTCTGGCCTCCTCAGCCTAGTAATGGTCAGAATGAAGTTTATACCGGTCAGCGTTGAGGAGAAGCCGCCTATGATGACCGACATGAGGACCAAGTCGATGCCGAGGCTGGGCGTCGCCGTGGAGAGCGGCGGGTACAGTGTCCATGCTGGGCCGGGGCCCTGGGCATTGTAGAAGAAGGCGGACCACATGAGGACGGTGGCCGGCACCTGCAGCCAGAACGACAGGGCGTTTATGCGGGGCCAGTAGAGGTCAGGCGCCCCGATGAGCTTGGGCACCAGCAGGTTGGCGGCGCCGGCCACCGCCTGCATGGCGAAGAGGAGGATCATGGCTAGGCCGTGTAGGGACGTGAACCAGTAGTACTGGTTGGAGGTGACTAGGCCGGTGGCCTCTATCGACTGGCCGGGCTGGCTTATCCCCATGGTCAGCCTAATCATGAACGCCATGAGCCCCGCGAGTATTAGGTTGATGATGGATAGCGCTACGTAGAGTATGCCTATCTTATGCGCCTCAGTAGTCGTCATATACTCAACAGCCCTCTCCAGAAGGCGCCGCATGTGTTGCCGTAGCATCCCGTATAAATTTTTTCTCCTAATTATGCCATAATTAACTTTGCAAAAAATTAATATTTTGGCTCCGCGGGATGGCCCATGCTCAGGGCTGCCGATGTTGCTATATGGATACTTATCATACTCGGCATATTCCTCGTGTGGATGGCCGCGGGCAACTGGGGCAGGCCCCCCTTCGAGGCCGCTTCACCCATCTCCGAGGTGGTGTTCGAGACCTACACCATAGTGTACACCGGTGCCGGGGTTGTGACGGCTCTCTTCATGGGGACCATGATATTCTTCGTGTACAAGTTCCGTGCGCGTGAGGGCTATGGAGAAGAGTAAGATAGCCGAGTACGCCACTGTGCTTGGGGCGGCCCTCGTGCTAGCCTACCTAGCGTACGTAGCCGCCGTGGGCCTCTACGAGATCGACAACTTTGGGACCATATCGCTTAAGCAGTTCGGCGGAGGGGAATATGAGACCATAAAGGTGTATGGCAGGCAGTTCGCCTGGATATTCGAGTACCCCAACGGCACACAAACCGTCAACGAGCTGGTGCTGGAGAGGGGCAAGCTGTACAGGCTGGAGTTGACGTCCATCGATGTGGTTCACGCCTTCTACATAAAGGAGCTGGGCATAAAGTACGATACTGTGCCCGGGTTCACGTACGTGCTGTGGCTAAAGGTGGACAAGCCGGGCACCTACAACGTGTACTGTAACGAGTACTGCGGGGTGGGGCACTACCTCATGGTGGGCAAGATAATAGTCAGATAGTTGATAGCCGGCCTACTCTGGACCCTCACATTTTTCTATGTTGTAGCCGCCGGGTACATAAGGTACAAGTCCACCCCCTGGGGAAGCCCAGTGGAGTGGGGCAGCGACGCGGCGCCCATCGCGTTGCTCTTCGCGTTGGCCGGCCTTGCACATGTGAGGCCCCCGCGTAGACACGCGGTCCCCCTGGCGTTCCTCGTCCCCGCGTACCTGTTGTCTGGCCTGGGGCCCCTTGGCCTGGCCTCCCAGGCATATGCCGGGGCGCTCATGGGCCTGTACCTGAGGACGTCGAGTAGGCCTGTGGTGCCAGTCTACCTGTATGGCGCGGGAACCGCGCTGCTGGCCGCGGACGGTCTGGGGCTCGACATGGAGGCCCTATTCTTTGCGTTGCTCTTCGGCGCCCTCTCGACCTACTCGCTGGCCGTTGGTCCCATTTCCAGGGCCGCCTTGGTCCCCCTACTGTCGCTGGCGTTTGCCCTTGCCATTGCCAGGCTCGGCCTGTCCCCCCTGCCCAGCCCCTCCATGGGGCTGCTGTTCGTTGCGCTGGGCGGGGCGGCCCTTGGAAGCGCCGTTGTTGGGAGGGGGCGTACACATGCGGCGCACGTGCCGCTGCTGCTGCTGGTGCCGCTGCTCGCATATATATATCCGTATGCCAGCGGCGTGGCCGCATATAAGTTGGCCCTCGTGGAGCCTGGGGCCGTAGTGATAACGGGATTGCCGTACCCATATCCACCCTCTGTCGGCCTCATGGATGTGTCGCTAGGTGTTGCGGGGAGTTGCGGCCCAGGGGACCCCCCAACTGTGGCTGTCCACATCAACGCCACTGTGTCGATAGGCGCCACAATGGTGCATGTGCCGGGCACTTACGGCGTCGACGACATGATGGAAGGCACGTTCATGGTCGGCAGCGTGGACGTGCCCTGGTACATGGGCGACCTTAGGCTGGTCCTCTTCCAGCCCTCGTACCCTGTCAATACGTCGGTGGGCGAGGTGCTGTGGGGGCTTCTTCATTCTAGGGTCCTCGAGGAGCTTAGGCGTACGTGTGGGGATGACGCGGCCCTTCGATGGGCGTCTATGGCTGTAGGCAGCGCGCTTTCGCCTAGCGACCTGGACGTGCTCGCCGAGGCGAGGGACGCGCCGTGGGTCGTGGCGTTTCGCCCCGTCCCTCTGCTGTGGCTCCTCCTCGCACTGTCGTTGATATTGCCGTTTTTCCTACTGTACTTTGCTGGACGCATAGCTGGACATAAATCATAAAATATTTTTGTATTTATTTAATTTCAAACGGACATGGAGATGGGTGAACTATATATTTTGGTCTCATGATGGGACCTGTGGAGGTATTCTATCTGGGCGTGTCGCTGACGTTGGCAGGGATAGTGGGGATGTTGCTAGCCCGCCTCAGGATTGCGCCGGTCCTCTCCTTCATAATTGTCGGCATAGCACTCAAGTTTTTCCAGGAGGGTCCCCCTGACTATATAGACCTCTTCATGGACCTGGGCCTGGTCCTCATCGCATTCGAGATGGGGAGGGAGG
>JALWZH010000078.1 GCA_027002815.1 Thermoproteales archaeon | reverse complement strand
AGGGCGTGGGAGTCGAACACCACGCGGTAGCCGGCCTTCCAGGACATTAACGTTATGTCGAAGTCCTCCGCAAGCGTGTCGCCGAGCATCACGATGGGCTTTAGGAACCTGGTCCTGAAGGCGAGTAGGGCCCCAGGCGCGATGAGCAGCCACTTGAGCCTGCCCTGTATCTGGCGCCCGATACTGTTGGAGTGGACGTACTCGATGTACTGCATGCGCGTCCACAGGTTGTGGTGTTTGTTCATGGGAAGCACGTTGCCCGTCACCAGAACCACGTCGTCGTGGACGAACCACCTGACCAGCCTGTCCAGCCCCGTCACGGGCAGCGTATCGGCGTCCACCAGCACCATGACTGGGGTCAGGGCCTCCCTCGACGCGAACATCATGGCCTGCGCCTTGCCCAGGTGGAAGGGCAGCATTATGTGGTCCACGTTCCTGTCCCTGAACTTGTCCACGAGCAGCGGCGTCAGGTCGGTGCTCGCGTCGTTGACCACCACAACGTAGTTCTTGCCAATGTTCCTGGTCACCACGTCCAGCACCTGGCATATGGTGGCCGAGGCGTTGTACGCCGGTATTATGACCGTGTAGGGCACCTCGAAGTTGGGGGGCCTATCTATCACCCTCCTTTCCTCCACGTGGTACAGGAACAGCGTGAAGTACGCTATGTGCGTGGTCCCCCCCATAACTATGAACAGCGTCACAATGGCGCTGAGCACCTGGACGAACACGGCTTCAAGGCCGAGGAACGAGAAGAGGAGGCTTATGGCCATGGCCATGAAGAATATGTGGGTTGCGAATATTAGCAGGGAGAGGGCTAGGTGCAGGGCCGCCCTCATTTACGGTCGGCCACGTAGTACACGATGAGGTCTACCGGGTGTTTGCGTAGGGTCACAACGTTGAGCCTTGCAAGGTCCTTGGCCATGCGTAGCGCCATGTCGTAGCTGACGCCTAGCAGGGCGGCCATGTGGGCCAGGTATATGGCCCTCCTCTCGGACAGTATGACGAGCGCGTCGGCGTACCTACCCCCAAGCTCGCCCAGCCTATTCGGGTCCCTCGACATGACGAAGTACTCCCCGTCCCAGACCAGGAGCGCGTGGCCCGAAACGGTCAGCGCCGCCAGGTACCAGCGCCAAGCCCTCCCCACAAGCGCCCTGAAGGTGCTCAGCCGCGTGGGCAGCAGGTCTATGATCTCGGCGTAGGGCCCCCTCCTATCCAGCGACCTGCACACTATGGGCGAGAACAGCTTGACCACGCCCAGGGTGAATATGAAGGGGAGGAGGCCCACGCGCGCCAGGACCAGCGACACGCCTATTATGGCGAAGAACGCGACCACCGCTATTTCCAACGGCGACAGCGAGCCGAGGACCGCCGCAAGCGCGGGCCTCAAGGGGCCCTCAGGCCCCTCCCTTGTGCGCAGGGCCACGTACACCGAGTCCACTATGGGCGACAGGAGGTCGAGCTTCCCGTTCTCCACGGCCTCCTTGACCGCGTTAAACCCCACGACGACCAGTGCTCCGCGGCCTAGCTCCATGACCACTATGGCGGGCGCCCCGGACCAGTGCCTCGCTATTATGGCGTGCCTTACGGCCGGGTACACCTCGAGGAGCCCGTAGGTTCCGTTGAGCTGTATTTCGGCGTCGCCGTATGTGAGGGGCACGGTCCCCTCTATAGTGATGTGCCTAACGTCCACCCTGGCAGCCCTCCTAAACGCGTCCACGTCGCTGCTCCCCACCACCGTGTTCAGCCCGACGACCGCCACGCCGCCATCCCTGACGTAGTCCATGACGGTTTCCCACTCGGCCTCTGTGAGGCCGCCCCCATACGACCAGGCCGAGTTGAGGTCGAGCAGGTACACCACGTCGTATCGGGCCAGGAACCAGTAGTTCCCCAACATGAACCTAGAGCGCGGGTCCTCCAGCACCAGGACGTGCATCTCCGTGCCGAGCCTCTCCGAGAGCAGCACAGCGAAGACGTCGTCCTCAACGTCGCTCGACACGAACAGCTGCGCCGCGCCGGCCACGTTCACGGCCACAATTATGGCGATGGCCAATAGGCGCATCATGGGCCCGACAGGGCACGGCCTACGTGCTGGCCCCACGCGCCATGCACGTCGTCCCCAGCATCACGGCAACCCCATCAACACGGCACGACATCTAGGCCGTGCCGCACCACATGGATTTTAAAGCTTGTTAAACACCAATTCGACGTAGGTCCTCCCACTCCTCTTCTCGGTCCTAACCACCCCCTCGCGCTCCAGCACGTACACGTGCCACCTAACCGCCCCGTACTGCACCCCCAGCTCCCTGGCCATTTCGTAGATCGTCATGGGGCCCCTCTCCTCGAGTAGGGATATTATGGAGGCCTTGATAGAGTCGTCGACGCGCGCCCTCTTGATCCTGGACGCCGCTATGACGGGCAGTGGAATGGCCCAATCGCGGGAGAGCGCCCACGCGGCCACGCCCAGCGCTATGATCGAGGCCGCAGCGACCGCCGCGGCCTCCAGGCCGATTGGGACCAGCACGTAGTAGCCGCTGCCAGTGGCTATGCACCCCTCGCAGCCGCCGCCCACCTCGACTATCCTATATAACATGAGTGGCTCAACAGCCCGCCAAATAAAAGCTTTTCAACCTTACGGCGAGGTCCGCGCGCCGTCGCGTTGGCGCCGGCGGCGGCCCGAACGACGGGAGGTTTTTATTGGTAGGTCGCACATGGGTAGTGGCAACGCAGAGGTACCACGCCGTTGAGGGGGGAAAGATACGCATACGTGTGGACGCGGCTAGGGAGCTCGTCGAGAGGAAGTACGGCGTGTACGGACACGGCACAGTGGAGCTGTGCAAGTGGACCAAGGAGGCGTTGACCGGCGGGCAGAGCTGTTACAAGGTCAAGTTCTACAACGCGCCTGCAGGCGGTTCCCACAGGTGCGTGGAGATGAGCCCGGTGGGCCTCCTCTGCGACAACAGGTGCGTGTACTGTTGGAGGCCCACCGAGGAGTTCGACTTCTATGTGCCGGGCAACGGCGAGGTGCTCGACCCAGAGGAGCTCGTGGAGGGCATACTCAGGGAGAGGCGGAGGCTGCTCAGTGGCTACTACGGCCATCCCAAGTCCGGCAGGAAGAGGGTCGAGGAGGCCCTGAGGCCCACCCACTGGGCCATATCGCTCAGCGGCGAGCCGACCCTGTACCCCAAGCTGCCCCGCCTCATAAAGCACCTGCTGTCCCTTCCCCATACAAGGTCCGTGTTCCTGGTAACGAACGGGCAGCACCCCGAGATGCTGAGAAGGCTGGCGGAGGAGGGGGCCCTCCCCACGCAGCTATACCTGTCCACCAACGCGCCTGACAGGGACCTCTTCTACAGGGTCAACGTGCCGGTAGGCTACAGGGAGGACGCGTGGGAGAGGTGGCTGGAAAGCCTTAAGTTGATATCGGAGCTCCCCACGCGCACCGTCATGAGGATAACCCTCATAAGGAGCCTCAACTTCGACTCGAAGTACATACCGGGCTTCGCGAGGCTCGTAGCGATGGGAAACCCCCACTTCGTCGAGGTGAAGAGCTACATGCACCTCGGCCGCTCCACTCTGCGCCTGAGGAAGAGCGACATGCTGGACCACGGTGAGGTGAGGGAGTGGGCCTCCGCGCTCCTCGAGGAGCTGGGGAGGCTCGGCAAGAAGTTCACCTACATGGACGAGGAGCCCCGCTCCCGCATAGCTGTGCTCCAGAACATGGAGAGGTACGTGGACCGCTGGATAGTCAAGCCGGGGACGCTGTAGGCCGCTGAGCGTATGCATGCATATGCATGGTATATGTAACACGATGCAAGGCCGGCATACGCGCCGTGTCCCCCTCTGCGGGGACATATGGAGAACCTTGATAAGCTATGTCAAGTGGGGGCCCCATGAAACCGCGGAGGCTTCTGGCCGCGATTGTATTGGCGGCCCTAATAGCCACGGTCGCCGCAACGCTGTTTGTGGGTCGGGACGGCGTACAGGGAACGGGCCAAGGCGCGTCAACCGATGGGGAGCCGAGGGGCGCCCTGGTGGGCGGAGGCTCCACATTCCTAAACCCGCAGATGCAGGCGTGGTCCCGCGAGTTCTACAGGGCAACTGGCGGCCGGGTGACCGTGAACTACCAGTCCATTGGGTCTGGTGCCGGCACGGCGCAGCTCATAGCCAGGAAGCTGGACTTCGGGGCGTCCGACGTGCCCCTGGGAAGGGACAGGCTCGAGGAGCTTGGGGGCCGCATCTACCAGTTCCCAGTAATAGTGGGGAGCATAGTCATAATATACAACGTCCCCGAGGCGTCGTACGCCTCGACGGGCCAGCGCATTAGGCTGAGCCCGGAGGTAGTCGCATTGATATACATGGGCGAGGTCAGGCAGTGGTGCGACGAGAGGATCAGACGCCTCAACCCCGGGCTCGCCGATAGGCTGCCCTGCAGGGACATAGTGGCGGTGCACCGTTCCGACGGGTCGGGGACCACGGGGGCCTTCACCCTGTGGCTCTCCAGGAACTACGCGCCGTGGGCCAGCGAGGTGGGCCACGGGTACACGGTGGAGTGGCCTGCGGACAAGGTAGCCAAGGGTCTAGGCGCCAAGGGCAACGAGGGGGTGTCCCAGGCGGTGCTCCGCGTCCCCTACTCGATAGGCTACGTGGAGTACGCGTATTGGTCCCTCAACGCGGACAGGTACGACGAGGTGGGGGGAGTCGCCGAGGTGCTGAACGTCAATGACGGCGAGTACTACTTCCCGTCGCCGGACGCGGTGGCCCTGGGCGTGTCCGAGGCCCTTAGGTCGTACGCCGAGGAGCACGGCGCCTATCCCTCGGCCTCCGAGGACTGGGGCCCAGTCACGGAGGCACTGGTGACGCCGCCGAGGGGCTACCCAATAGCCGCCTTCACGTACATACTCGTGTGGAGGGACTACCGCGCCGAGGGATACGCAGACCCGGCAACCAGGGCAGGCCTCATAAGGGGGTTCTTCAGGTGGGTCCTGACGGAGGGGCAGAAGCCTGAGAACGTGGTGGAGGGGTACATACCGCTTCCCCCGGAGGTCGCCGAGATAGGGCTCAAGGCGCTTGAAGGGGTCAGGGGATAAGCCCCAACGTCGCTATGCCGGAGATCTCCGGCCCGCTCCTGGTCCTCGGGGTAGTTGCGTACGTCCTTTCACTGCTGGTGCTCGCTAGGCTACGCCTAAGGTGGGGGCTCCGCCTCCTCGGCCTTGGCATGGCGGCCCTGGTCGGGGCCATGATGGCCCTCCTCCTTGCCGAGGCGCTGCCAGCGCTGTACAGGTACGGCCCGTCCCTCTTCCTACGGGCAGAGTGGAACCCGCCCCGCGAGGCGTACGGCCTCCTCAATGCCCTTGTCGGGACGGCGCTCACGGCGTCGCTTGCACTGCTCATGGCGATGCCGCTAGCGGTGTCGTTCGCCGCAGCCGTAAACGAGTACGCCCACAGGCGCTTCAAGGCGGCCCTCAGCAACCTCATGGACCTAAGCGCCGCCATGCCCACGGTGGTGTTCGGACTCTGGGGCCTCTTCACGC
>JALWZH010000077.1 GCA_027002815.1 Thermoproteales archaeon | reverse complement strand
TGTTGGGCCTCAGCGGTATTTCCTTCGTGGCCTCCCTCATGGCGTCCCTTATGATGCCGAGTAGCCCACTTCGGATTGGGAATCCGTCGCCCAGCGCCACGTGGAACGTCGGCATGCCCGTGTCCTGACACACCGCGACCTTCCTCAGAGAGGCAAGGTCTATGTTCTTCACTATGGCCGACAGCATGAACCTTGCGTTGGGATCTGTCTCCCTGTCCAGCGCGGCCTTCAGCGATGCCGCAACGTCGTCCGGTATATATATAGAGCCAAGGAATATTATCTTTTTTACCACGTCCTTGACCACGCCCCCAAGGTCCATGGGTTGCATGCCGTCATGAATTATAATATTTGCGCTTAGACCTCCGCGGCGCGCGCCCGCCACGGGCAGACACGTCACAGATTTATTTGGCTCCCTATCCCACGGCCCGTGCTGGGGCTTGCCTTCGGCCTCTTCTCCATAGTGGCTTGGAGCAGCAACTACCTGGCAGGGAGGCAGCTGGGCCTTCTGGGGGTGGACCCCATTGCCGTGTCCCTTGCCCGTTTCGCCATAGCCACGCCACTTCTCTTCCTCTTCGCCGGTGGGATAAGGTACAGAGGGGGCCTCCTCGACCTACTTGTGGCAGGGCTACTCGGAGTGACCGTGTTCAACCTTTCCCTCTACGCGTCGCTCCTTTACATTACTGCCCCCACTGCGTCGCTCTTCGTGGTCCTCTCAGCCCCAATAACGTACGCCGTGGCCGTCCTGCTCGGCAGGGACGTGCCCAACGCCACGAGGACAGGGGGCCTAGCTCTCTCGGTGTTGGGCGCCTACCTGATGCTCGGGCCGTATCTGGGCGGAAAAGACGCCCTGGGCCCCCTCTTGGCCCTCGTGAGCACAGTCTCCTGGTCGCTGTACACAGTGTACGTGACAAAACTCTACGCGCGTTACGACCCGCTAAACGCAATGGCCTGGACCGCGCTCATGGGGACGTTGGCCATGGCCCCCACGCTGCCCGTCCTGGACGTGGGCTCACTGGCCAACATCAACGTTATTCCCCTATTACTGTACATAGCGGTCGTCCCCGGCGCAGCCGCATTCGCGGCGTGGAACTACGCTGTGAGCCGCATCGGGCCGTCCAAGGCCGCGGCACTACTGCCGTTAATGCCCCCGACGACTGCCGCAATGTCGTATCTCGCGCTTGGCGAGGGCTTAACTTGGAGCGACCTTGTAGCGGCCTCGGTGACGTTGGTTGGGGTGTACCTGACGTTGAGGAGGTGACTAAAGTAGGTGCCTAGGATCAACTATCTTGCCCTCCACTATGCTGGCCGCAGCCACGTAGGGGTTAGACAGATATATCTTAGCGTCCACGTGGCCCATCCTACCCCTGAAGTTGCGGTTACTCGTAGACACAACCACCTCGCCTGGCCCCGGAATACCGAAGTGGCCGCCGAGGCACGGGCCGCACGTGCCGTAAGTGACCACGCAGCCAGCAGATGTGAATGTCTCCACGTATCCTAGCCTAAGCGCCTCCTGGAACACCCTGTGGGACGCAGGTATCACTATGCAGCGCGCCCTGGCGCGTCTCCCCTTAACGATACGCGCCGCGGCCTCCAGGTCGCTGAGCCTGCCATTGGTACACGACCCAATGAACACCATGTCCACCTCTGTCCCCTCGACCTCCGTCACCGCCTTGACGTTGTCTGGGGTGTATGGTGCTGCCACTAGGGGTTCCAGCCTTGGAAGCTCTATATCATACTCGTCTACGTACTTGGCGTTGGGCTCAGGCTCCACCCTAGGCGCGTCGACCCCCCTCATCAACTTTACGTAGTCATAAGTGGCCCTGTCTGGGACAAACATGAAGGCGTCAGCCCCCATCTCCGTGGACATGTTGGAAACTGTGGCCCTGTGCTCCACGTCGAAGGTCGGGCTCTCCACATATGCCTCAACAGAGTACCCGTTGAGCCCATCCACCCCGAAATGGCCCAGTATGTCCAGCGCCACGTCCTTGCCCGTGATTGTAGGCGGCGGATTGCCCAATATCCTCATCCTCATGGGACTCGGGACAACCAGCCATGTGCGGCCCAGCTTCAATAGCGCGGCTATGTCCGTGGCACCTAGGCCTTGCGCAAAGGCGCCAACAGCCCCCGCCGTGTTCGTGTGAGAATCCGCGCCAAACACTATCTGGCCCGGCAAAGCGTACTTCTCCAGTATGACCTGGTGCAGTATTCCCCAGTCCACAGACCCAACATCGTAGAAATTACGTATGCTGACCTTCCTCACGAATCCCCTAGTGTATACCTGGACCTCAGCAGCCTTCTTATCCGGTGGGGGAGCCAAGTGGTCGAAGGACACAACTATGCTTTCCGGGTTGAACCGCATGTCGCCACCCATCTTCTCCAGCACCTCCACCACGTGGTGCCCCGTCAGATCGTGGAAGCCCACGATGTCGGGCACCACCTCCACGACTTCTCCCGGCGAGGGGACGCGGCCCAACTTGCGCTGGAAAATCTTTTCGGTAAGAGACATGTAGAGCAGACCCCGTTCTTCTATTAAAAGGTGCCGCTTCCTACATTATGATGTACACTATCAGTATGAGGAAAACCAATTCCAACGCCTCAAACGCCCCATAATACTTGCCATACCTGGCGTACCTGGAAAGAACCCCCCGGAAATATAGGGGAACCCCAACGAAGTGCAGGATCGCCATTAGGACAACTATGGGAGTAAGTGGGCCTAACGGCAGTGTCAGGAGCCACGCGTAGAACAGCGCCTCGTACATAGCTGCCGCCTTTGCCAAAAGGCCCCCAAGAATCTCCCCTTTGGTGAGTAAATGGAGGTCCACAGGTGTTTTGCCAACATGGGGGCTAGTACGACCACCTCAAACGCCATACTTCCTCTTCAGGTTTTCCAGCAGAGCCATCCACCTATCATATTCATGTTCCCTTTCAACCTCCTCTATGGTCCTTGTAGCGGAAACCTCGTCGTAATGAGCCGCAAGGGTAGGAAAGAGGATCTTGTTCTCCTTCTCTATGTGCTGGGCCAGGTGGTCCATGTACATACGGGCGTAGTCCACCATGTCCCTCAGAGCGTTCTGATCGCCTTCCAGCCACGCCCTGTAGGCCTCCTCCACAAGCCTAGCCAGGTACCTGCCCACGCCGTGCTCCGCAACCATGACGTATATGGGGCCTCCCTCAAGGGGAAAGCCGCGCCTGTTGGCCCCCGAAAACAGGATGTACTCCTCGACGCCATGGTGGCATGCATCCACGAATCTCTGCATGAACTGTACCAACGCATGCACATCGTTGGGATCCGGATTGCCGTGTTCGAGGGCCCTACCCATGACCGTTAGGGCTTCGAGGATTCTATCGTGGTGGTTGGTGAGGCGACTCATCGCCTCGTTGACCTTCACCCTGACGGGCATACAGCAATTCACCACAATAGTAATATCTTTTGTGATTGTGTCCGCCGTTCAAACATGCGCGGTCTCGATGATGCGCCATACACAATACGGCAACCTTATGGGGACGGACAACTTACCCTTAGCTACATGGGGGCCAGCGCCGCGGAGCGGGCCCTGTTGAGACCCCTTCGGACTGGACAGTCACAGTAGGCGCCTAGCTATGTGTTCCCCTACCTCTATCGTGGTGGACCTTCCTCCTATGTCGGGGGTTGTTACCCCTTCGGCCACGGCGGCCTCCACGGCGTTCCTCACGGCGTTGCCCACATCCGCACGCCCAATCCAGTCGAACAGCATCGCTGTGCTCAATATGGTGCCCATGGGGTTCGCAATGCCCTTGCCCGCTATGTCGAAAGCGGCCCCATGCACCGGCTCGAAGAGGGCCTTGCGGTCGCCTATGTTGGCGCTTGGCGCCATGCCGAGGCTGCCGGCCACTTGTGCCGCCAAGTCGCTTAATATATCCCCATATAGGTTCATCGTGAGCACGACGTCGAAACGCAAGGGCCTACGCACGAACTCCATGGCAGCGGCATCCACGTACATCTCCTCCACCTCGAGGCCGGCGAGCTCCGCCTTCGCCTCGTCCCTAAACAGGCCGTCGGTGACCGGCAGCACGTTGGACTTGTGCACTATGGTGACCTTTCTCCTCCTAGACTCCGCGATTTTCCTCGCGGTCCTGGCTATGCGCCGCGACTTGTCCCTGCTCACATATTTAAGCGCGACAGCCCACTCGCCGTGCCTGAACTCGGCGCCTATGTAAAGGTCCTCCGTGTTCTCCCTGACTATGACGCAGTCTATTTCCGCAACGTGTGGAACCCCGCTGAACGACTTGGCGGGCCTAATATTTGCGTAGAGATCGTAGCGGAGCCTCATGGCGACTATCACGTCCTTGGCGGTCTCGCCTACTGGACCCTTAAGTATCGCGTCGGCCCACTCAGCCAGTCTCCACGTTTCTTCGGGCACCGCGACTCCGTGCCTTGCCTGGGCAGCGTCCCCAGCATCGCCATACTTGAGCTCTATGGGCACGCCGAACTTCTCGGACGCGGCTTTAAGCACCTTGACCGCGGCATCGACCACTTCTGGGCCCACTCCATCGCCCGGCAGTACTAGGACCCTGACCATTAATGTCTAGGGATGTGGCTGTTTTTAACCGTCACCGTTCACCGCCTTCCTTGCCCCTAGGACAGCCAATATGGCTATGTTCACCAGTAGTATGGCTGGGAGCGCCGTGAGGACCGTGTAACCCACACCTACTATGGCCGATCCCACTATGGGGGGACCCACGAGGCTTCCCACGTCCCACCCCATGGTGTATATGGAGCTGGCGAGGCCAGGCCTGCGGCTCCGCGTCAATGCGAGGACCTGGTAGGACACCACCATGGCCCCCTGGCCCAGCCCGAACAACGCCCCAGCAACCGCAAAGAGCAGGGGATCGCCCACCGTCGACGAGAGGGAAAGGCCTAACGCGACGGTCAACGTTGATAGCGCCGCAGTGCGGTAGCCGGGCACCCACATGCGCGCCATGGCAGCGCGTGGGACCAACGACGACGCCGAGGCGGCCGAGGTGAATATCCCCCAGTACGATATGGGCAGCTCCCCGTCCTTGAGCTTCAACGGTATGAAGGTGGAGTAGCTCATGTAGGTCAACGAGAAGAGGGAGAGGAGCGCAGTAAACACGTATACCCTAGCCTCGACCCTGCCCGCGCCATTACCCTTGGCGGGCCTCTCGCCAGCGTACTGGGCCCGCATCAACAGGGCCGCGTTGGCCAGGTGCAAGGCCAACGCCACGGACAGGGGAGTAGCGGGTCCAAACGCGTCGTACGTGTAGGACCCCAGTATGGGCCCAACTATGTTGCCCAGCCCAATGGCCAGACTGCGCGAGGCTATTGCGTGGGGACCGCCAGCGATAGAGGCGGCTATTGACATGGGCAGGAAAGTCGCTATGGATGCCCCATGCATGAGTCTGCCCAAATGGACGTGTAGGGGCGTTCCCCCTAGGTAGAGGGCCTGGGCCAGGACTGCCAGGACTGCGCCCAGCCTCATGAGCCTCACATAGCCTATCCTCTCCCCCATGATGCCGCTCAGGGGCCTGACCGCTATGGACACCGCAAATGCGGACGACATTATGAGGCCTATGACGTCCTCGCCGCCCACGCCGAGCTCGTCCAGATATGGGGGGAGAACTATCATGGCTATGCCGTTGGCTACGAAGTACATGAAGGCGGTAAGATTCACAAGCGCCTCCACGTCCCTCATGCCGACCGGCGTCCGCAAAGCCATTTGCGCCGTGCCTCCACGCGGGCCGGGGAAGGGGTTGTTTTAAATTCTATGGCGCGGACAAGCCGTGAAGGCCGCCCTATCTGGTCCTGCCGATGCCGATTATCAGGGGGAAACGCCTATGCACCTCCACGTCCATGCATTTGGAGAGGACGGACGCGACGCACCTCACGGTGCATCCATGCACGCCCGCCACCGGGAACCTCCACCTGTCCACTTCGACCACCACGAAGGGGGCCCCATTCCTAAGCGATGCACATACGTGGCCCATCGACCTGTCGTGGTCCCCCCAGTGATGCACCACCAGCACCGCCACAGCTGCGTCGAACCTATTCTCGGGCGTGGGGAGGGACCAGCTGACCCCATTTGCCAGATCTACAAGGTCGCGCGCCTTGGCCCTCCTCAGCATGGGGAGGGACGCGTCAACGCCCACCACGTGGTATCCCCGTTCCGACAGCATGGACGCCAGTCTAGCTGGCCCTGGCCCTATCTCGAGTATCCGTGCCGGTGGGCCTACAAGACTTGTCAAAGTTCTGTATGCGGCCCTCTGCACCCATTTTGTGAGGCCCAGCGAGTCCACGAAGGCGTAGAGCCGGGCGGTCGCCTCGCCGAAGTGCTCGAAGTGGGAGGCGCTCATGGCGTCCCCACGAGCCTAAATGTGGCCATCAATGCCGCAACCAGGGCATGGGCGTTCCTGGCAAGCCTCAACATGCCGCGTGCCCCCATAGGGGCCATGACGAGCGTCTTCAAGTGGTTGTCGTAGTCCACGGCCCTGAGCCTTTCCCCTGCGAATTCCTGTAGCAGTCTCTCCCCCATGCGTTGCCTATACAACACGTCTGCAAGGGCCCTGCTCAGCAGCGTGAAGACGCGGTACCTCTCCCTAACAGACGAATCGTACCTGGCCAGGTCTCCCTTCTTAACGGCGTCGGCCAACATGCGCCCTCCTATCATGGACATGACTATGCCGCCGCCGCTTAAAGGTTTGACCATGCCGGCCGCGTCGCCCACCACGGCCACATTGCCGTACACAAGTCTGCGGGCCATAGGCCCCCTCAGCACGACCCCACCGAACGGCCTGTCTATGGGAACGGCGCGGAACAGCCTCAACAGCAGGTCCAGCTTGGCCTTCACGTCCTTAGCATCCGCAAGGCCAACCCTATAGGTCCCATCCCCCAGGGGTACCACCCAGCCGAAGTACGTCGAGGACACAGCCCTGTTCACTATCACCGTTATTTCTTCGGGCCCATCGCGCATGCGCACGTCCACCTGGAGACCGGACAGCCTTTCCATTTTGCCCACCAATCCACGTGACAGGGCTGTCCTGGCCCCCTCGGCCAACACCACCGTGTCGGCCCTATACACGCCGCGCTTGGTCGATACACGCGGCGTTACAGACAGGGCGCGTTCCCTCGTCCTAACATCCGCATAAGTGGACAGGTGCCTCTCCAGCCCCGGCCTATCTATGAGAACGATCTCCCTGTTTGGAAACGTGAAGATTACTTCCCTGCTTAGGTCCGTAATCCTTATAGTGTCGTATGTGGCCAGCCACAGGGACTTGGGTATGTCGGCCTCCTCCGCCCCCCTCCTGCTGACAATGCTGGTGCAGTGCCTCGGAACGCCGACATCGGGATCCTCTTCCAGCACTAGAGCCCCCTTCAGCTGCCTCGCTGTAGAGAGGCCGGCTGGGCCGCCCCCCACTATGAGTACATCCATTAGGCGAAGCGTACCCCTTCGCTGTACGTCAATGCGACCTTGTATAGGAAGTCCATCTGCCTTAGCGCCGCCGCGTAGTCGAACTCGTTAAGCGCGGCTATTGCGTCTATAGGCACATAGACGTTGTAGAGCCTTAGGCGCGCGCTGGCCACGGTATGCAGCACGCATATATTTGCCACTGTTCCCGTAATGACCAGGTCGCTTATGCCGTACATCCTAAGCACGTGGTCTAGGGGGGTGCCGAAAAACGCGTCGTACCTCATTTTCTCGATCACTATATCGCCCTCCTTAGGCTTAAGCTCCTCAACTATTTCCCAGCCCCAACTGCCTCTGATCACGTGGGGTCCCCATATCGGGAACTCCACGGGATCGTCCGGGTAGTGCGTGTCCTTGGTATATATGACCCGTACCCCGGAGGCGCGGGCCCTCTCCACCAGCCTTGCTATGACGGGTATTATCTCTCTGGAGGACTTGGAGAAGAGTCTCCCCTCTGGATGGGCAAAGTCGTTCTGCATGTCCACAACGACGAGGGCGGACGACCTTGCTGGTACAGACACTTTCTCCATTATCCTTATCCCAGGCACCTCAACCGTTTTAGGCAACATGATAATGTACTGAGGATTCTATTTTTATCCCTTACCGCGTCTACACATCGGCAGCAGCGCCAGTTTTTAATGGCCAGCTTAAAACCCACATGGATGTGGACGACCCCCTAATAGCGCTGTACTTCGACATATTAAGGAGGAGAAACCTACACGAGTACCTGGACTTGGCGATACCCGACTCAGAGATTTTCAGGGAGATGGAGGAAGCGGCGAACATGCGTAAACCGGCCAGCGAACTTATAGAGGCTTTGGTGGGCAAAATAGTGGGTAGGATACATGTGGACTCTGCCAGAGACGCGGTCGTTGCCATGTACGGCTATGAGGTCGGCGATGCGGTGAGGCGGGTGGCCCTACACATGGCCCACTGGTATTTGAAGATCGGGGAGAGGCTTAGCCTCATTAGACTTAGGAGCGGAGAGGCGTAGCGTCGCCTCGAAACAGGGACAAGCTCACCCCATTATCTGCCAGTCAGGCACCTTGAAGTCCTTCCTGAGGGGGTATAGATGTTTCCCGGTCCTCTCGTCAATACAACAGTCCTCATCGAGGAGAAAGCGCTTCCCCATGTGCGGGTTCCCTTCAAACCAAACGCCGAACATCTCGTGGCATTCCCTCTCCTCGTAGTCCGCGTATGGGAATATGTCCGCTATAGAGGGGACACGCGGCTCGTCCCTCGGCACCTCGAACCTCACGTGGAGGGGCAGCCCCACAAGCTCCCTGTTTAGGTACGAGACAAATATGTAGTCCATGGCCAGCTTCCCCTCGAACGGCAGGTCTATCGCGGATATGGAAATTGGATGGTCGTAGCCGAGCTCTGCGAGCTTGGACGCCACCTCCCTAAGCGATCCCACGTCCACTACGACGCATGGGGTCCCATCAGCCAGCTTGCCCACGGCCAGGGCCCTATCGCCAAGGGCCTCCCTAATCTTGACGTGCAGGGGATGTTCCCCCTCTGGACATATCGGGGGTAGGCCAGGCCTACTCACGCCTTTGCCTCCACGGCCTGCTTGGCCATGGGCCGGGCGGGCGGAAGCACCTCGGCCAAGTCCCTCCTCGTAGGTTCTATTGCTGGGGGCTCGCGGCCGGAGAGCTTCTGCTGGAGCGATGAGAATGCCCTTATTACCGCCTCGGGAGTTGGTGGGCACCCCACTATGTACGCGGCGACGGGGACCAAGGTATCAACCTGCACCACGTGATACGAGTTCCAGAAGAGGCCGCCCCTGATGGCGCATGCGCCCATGGCGAAAACGAACTTGGGCTCGGGCATCTGATCATACACGTATTTCAGTACCTTCGCCATTTTCCTCGTCACTGTGCCCTCCACCAGTATCACGTTGGACTGCCTCATGGTGAGGAAGGGAAGTACGCCCCATCTCTCAGCGTCGAAACCAGGCGCCGACGTGTGGGCCACCTCTACCCCACAACAGGAAGTGACCAGGTGCACGGGCCAAAGGGACCAACGCGTGCCCCAGTAAGCCAGCCTCTTCACCTTCATCTTCTCATATACGAATTCCCTTAGCCTAGTGGAGAGCATCATGTATTAGGCGCCCCATTCCTTTATATCCTTTACGTACCTCAAAGAATATGCCACGCCAACGACGGTGAGGATTACGGCAATGATTATGAGGGGCAACGCAGCGCTCCAAGTCCCAACAGTTATGAGGATTGTGAACACTAGTATGGGCTCCAGGGAGGTCAATAGTAGGGCATACCCTATGTACTGCATGGGTAGCGGTGCCTTGGGCTCGGCCAACGGGGGATTGCCGGCCTCATATCTCCTGACCTTCCTGGGGTTAGGCACACGTGGGGCAAGCAGGTAGCTTGTCAATATGCCTATTAGGGCCACTGCAAACGGCACCAACGTGACCAGTAGGATCCCCACGAGGTCCGCGTTCTGCGAAATCCAGTCAACGACCCACTGCATCGTGGCGAACCATAATAATTCTAATTATCATTTGTGGTTTCCGCGAAGGCGTCCATGGACCGCGTGCGCCACCTCCCTGAAACCGGCGGCCTACCTCCTCGCAGCCTCCCAGAACTTTTCGTAGCTCTTGAGCAGAGCATGTAACACCGGCATCTCCTCCCCCCCTACAGACTGTATGAAGGCCCTTCCGCCGGTCGAGACGTGGCTGACCTTGTCTATTATCCCAGCCTTGCGCGCAGCCAAAATCGTGTGGCCGCCCCCAATTATTACATAACGGCCCATACTCGCCTTCATGAGCTCTATAGTCCCAACGGAGAACTTCTCGTCCTCTATCACGCCTAGGGGCCCACTGAATATCACGGTCCTGGCTCCCCTCACCATGTCCACGTAGGTCCCCAACGTCGCTTTACCTATATCGAGTGGATCGCTGCCCAGGGAGAACACGTCTATGTCCATACGCGACCCGTTGACCTCAACGGCGAAGTCCGTGGGCACCGATATTCTGGCCGGGTACTTCTCTATGAGCTCCCGTGCCCTCGTAATGGCAGAGGTCAAACCGCTCTTCTCTACGAACTTCCTCACGTGAGGCGTAGTGAAGCCGTTTTTCGCGACCGCGAAGACAAATCCCACCAGTCCCCCAGTTGCGACCGTCTCCACAAGACCGTCCCTGAGCAGATGGCCCACGGCCCTGACAGTGTCCGGGACCTTTGCACCTCCAGCCACAAGGACTACGCCCTCGCCCCTAGCCTCCTGCACCTTGACCAGTGCCTTCAATTCCTTCTCGAATACCTCGCCCATGCACGACGGCACTACAAGCGGAAAGCCCACCACGCTGGGCTGCGACCTATGCGACACCGCGAAACCGTCGAACACATAGTAGTCCAATAGAGGGGCCAATTTACGCACAATGACCGCGTTTACCTGCTCCTCGGGGACCTTTTCAATGACCTCATCAGCGAGTAGTCTCACATTTTCCAGGAAAAGTATTTCCCCGGGCCCCAGCCCCTTTACTGCCTCCCTAGCGGCCGGACCCTGATTGTCGTCTATGAACTTCACGGGCTTCCCTATGTACTT
This sequence comes from Thermoproteales archaeon, assembly GCA_027002815.1. GTDB lineage: Archaea > Thermoproteota > Thermoprotei > Thermoproteales > Thermoproteaceae > WANN01. Next base: position 7,237 of record JALWZH010000077.1, on the reverse strand, counting down.
CTCGGCGAGGGCGGCGTGCTGTTCCAGCGACGTGAAGTCGTCTCCCCCTGGCCTTCCCTGGTGGGCCAACACGACCACCTTGGCGCCCACGTCCGAGAGGGCGCGCAACGTAGCTGCATGGGCCTGTATCCTATAATCGTCCAATATCCTCTGCTCATCGTCCAACGGCGAATTTACATCTATACGTACGGCCACCACCCTGCCGCTCTTCGCGCATTCGCCCATAGGAGGGACCTTGGAGAGGACCTTCCTATAGAGCTCGTACATACTTACGGTAATACCCAGCAGTAAAAAGTGTTACCAAATATAACTGGACGCACAAATATATATTTATTCCGAATAGATATATATTTTATATATTAGGCGACCAACGCGACGAGCACGGCCTTAGCCGTGTGGAGCCTGTTCTCGGCCTGGTCCCACACAGCGCTACGCGGCCCGTCCAAGACGTCGTCCGTGACCTCCATGCCGCGGTTTGCTGGGAGGCAATGCATGAAGATGGGGTCGCCGGCCGCCTCCATTAGCCTAACATTAACCTGGTACCGCCTCAAAAGGGCCATTCGGCGCTCCCTCTCGGCCTCCTGTCCCATGGAGACCCACACGTCGGTGTATACCACGTCGACCCCCCTCACGTCAGCTGGATCCTCGCTCAGCACTATTGACCCGCCGCTCGAGGCCAGCTCCGGGTCGAGCGCGCCCCGCAGGTCCTCCGGCCATAGCTCCCGGGGCCCAATAAGTCTCACCTCCCATCCCAACTTGGCCCCTATGACTGCAATGCTGCGAGCCACATTGTTCCCTACATCGCCCACGAACGCCACCGTGGCGCCGCGCAACTTGCCAGTCTTCTCCCATATGGTCAACGCGTCCGCCAGCGCCTGGAGGGGATGATATAGGTCGCTGAGGGCGTTTATCACCGGCACCGAGGAGTGACGGGCAAGCTCTTCAACCGTGACATGTCGATACACCCGCGCAGCAATTACGTCCACGTACCTCGACAGCGTTCTCGCCGTGTCGGCTATGGTTTCCCCCCTGCCCAGTTGAAGCTCTTGGGGACTCGCATAAATCGTTTCCATGCCCAAATGAGAGGCGGCCACTGTTAGGCTTACCCTGGTCCTGGTGCTTGGCTTCTCGAACACGAGCATCAAAGTGCGCCCGGCCCTGACCGGCGTCGGCCTCCCAGGAAGCTCCTTAAACGTGCGGGACATATGTAGTATGCCCATTATCTCGTCTGGGGTATACTCCATCAAAGACAGCATGTGCCTTACCATGTTCCGCCCATGAGGACGCAGATATTAACGCTATCATTTACGTTGTTGCGCCCATGGAGGAAGTATAAAAACGGCAAAAACCCAAGTGTGTGCCTCTACACGCCAGCGGCCTCGATGCTGCGCTAGGCATGGAATTCTACATATCCGATACCGGCGGCACGGGCGGTAGGATCAGGACAAGCCCGGAGGATTTCGTCGTGGTAGAGGTCCCATTGACAGGTATAGAGCCGCGGCCAGGCCCTTGGACCTGGCTCATCGTAGAGAAACGCGGGGTAGATACTATAAGGGCCGTTATGCTGCTCGCCCGCAGGCTCGGAGTGAGGCTACGCGATGTGAGCATAGGGGGTATAAAGGACGCGAGGGCCATAACCATACAAATAGTGTCGGTGCGGGGAACCCACGCGCCCATAGACGTGGGGGTGCCGGGGCTCCGCATACTTAGGGCTATCAATAAGGACCTGCCTATGAGCCCAAGCTTGGTTTACGGGAACAGGTTCTCGGTGGTCATCAGGGGGACCGCCGACGGCGAGCTCGTCGAGGCCACTTTAAGGCAGATATACGAGAGGGGATTGCCGACATACTACGGATACCAGAGGTTCGGCACTAGGCGTCCCAACACACACGTCGTTGGGCGGTATATCGTGCTGGGCAGGTTTAGGGATGCCGTGATGGAAATAATCTGCACAACGTACCCAAGGGAATCCGAAAGGGTGAGGGAGGGACGCCGAAAGGCATGTGAAGGGGATTACGCCAAAGCGCTTGAATTAATGCCCAAAGGCAGGTACGCCGAAAGGACACTACTCAGCAGGTTGGCCAAGGACCCGAAAAACTATGTGAATGCTCTCAGGGCGTTGCCGCGACAGCTGTTACGCATATTTGTCGAGGCGTACCAGTCATACCTGTTCAACAGGTTCCTCTCGGAGAGGGTAAGGCTCGGCATACCGTTGACGCGCGCCTCCTATGGGGACCTGGTAGCCCTCCTCGACGAGCACGGCTTTCCCACTAGGCATGTACTAACCGTGTCGAGAGGACATGAAGAGGCCATAAACAGGGAAATCAAGAGGGGCAGGTTCGTCCCGGTACTGCCGGTCCCCGGCCACTCGGTAAGGCTGCCGGACGGCCCCATGGGAGACGCGGTAAGGCGCGTCCTATTGAAGGAGGGGGTGGGCCCTGAGAGCTTCAGGGTAAGGGCCATGCCAGAGGTGGGCAGCGCCGGTTCGTATAGGCCAACTTTCACGGTACCTGAATCTGTGAGGTACTGGACGCATGGCGACGCTATGAGGATCGCGTTTCTGCTTAGGCGAGGAAACTACGCAACTGTACTGCTACGGGAAATCATGAAGCCGCAGGACCCCATAGATGCAGGTTACTGAGCGTCAAACGCGTCGCCTCCAACGTCCTTGGCCACACATGAAATATGTGCAATGTTCCAAAAATTAAAAATGGAAATGTTTTTTATTGATCATGAGTGAAGTGGTATCCACACAATGGGTGCAGGAGCGCCTAAACGATCCGAAAATAAGGATAGTTGAAGTGGACTACGATCCGCAGACGGCGTACAACGTGTGGCATGTTCCCGGCGCGGTACTGATAACTTGGAAGGACTTGAGGCACCCCATTAAGAGGGACTTCGTGGAGCCGTCCCAGTTCGAGGAGCTCCTATCGGAAAGGGGGATCTCTAACGAGCACACAGTGGTGCTCTACGGCGATTTCAACAATTGGTTCGCCGCTTACGCTTTCTGGCTTTTCAAGGTGTACGGCCACGACGACGTGAAGCTCATGGACGGGGGACGCACAGCGTGGGCCAAGGAGGGAAGGCCCACGTCCACTGAGGTGCCGAAGTACCCACGGACCAATTACAAGGTCAAGAGGGTGGACTGGGGCAGCCACAGGGCCTTCCTGTGGGAGGTCATGCAGAAGGTGCTCCACGGTGAGGTGGGACGCAGCGTGGTCCTCGTAGACGTGAGGAGCCCGGCAGAGTACAAGGGCGAGATCACCGCGCCCCCAGAATACGCCAACGAGCAGACCCAGGTAGGTGGGCATATACCTGGGGCCGTCAACATACCATGGGCCAGCGTGGTGGACCCAGAAACCGGCAAGTTCAAGCCGGTTGAGGAAATAAAAAGGCTCTATGAGGCCAAGGGCATAACCCCGGACAAGGAGGTGATCACGTACTGCCGCATCGGCGAAAGGGCGGCCCACACGTGGTTCGTCCTCAAGTACTTGTTGCGGTACCCAGCCGTGCGCGTGTACGACGGTTCGTGGGCCGAGTGGGGCAACCTAGTAGGCGCGCCCATTAAGAGGGGCGAGGAGCCTTAGGCACTGCAAGTCGCTAATGGGGCGGAGGGCGTAAAAATCCGGGCCCCCTTTTTTAGTGCTAACCGTTGGCCCGCCAGGGGCCAACCTTTCCGAAGCCCACGTAATTTTTTTAAAGCCTTCACTTGGACCCATACATATGGGTAGCCACGGCTCCCTAACCAAGGCCGGAAAGGTCAGGAACCAGACGCCGAAAATACCTCCCAAGCCTAAAAAGGACCTACCGCCGCGTAGAAGGAACTCGCGTAACTATAGGCGGAGGGTGCTCTACGCCGTGCAACCTGCTGCGCAGCCGATATAACCTCTTCACGGTTAATGGAACCTAACAGCGAGGTTAGGATACGGCTAACAGACGGGCGTGTTATTGAGGGAATAGTAATGCAGCCGCACCTCTTTACGGGCCATGACATAGTTGTGCTCAAGCTGAAAAACGGGTATAATATAGGTATTTCCAAGAGGGACATAGCCGGATGGGAGGTCATAGGTGAGGTAGAGCAAAGGCGTTGGGAAGAGGCGTTCGAGAGGCGTACTGCGGGTTCCGGCGACCGCGTCTCCGTTATAGTCACCGGGGGCACCATACTGTCGCGGGTGGACTATAGGACGGGCGGGGTCTACCCCTCGCTTGACCCCGACTACCTCTTTGAGCTGGTCCCCGAGTTGGAGGGTTTGGCCTCGGTGACCGTGGTCCCCCTCTTCTCCAAGTTCAGTGAGGATATGATGCCCACTGACTGGACGGCGATTGCAAACGCCGTCGAGTCTGAGCTCGACAGGGGGGCGGTCGGCGTGGTCGTTATGCACGGCACAGACACTATGCACTACTCGGCGGCAGCGCTGGCGTTCGCCCTAAGGGCTGGCCCAGGCCCGGTAGTCTTTGTGGGTGCACAGAGGAGTAGCGACAGGCCGTCAAGCGATGCCTATGAAAACTTGTTGGGGGCCATAATAACGGCGAGGGCGGCCCCTTTCGCCGAGTCCGTCGTGGCCATGCACGGCGGCATGGATGATGGCGTAATAGCCATACATAGGGGGACAAGGGTCAGAAAGATGCATACTTCTAGGAGGGACACATTTACGGCGGTGAACGATGTACCCCTAGCCCACGTGGACGTGGAGAAGGGGGACTTGAGGCTCCTCACGTCGGATTACAGGGAGCGGGACAGCCGAGTCCTTGTGAGGCCGGCCTTCAGCGATCGCGCTGCGCTGATCAAATATTACCCGGGCATGCCGCCGCAACTACTGGACGCGCTCGTGGAGATGGGCGTCAGGGGCATAGTCCTCGAGGGGACTGGGTTCGGCCATGTAGGGGAACAGCTCCTCGATTCGTTGAAAAGGGCTATAGACGTGGGGGTACACGTGTTCATGACCAGCCAGACGCTCTTCGGCCGTGTAAATCTGCGCGTATACTCGAGGGGGAGGGAACTGCTTAGGCTTGGGGTGATGCCCCTCGAGGACATGGCGCCCGAAGTAGCCTACGTGAAGCTCGCCTGGGCACTCGCCAATTATCCCGTTGATAGGGTGCCAGAAGTGATGGCCACGCCTCTCGCCTACGAGATATCGTATACGTCAAGGCCGGACGCCTTCACGAAATGCGGCTAGGCATGCTCCGAAAACCGTGTGTCCCAGCGAGGCGGGGACAGGGGTGCCGTAAGCGCGTTTCCGGCCGGGCAGCACCAGCAATTGCCCCCCACATGCGTCCAGACAGTACCGTGGGATGAAGTTCAGGGAACTGGGCCTCAAGGTCGGCCTCGAAATACATGTCCAGCTTAATAGCCCCCGCAAGCTGTTCTGCCACTGCAGGCCAGAGCTGAGGGGCGAGGAGCCTCATTTCAAAGTGAGGAGGAGGTTGCGGGTCAGCCTCAGCGAGCTGGGGGAGGTGGACCCCGCGGCGCTTTGGGAACTCAGGAAGCAGAGGACTTACATCTATGAGGGCTACAACGACTCCACGTGCCTCGTGGAGCTCGACGAGGAGCCTCCCCACGAACCCGACGAGTATTCGCTTGAGACCGCATTAGCAGTCGCGCAGATGTTCAACGCCAAGATACCTGACGAGGTCTACGTTATGCGTAAGGTGGTCGTGGACGGCTCCAACACGTCGGGCTTCCAGAGGACCATGCTTATAGGCGTGGACGGCAGGGCCAAGATATTGGGGTATGAAATTGGAGTTGAGTCTATAGCGCTGGAGGAAGATGCGTGTAGGAAGATGGACGAGGACGGCGAGCGCGTGACCTATAGGCTGGACAGGCTGGGCGTACCCTTAGTGGAGGTATCCACGGCGCCCCTGGAATATGAGCCGCACGAGGTCGCCGAGATAGCAGCGTTGGTAGGGTACAGCATAAAGTCCACTGGAAGGGCCAAGAGGGGCATTGGGACCGTTAGGCAGGACCTCAACGTGTCGATTGTGGGAGGCGCAAAGGTGGAGATCAAGGGCGTTCCCACCCTGTCGTTGATACCTAGGGTCATAGAGTTGGAGGTCCAACGCCAGCTGAATCTCCTCAGGATCTCCGGCGAGCTGCGCAGCAGAGGCGTGAGACCCGACGACGTGACCGACGACGTCATGGACGTCACCGACATATTCGCGAACACGACGTCCAACCTTATTAGAAGTGCCATTGGAAGAGGGGCGTCCGTCTACGCACTTAAACTGCACGGATTCAGCGGCATACTTGGGTTCGAGGTACAACCCAAAAGAAGGTTCGCCACGGAGATCGCTGATAGGGTGAGGGTGTGGTCAGGCCTTGGGGGAATACTCCACAGCGATGAGCTTCCCGGCTATGGAATATCTTCGGACGAGGTAGCGGCTGTCCGAGCAAGGCTCGGCTCCGACGCCTTCATACTGTTCTTAGGGGAGTGGGACGTGGTGAAGGAGGCCGTTAAGGTGGCCGTTGAGAGGCTCAGGATTGCCATAATCGGCGTGCCCGAGGAAACGCGGGCCGCCAACACGGACGGCACCACGAGGTTCATGAGGCCCAGGCCGGGCGCGGCGCGCATGTACCCAGAGACGGACCTACTGCCAATTAGGGTCACCGGGGACCTCTTAGAGAGGGCCAGGCGCATAGCCTCCGAGACGCTTGAGGCCAAGTTGAGCAGGCTGATGGGCATGGGCCTGAGCAGGGAGCTTGCATTTCAGCTGGTCAAGTCGCCGTACTTGGACACGTTCGAGGAGCTCGCCTCGAGGTATCCCAATGTCCCCCCCACAGTGATAGGAACCATATTGACCTCAACCGTTAAGCGCGTTTCCAAAGAGGCTGGGGAGGTGCCCGAGGGGCTGGTCGAGTCGCTCATATCGGCCTTGTCCGGTGGGCTAATAGTCAAGGAGTCCGCAGAGGAGCTGCTGTTGGCGGCCGCCAAGTCCGGCAAGCCGATAGATGTGGTGGCACGGGAGATGGGGCTGACGCGGCTGAGCTATGAGGAGGCCAAGTCCATCGTGAAGGATGCCGTGAGCGCCGTTGGGAGCGACATGGGGAAGGTCATGAGCTACGTAATGAGGAAGTATAGGGGGAGGATCGACGCCTCTGATGTGAGGAGGGCACTCGAAGAACTGTTAAAGGGCCAATAACACGCCTGTAGAGCGGCATTGTTTGGCGGGCCCTGACGCGGCGTCGCGGCCTTCGCCTATGAGGCTCCACACCAACGAAAAGCATAATAATATTATTGCC
>JALWZH010000076.1 GCA_027002815.1 Thermoproteales archaeon | reverse complement strand
CCCCCCTCAGAGAGTCGAGAACGCGCTTGAAAGGGCCCGCATATCGGTGGACCCCTTCAAGCCGATTGACGAGCAGATACCGGGTATACTTAAGGAGGTGCAACGCGTGATTCCCATCAAGGTGGCGGTCGCGGTGGTCTCCATCACCGCCACGGGCCATCACGCTGGGAGGATACGCAACGCGGTCGGCAAGCTGGGCAAGGTGATTAGGGAGTCCTATACGTCCGACGGTTCGTGGACCGCCGAAGTGGAGATACCTGCCGGCGTCCAGGACGTGCTGATTTCGCGTATAAACGAGCTTTCGCGCGGCGAGGCCGACGTAAAGATAGTGCGGGTGGAGTACTGATGCCCCGTTACGTTGTCCCTCGCCAATTGGTGTATCCCGGCGACCCCATAGCCACAACAGACTACGAGGTGAGCGGGCCGGTCTACATAGACAACGGGCGTTACAGGAGTTGGTGCTTGGGACTGGTAGAGGTGAGGGACGAGAGGACTATAAACATAGTGCCGCTGGAGGGCACCTACAGGCCCAAGGTGGGGGACACCGTCATAGGTTACGTCACCGACGTGCTGGCCATCGGCTGGGAGCTAGACGTGAGGGCCCCCTTCTCAGCATATCTGTCCGTTCACGACGCCGTGTTGAAGCCCATAGATTTGGAGTCGGTGGACCTCACGACGCTCCTCAATATAGGTGACATGGTAGTGGCGCGGATCACGGACATCGATGTGACAAGGGAGCACCCAATATCGGTGACAATCAAGGAGAGCAATCTGGGCCGTTTAGAGGGAGGCACCCTGGTGGAGATATCGCCGGTCAAGGTGCCCCGTGTAATTGGGAAGAAGGGAAGCATGATAGGCGTCCTGTCGATGTTGCGGTGCGATATAATAGTGGGCCAAAACGGGCGTATATTTGTCAAGTGTGGCGACGTCAGGGACGAGGCGTTCCTTGCGTCGGTGATAAGGCGGATAGAGCGGGAGAGCCATACGACCGGCTTGACGGACCGCATCAAGGAGACAATACTTAAGTATCTGTCGGAGAGGGGGCACCAATGACCAAGGCTCCCCCGGTGCCCCTACTTTTAGGGGGCAAGAGGTCGGACGGTAGGAGGCCGGACGAGGTGAGGCCCCTCGAGATGGAGATTGGGGTGATCACCAACGCCGACGGCTCCGCCGTAGTGTCATACGGCAGGACGCGTGTGGTTGCCGCCGTATATGGGCCTAAGGAGGCCCACCCGAGGCACCTCGCCCTGCCCGACAAGGCCATAATGAGGGTCAGGTACCACATGGCGCCCTTCAGCACTAAGGATGAGCGTAAGAACCCGGCGCCGAGCAGGAGGGAAATAGAAATATCCAGGGTGCTCAGGGAGGCCCTGGAGCCCAGCGTCTTCCTCGAGCACTTCCCCCGCTCGCTGATAGACGTGTTCCTGGAGGTCGTGCAGGCTGACGGCAGTACCAGGGCCGCGTCGCTGACAGCCGCGTCCCTGGCCCTGGCAGACGCGGGGATACCTATGAGGGACCTAGTAATAGGCGTCTCCGTGGGCCTAATAAACGGGACGATAGCCGTCGATCTGAACTCCCTTGAGGACCAGTACGGCGAGGGCGACCTGCCCATTGGAATAATGCCGAACCTGGGCCACATAACCCTGTTCCAACTCGACGGTTCATGGACGCGCGACAAGCTTGTCGAGGCCGTGCGCATGGCGTATAGGGCTGTTGGAGAGATATATGGGGCCGCGAGGGAGGCCCTCAAGAAGAGGTACTTCGAGGCTGTTCAGGAGGTTACGTGAGCGCCTCCATTAGGCCCCTCCTGACCATAGACGCGCCAAGCGCCGCCACGATCAGCAACATGATCTTCTCAACCACCAATAGTCCCATGTTCCCGAGAAACCTCTGTATCTTGGTGGCGCCGAGGAGAGTCGCATATGTAAGCGTGGAGACCACGGCCACCACCAGCAGTGCCGGAACAATGCCTAGCTCCAGCGCCATGTTCATGGCCATGGTTATTGACGCTGGCCCGGCCAGAAACGGTATCGCAAGTGGCACCACGGCCAGGTTCGCGGGCTCGGCCTCGCGGGGCAGCTCATAGGGCTTGACAAGGCTGTTGAGGGCTATGGCCAGCAGCACTATGCCGCTGGCAAGCATGAAGTCGCCCCTGGTTATCCCGAACACGGCTAAGGGCAGTTCGCCCATTACGGTGAAGAGGGCCAGGACCGACGCCGCAACGAGCACGGAGAGCCTCACAACCCTGGCCCTGGCGCTTTCCCTGAGACGCCCTATCACGGCCAGGAAGAGGGGTATGTTGCCGATGGGATCCACCACTATGTACATTATTATTATCCACCTTGCTATGTCCTCTAGCATTCCGCCGATCGGATTATCATTAGTGCTTGACGTATGATGAACCTCACGTGCTGGGGCGCCTCTATTCCGAGGAGAAGCCCTGAAGCATCGCCATCGCATGACCACAGCCTATTGATCGCCTCGTTGAGCCTCTCCCTTACGTGACCCGCCAAGGTCGGGTCCTCTGCCGCCCCCCTGAGCAGGTACATGGCCTGCACGGCCTTTTCGCGGTGCTCCGCGCTGCAACATGCCATGGCTCTGGGCCAGGCACATACTAATAAGTATGGACCAACGCGATGTGCGTGGCGCTGTGGACACGCGTCGCGAGGCTGCTACTAGAATGGGGGGTGGAGAGCGTGCATGTGCCTCGGAGACTGCCTGTCGAGTTTCCGCCGCAGGGCCTGGCCGTGGCGCTCCTCGTGAGGAGGCTCGGACTATGTAAAGAGTCGAGGCGGGGCAGGCCGCTGGGCAGGTGGGGAGGGATCAGGTTCCTTGTAGGGACGGGGCCGGAACAGTCCACCCATGTGGCAGGTATGCGGTGCCCACACGACTTCGCGGGGTACGCTGAGGAGCTGCTTCCCCGGACCCCGCGGATAATAGTGGACTTGTCGTTGTGGCATGAACACACAGAAACGGAGAAGCACGAGCTTGTGGAGCAGGTCGTTTCGACGTTGCGCGTCGTAAGAGAGTACTACTGGGACGCCCACCTCTACTTGACCAACACCAACGAGGAGTTCCTCAGATTCATGTCTGTCCACGCGGCCGGGATGAGGCACCGGGCCAACCTGTCCCCCGGCTTCCCGCGGCTCGATGGGAGGACCGTCATGCTCGACCCCGCGGGCCCGCTTAGGGCCACCGAGGAGTACATTAGGTCGGTCGACAACTTCGTGATTGGGGGCATAGTGGACAAGGAGAGGAGTAGTCCTGGAGCCACGGCGCGCCTGGCCGAGCGCCTCGGCATAGACGAGAGGGCTAGGCTGGATCTGAGGGGGAGCGTCGTGGGGGTACCCGACAGAATAAACAAGGTGAGTGAAATCATACTGAGGGTCATCGAGGGGGAGGACCTGGAGCGCGCCATACTGTCCACCATGTCGCGTAGGGACAAGTGGCACAGGATGTTGAGGGATGTGCAGAAAGCCAAGGCGTCCACGCTTGAAGAGGCTGCGGAGTTGGTCTCCTGGCTCAACCCTGACGACAAGCTTATGCGCAAGTTGGCGGGCGTGTTGAGGCCGAGGGGGGACCCACGTGGGGCCCGCCCAACAAGCCGCCGTCGACCCGCCGACATTTGATGGGCGTTCGTTGCGCATAACTCGCAGAAGGTTTAATAATATTTGGATCAAGACGACGCATGGTAAAATACGTGTACGATTTTTCTGAGGCAGATCCCAGCAACAAGAGATTGTTCGGTGGGAAGGGGGCAAGCCTAGTACAGATGGCCAGGCTAGGCCTCCGCGTCCCCCCGGGCTTCATAATCACCACGGAGGCCTGCAGAAAGTTCTACGAGCCGCGTAGGGAAGAGATAGGCCTGTACCTTAAGGTCCTTGAAAGGAATCCTCCTCCCGACGCGAGGGACGAGGCAATTTCCAAGCTCCACAACGTGGTGAGCCAGCTGGGCCTGCCCGAGGGCCTTTGGGAACAGGTGGTGGAGTACGTGCGCAAGCTCGAGAGATCCACTGGGAAGGCCTTTGGAAGCCCGGAAAACCCGCTGTTGGTGTCGGTCAGAAGCGGCGCGCCCGTCTCGATGCCCGGCATGATGGACACGGTCCTAAACCTGGGCTTAAACGACGCCACTGTTATGGGTCTGGCCAAGCAGACGGGCAACGAGTGGTTTGCCTTCGACGCCTACAGGCGGTTCGTACAGATGTTCGGCAAAATAGTGCTGGGAGTGGACGAGAGGCTTTTCTCGTCAGCTTGGGAGGAATTGAAACGCAGGTATGGCGTGAGGGACGACGTGGAGATGCCCGTTGAGGGGCTCCGCGAAGCAGTGGAGGAGTTCAAGAAAATTGTGGGGAGCAACTACGGCGAGTTCCCCCAGGACCCGTGGAGGCAGTTGGAGCTCGCAATAAAGGCCGTGTTCAAGTCGTGGATGAGTCCAAGGGCGATCTTTTACCGTATTGCGGAGGGGATAACGCCTGAGGTGGCCGACTGCACGGCCGTCAACGTGGTCACCATGGTGTTCGGCAACGTCGGATGGGACTCGGGCACCGGGGTGGTCTTCAGCAGGGACGTGTCTACCGGCGAGAACGTCCTATACGGCGAGTTCCTGCCGGTGGCCCAAGGCGAGGACGTCGTGGCCGGCATAAGGACGCCCCTCTCCATATCCGAGTTCCAAAAGAGGTTCCCACACCTTTACGACGAGCTCTACAGGGCCGTCAAACTGCTTGAACGGGAGAACAAGGACGTCCAGGACGTCGAGTTCACCGTGGAGCGGGGCGTCCTATACTTCCTCCAGTGCCGTAACGCCAAGATGACGCCGTTGGCGCGCGTGAAAACGGCTGTGGACATGGCCAGGGAGGGGATTCTGACCAGGGAGGAGGCTGTGCTAAAGGTCAGCCCCGACCACGTACTGCAGTTGCTCTACCCAAGGATAGATCCAGGCGTAAAGGCCTCCCCGATAGCCAAGGGCCTTCCCGCGAGCCCCGGCGCGGTGTCTGGACAGGCCGTGTTCCATCCAGACGACGCCGTGAGGTGGAGCCGCGAGGGGAGGAAGGTCATACTCGTCAGGGTCGAGACAAAGCCCGACGATGTACACGGCTTTTATGCTGCCGTCGGCGTGTTGACAAGTAGGGGCGGCATGACAAGCCACGCCGCCGTGGTGGCCCGCGCCATAGGCAAGCCCGCCGTCGTTGGCGCCGAGGAGGTCCACGTAGATGAGGAGGCGCGCGTGTTTAACGTGCGTGGGGTCGTAGTACGGGAAGGGGACTGGATAACCATAGACGGCAACACCGGCCACGTGTACCTGGGCCAAGTACCCACGGTAGAGCCCGAAATAGTGCCGGAGCTGGACGAGCTCCTTAAGTGGGCCGACCAGATTAGGCGCATTGGGGTGCGCGCCAACGCCGACGTGCCGGATGACGCCGCGCTAGCCCGTAAGTTTGGGGCCGAGGGAATAGGCCTGCTCAGGATAGAGCGCATGTTCAGGAGGCCCGAGAGGCTGGACCTGCTCCGCAACATTATACTTGCCGACAGTAAAGAGGAGAGGGTGGAGCACCTGCGTCCACTTGCCAAGATGCTGAAGGCCGACTTCAAGGAGATATT
>JALWZH010000075.1 GCA_027002815.1 Thermoproteales archaeon | reverse complement strand
GAGCTGCGACTTGCCGGTGCCCGGATCGCCCACAAGCAGTATGTGGACGTCTCCCCTGACCCTTATGCCGTCAGGGTAGACCAGCTCGTTGCCCCCGAACAGGGCGCAGGCTATTGCCTCCTTGATCTCCTCGTGTCCGTGTATCGATGGGGCTATGGACCTCACAATCCTGTCCTGTATGTTGGGGGAGTTTGCCAGCTCAGTTATCCTCCGCTCGTCATCGGGCGTTATGTCCTCTATTAGCTCCTTCTGCACGCTCTCTATGTGGTTCACGTCTATGTAGCTGGACACGACTGGCGGCCTGTTCTTCCTCAGCTCGCTTATGGCAAGCTCGAGGATCCCCGTCATGGACACTATGTCGCCGGGCTTCACTGCGTCCACCAGGTCGTCGACTAGCACGGCCTCAACGCTCCTGGGCAGCTGGCCCGGGGGAAGCTCCTCGGGCCTCTCCTGGACGATTATCTTCTGCCAGTCCACGTACTCGCTTCTCTCCGTGGTCAACACGAGGGAGCGGGCGGCGCCGCACCGCGGGCACTTCTGCGGAGGCTCCACGTGCCTCTCCAGCTCCTGGACCAGCTCGACCTCGTACCCGCACTGCTGGCACTTGTAGGTGGCCTTATGGAGGAAGTGCCTGGGCGGCGTCTGCCGCGTCACTATGCCCTCCACCTGCACCAGCTTGCCTATGTAGGGGCTCCTGAGGCGTCGCAAGTGTATAGTCTCGGGAAGCCGGCGGAACCTTGCGTAGAAAGTCCTCAGCCTCCGCGCTACGTCCGGCTCCTTCTCTATCATGATGTCCCTCACAGCGCCGCTGGCCGCCCTTATGACTAGTCGGGGCCTCTCGACAAGCAGGTCCGCCATCTCCTTGTCGTATATGAGCACGTCGTTGAAGTCCACCTCGAGGCTCTTCTTCTGCTGGATTATCATGTTGGTTATCTCGTTGAGGTACGCCTCGTTGCCGAGCACGAACTCCTTGAACCTCTCCACCAGCTCCTCCTCGCCGAGTCCCAGAAGCTCCTCGGTCATATCATGGAGTCCACCAGTTCCTTGACGCGGGGGGACATGGCCCTTACTACGACTTCCTCCTCGTAGGTGAGCCTCTCCATGAACTCCTGGGAAAGGAGGGCCGTGGGCGTGAGGACCATTATTGAGAATATCTTGCGTAGCCTAATGCTGGCCAGCTCGCGGCCCCTCTGCAGCACCAGCTTGCCCGCGCGTAACGACTCTGCGTCGTTGCGGGACAAGAGGAAGCCCACGGTGGCGCGCACCCTCATGAAGTAGTCCTTGCCATGAGCCTTCAACTCGTTGTGGGACTTCTCCTCCAGCCATATCTTGCTGGTCACGTCGTCGTAGGTAACCATGTAGTCCTCTGGGAGGAGGACGGCGCCGCTCCTCACCAATTTTTGGTAAAGTATGTAGGGCACCCTCGCCACCTCGCCCCTACGCACGGGGCCCACCCGGTAGCCGCCCACAGCCAGCTCGTCGACATCCCTCAGGAACACGGCAGGTACCTGTAGCCATGCTATGTAGGCGTCTATCACGTGGCTACTGACGAGCATATTAATAAGGAAATAGAGAACGTTGAATGTGATATTGTGGTACTTCTCTACATCGCCAACATTTTAAAGTGGCCGCACGGAGTTCTAGATGCGTCTCGAGACGTATAGGCTCGCGATATTGATAGCGGTGACAATCACGGCGGTCCTCCTCCTCCCAAAGACGTTCCTACGCGTCGCCGACCCCATCAACGGGCCCATGAAGGCCGTCGACAAGCCGCCCCTACCGGAGCTCCCAGCCGAGGTGGACCTGGACGTCTACGGGGTGCCCCACATCACGGCCGACAACGAGACGGAGCTCGCCTACACGCTGGGGTACGTACACGCATACATGAGGATGTTCCAGATGGACGTCATGAGACGTATCGCCATGGGCACCCTGTCCGAGCTCGTGGGCAGGGCGGGACTCGACTCGGACGAGTTCTTCAGGAGGATAGGCTTGCATCTGGCCGTCGAGGAGACGTGGAGGACCATCAGGGAGAGGTACCCGGACGTTGCCGCGTATTTAGAGGCATACGCCAGGGGGGTCAACGACTACATTGCCTCAAACCCGCCCATATTGGAGTACCTGGTGCTTGGCAAGCGCCCAGAGCCGTGGAGGCCCCAGGACAGTATAGCCATAGGCAAGCTGATGGCGTGGGGCTTGTCGGGAGGGTTCACGGACCTACAGCTGGCAAGGTTCCTCGCCGTGCATGGCGCCGAGGCGCTCCGCGAGCTGGAGCTCCTCGAGAGGCCGCTGAACGTCCCCATTGTCAAGGCGCCCTCGGGCAAGCTGCTTTCCTGGCTGGGCTCGGTGGATGGGGCCGTGAGGCAGGCCGTGGGCCCCGCAATGAGTAACAGCTGGGCCATCGGGGGCAGCCTAACGGCCACGGGCAAGCCCGTTCTGGCCAACGATCCCCACCTAACACTCTCGGCGCCCCCCATATGGTTCCTGGCCCGCCTCACGGTACCCGGGAAACTCGACGTGTATGGGGCCACCCTGTCCGGGGTTCCCCTAGTGGTCATAGGCAGGAACGCGCGGATAGCATGGGGCTTCACCAACACGGGCATAGACGTGGTGGACTTCTACTACTATAAGTGGGATGGAGACAGGTACCTGTACCGCGGCAGGTGGCTGGAACCGTCGGTGAGGGAGGAGACCATAAGGGTCTGCACTGACACATGCGAGGAGGTGAGCCTCAGGGTGCTCGAAACGGTTCACGGACCCGTAATTGAGAGGGGTGGGGACAGGTATGCCGTGAGGTGGCTCGGCATGGGGACGACCCTCGAGGCCGTCGCTTTCTACTACATTAACAGGGCGGGGAGTCTGGAGGAGTTCGTGGACGCCATGAGGCACTTCGTCGTGCCTTCCCAGAACGTGGTGTACGCCGATGTGGAGGGGAAAGTAGCGTACTTCGCCAGCGGCTACTTCCCCTTGAGGGACGGGGGCTACTTGCCGTTCAACGGCTCTGCAGGCGAGGGGGAATGGAACGGCTTGGCGTGGCTCCCCGAGGCCACAATGCTGGTGGACCCTCCCTACGTGGCCACTGCCAACAATAAGGTGGCCGACCTGGGCAGGTACCTCCAGTGGAGGTGGGCCGACAGGTACAGGTACGTGAGGATAGTCGAAATGATCGAGGGGGCCGCAAAGGAGGGGCCCATAACCCTGGACAGAGTTATGGCCATGCAGAACGACGTCGTGGACGTCTCCTGCAGGTACTTCGTCCCCATGTTCCTAGAAGCGTACAGACGCGCGGGGCGACCCGAGGACGTGGGCGAGCGCATGGACGTGCTGAGGCGCTGGATGGAGGAGGGGTGCCGATTCGATGACGACTCAAGGGAGGCCACGCTGTACGCCACGTCGCTCCTCAACGTTCATCTGTCCCTATGGGGGGCCAGGTTCCGCAAGGCCAACATAACCGACTGGGCGTTTCTGCCCCTGGAGGTGACCGAGAGGCTCATATCCAGGGCCCTCGAGGGCGACCAAATCGCCGTCAAGTGGACCGGCGACCCGGTGCGCCTACTGGTGGACGCGGTGAGAAACGCCACAGACGTCAGGTGGGGAATGCTTAACAGGTACCAGATGCAGCACCCGCTCGGCGCCGTGCTACCCCAGCTGAATTACCCCACCATGCCGGCCCCCGGCAACTGGTTCACCGTTAACGTGGCCCCCGGCCAGCTGACGAGGGTCGGGCTCTACGTTACTGTTGGTCCCAGCGTTAGGATAATAGCGGACATGTCGAGCGGCAGGCTTTACGTGTCGCTGCCGGGGGGACAGGACGGGGACCCCCTCTCGGGAGGCTACGCCTCTATGTTGGACCTATGGGCATCCGGCAGATATGAGGCTCTGGGCTAGGTACGGGCTTGCTCTGGCCATCACGTTGGCGCTGGCACAGATACCTGTGTACGGGATCGTGGTGGGCCCCCTAATCGGCGGCCTGGCCTACGGCTTTGCTCCCCTGAACAAGACCGAGAGGAACGTGGGCCTCACAATGCCCATGGCCGCATATGGCCTGATCCTAGCCTACTACGCGTTGGTGGATATCGAGAGGCTAGCAAGGTACCTGTCGCTTTTCCCCATATTCGTGGCGCTGGGACTGGCAGTGATGCTGGTCATGGGACTCTTCGGACTGTTCATAGGCATCAACGCGTATGGCGTGCTCCGTACGCGCGGCCGACAGCAAGCGCGTTGACTGCGGCCTGCCGCACGTGGGCTATTTATAGGGCTATTTATATGGGGAAATATACCTTACGTTCCGTGAAAGTTTTTCATATACCAATATAATTTTTATCGATATGTGTATATATACATTATGCCCAGCGGCGAGCGCAGGATAGACTGGTCGTCGCTGTGGAGGAAGGAGGACTGGTGGGCCCTGTGGCTCGGCATGCTGATATTCCTGCTGGCCCTCCCCTCGGGCTTCGTGGCCGACCTGCTTGGCTGGGCCGCCAAGACGGCCGTGTGGATGGACCCAACGGAGATGTTGAGGCCCGTGAGCAAGAACTACGCATGGCTGCCGGGCGCGGCAAGCCTCTTCTTCCTTTACCTGGCCACCCTCGCCATAACCACCGTCGCTGCGAGGGCCATGGGGCACAGCGCCAGGGCATTCGCCGTGGGATACACGGCTATTTTTTGGCTGGCGTACGCGTGCTGGGTGGCCGGGCACTACGCTGTGGTGGCCGCCACCCCGGACAAGTGGGAAAACTACGGCATTTCCTGGGGCCTCTCACTGACGGGGGAGGCCGGGTACATATTTGCGCTTATACTTGGCCTCATAATAGGCAACCTTGCCAGGAAGCTGCCGAAGCCCCTTGAAGTGGCGGCAAGGCCCGAGTGGTACATCAAGACTGCCATAGTACTCCTCGGCGCCGTCGTGGGGGCCAAGACTATAACTGCCGTGGGTGTTGCGGCTGAGATAGTGGTGAGGAGCCTCGTGGCTATATTCGCCGCCTACATAATATTCTGGCCCGTGGCCTACATAATATCGAGGAGGGTAGGCCTCGACAGGCAGTGGTCCATGGTATTGGCGTCGGGGGTGGGCGTATGCGGCGTATCCGCCTCCATAGCCACCGCTGCAGCCATAAGGGCCCCCGCCATAATACCAGTGACCATATCATCGATAATAGTCATATTCGCTGTGGTGGAACTCATAATACTGCCCTTCATAGCCGCGGCGAACTTGGCCCACATGCCCTTCGCCGCCGGCGCCTGGATGGGCCTCTCTGTCAAGACGGACGGGGCCGCCGCGGCAAGCGGGGCCATAGTGGACGCCTTGATAAAGGCCAAGGCACCGCAGTACGAGGGCTGGATACTGGCCACCGCGGTCACAAACAAGATATTCATAGACATATGGATAGGCCTCATGGCCTTCATACTGGCCGTGTACTGGGTTTACAGGGTCGAGGCGAGGCCCGGCGAGAGGGTGCCCCCAACCGAGCTGTGGTTCCGCTTCCCCAAGTTCGTCATCGGGTACATCGCCACCTGGGTCATAATATACTCCTTCATATGGTTCCTCCCCTACGAGGCAGCGGTCTCCTCGAGCAAGCTCATCACGGCCGAGGCCAACGTGTTCAGGCAGCTCTTCTTCCTACTCACGTTCTTCTCGATAGGCCTGGTAACCAACTTCAGGAAGTTCGCCGAGATCGGGGCCCACAGGGCCGTGTTGGCCTACGCAATATCCCTACTAGTAATAGTAGCTATAGCGTTGGCCATATCTGTGGCCGTCTTCGGGGACCTGAGACTGCCCGGCAAGTAGACCTAAAAAACAGGTTTTTCCCTAAAACGTGTGTCTCGGCGGCGCTGGACGGCCATGGCCCATGTGGGGCTAGGCCTAGCCGGGTTGACTTATAAATAGGGGCCGCGTAGGTTCACATGGGCAGGGGCGCTGTCCGCGATGAGGCCGTGGTTAGGGCCAAGGCTGAGATACGTAGGGCCGTGTGGGATCGCATGGAGAGGGGTGGCGTGGCCGCGTTCCCGTTGCCGCCACATGGCCGCATACCTAACTTCAGGGGGGCCGAGGCGGCGTGTCGCAGGGCCCTGGCCATCCCAGAGGTGGCGAGGGCCGCCACGGTAAAGGTAAACCCGGACTCGCCCCAGAGGCCGTGCAGGGAGGCCCTCCTCGTCATGGGGAAGGCGCTCGTGGTCCCCACGCCGCGGCTCCGCGGGGGCCTACTCCTCCTGGACCCCTCCTCCATACCGCGCGACAGGGCAGCCGAGGCGGCGACCATTGGCGGTGCCGCTAGGTGGGGCAGAAGCCTGGATCCCAGGGAACTGCCGCGCATAGACGTGGTAGTCGTGGGCTCGGTTGCCGTGAGCCCCAGGACCGGGGCGAGGCTCGGGAAGAGCCACGGGTACGCGGAGCTCGAATGGGGCGTGTTGGCCGAGCTGGGCAAGGTGGGCGAGTGGACCCCCGTGGTGACCACTGTGCACGACATCCAGCTGATCGACGAGATACCCATGGAGCCTTTCGACCTGCCGGTGGACTACGTGGCCACGCCTACTCGTCTCATCGCGGTGGAGGCCAGGCCCCCGAAGCCACGCGGCATACTCTGGGAGTACGTGGACGATGTGCTCCTCGGCGAGGTCCCCATACTGAGGGCATTGGCGCGGTGACGCAACGGAAATATACTCGACGCGGCCTCTCCACATGGGGCTGGTCAGGATAAGGGGCCTGGGCCCGGCCGGGGCCGCCCTGGCCAACCTGCTGGGCCAGAGGGCGGTGGCGTTGGACGTGGCGAGGCGCTACGTTAAGGCCTGCGGAGAGGCGGTCAGGGTCGAAATGCCCCTCGTGGAGCGGAAGCACGTCAAGAGCAGGGTGAGGCGCTTCGACTTCTACTACGGCGATAGGCACATAGGGACCGTCGAGTACAGGGCGCCGCGCTGGTACATAATCGACAAGTCTGCATGGGTCAACGGGCTTAGGGAGGGGGCATGCGTAGGATGCGAGGCGGATGACGTTGAGGTGGAGGTGGACGCAAGGGGGCCCCACGGCAATGGGCAGGCTAAGGTGATCACGGTGAGGGCCTACGTGGTTGGGGCCAAGCTGCCCGACGACACGGTCTCGTTCCACTTTGCCGAGGGCATGACCGGGTTCTACTGGGTGTTCCCCTACGGCGATGGGACGGCCAACGTGGGGGCCGGCTTCCTCGGCGTTAGGAACCCGATACCCCACTTGGAGAGGTTCGTCTCCGCTAGGTTCCCGGGCGCCCGTATGACGGACGTCCGCGGCGCCCCGATAACCGTTGGGGGAAGGACGAATCTTGTGGAGGATGGCACTGTCAAGGTGGGAGAGGCCGCGGGGCTCGTCTACCCGCTCACGGGGGAAGGCATCGGGCTTGCGGTGGCCAGCGCCCTGGCGCTGACGAGGGCCATGAGCAGTAGGAGGCCACTCGACACGTACAGGCGGCTCATGGCCCCGTACGTGGGACAGGTCAGGCTGCAGGGAATGCTCCTACGGGCGGCCGCGAGGGCCGCCAACGTGGGGAGATCGATCGAGGAGGCGGGCACCGGGGACCTGCTCTACAGGTACGTCGAGGAGGACCTAAGCGCCAGGCTGCTCCTCGCAGTCCTGGCAAAGAGGCCTCGCCTTCTGTTCGGCCTGCTAAGGGGTCTGCTCCGCCGTTAGGCACGCGTGACGTTGATGCCCCTAGCCAGGAGGAGGGGCGCCCACCCTGGCGTTGGGGTCTCCCACCAGTATACCTGGGCCAACTGTTTCCCGGTGCCCCACACATTGGCGAGCAGCGAGGCCAAGCTGTCGCTGATCCTCACGCCCCGTGTCCTGGCCACCGGCCTGCCGCCCCTAATCACGAGGACCGCATCGCGGGCCACCGTGCTGAACAGGCCCTCTCTCACGTTCTGGAACCTCGTGTACCAGTTATTGGTAATGTATATCCCGTTGCCCATCTCCTCGGGGCCCGACACGTCCCCAGGCGCCACATATACCTGCCTAAAGGTGGGCACTACCCATCCCTCGAACCCAACCGCATTTCCCGTGGGCTCTGCCCCGAGCATCTTGGCCGTGGCCAGGTTGTGGGCAAGGCCGGACAGCGTTCCCTTGACCACCACGTCGAGGTCCCTGGCCTCCACGGCCTCGAAGTCGAAGGGGACGTACCCAAGCGAGCCCTCGAGGCTCGCGGAGTCCCTTATCGTCAGCGCCGAACTAGCGACGGCCTTCCCTATGTCCCCCATGCCGAACCTGGAAGTGCCGCTGAGGACGGCGTGCCCATTGAACCAGTAATGTGCCGCGTAGCCGAGGAGATCCGTGACCACCATTGGGTCCAGCGCCACGTCGTACGTGCCCGGTTCCAGTTTTTCCTCGGGGAGGCTTGCGGCCTCGACGGCCAGCTCCGCCGCCGACGCGGCCGCGTCTTCCGGCCCCCACATGTCCATGCTCCTCGATACGGATACCTTGGTGGCGGAGGCCTCGCCCTTGAACGCCCTGAGGGTAAACGTGGCGGCTGTGACCCTGTACTCGGCCTCCCTTCCCCACGTGTCCACGTATCTCACAGCCACCTCGCCGAACGTTGCGGCGCCTGCACACCTGTCGGCTCCCCTGTCCAGCGCCCTGGAGATCGCCGAGCTCACCCTTTCCACGGCCCTCTCGACGTCGAGGACGCGAGGATCATAAGCCCAGCTGGGCGGCTGGGCCCTCGGCGTCGGCGGGGGATCTATCTCGACGGTCTCTGGGACCGCCTCCATGCCCTTGGCCGCGGCCTCCACCTGCGACTTGAGCCCCTCCTCGTCCGTGGACGTCACGAACATGTGCCTCTTCCCCTTGACGAGCCTCACCCCGTACTCCACTGCGTGCCAGTGCTTGGCCACCGTGACCTCGTTGTTGGCGAGGCGAAGCATGTATATGCGTCTCCACTTCTCCACGTACATGCCGCCCAGCCTAAGCGACTCGACGAACCTCACTATGCCCATATACCGGCGCGTCCAACCATATTTAACATTTGGCGAGGCGCCCCATGGCCGCGGCCAGGTACTGCCTGTAGGGGCGTATGGGCACGGCGACAAGCGCGCCCATGAAGTGGCCGTACAGGACCAGGCCGTTCTCGGGGCCCCACGCTATGAGTGGCAGCGCCAGCAGGTCCTCCTCCCCGTTGACCACGAGAAGTACGCTGCGCCCAGCCTCGACCTCTTCCAATGCGGTCCTCACGGCCTCCATGGCGTCCCCCGTTATCCGGCCGGGCGGGTTGTCCACGTGTATCTCCACGTCGAAGGCGTCCCGAGGAACGCCTATGCCGACGTGTCTGAGCGTCCTCCCGTCCACGACCGACACAGAGGGGTCCAGGCCACCCCCAAGCGCGTTTACGGTAACCACATCGCCCACGGTGATGAGGGTGGACGTCCCGAGGTCCTCCATGAGCGCCCTAACCCAGACAATGGAGGTTGGGGCTGGCCTCCAGATGGCTATCGCCATGGGCACCCTGAGGATGGCCTTGTCCTCCTCCCCCACACATAGATCCATATTTATAGCGCTGGTCGCCGTATAAAACCGTGCTGGCGTATGTGGACCTGCCCGGGAGGGGACAACTGGCTAGGACCGAGGGGGAGCTGGCCACACTCATAGGCGACGTGGCTGCGGCACTCTCATTGATACTGCTCAACGATAGGCCCCTAGGCCTGGCGTGGAGGTACGCGGAGGTGTGGGCGGGGGCGGGGACCCCCCGCCTAGTCGAGCAGGTGGTGGCGTACACCGAGCAGTACCTGAGGGGGATCGTCGACGGAGGCCAGTACGTGGCCAAGATCGTGAAGGCCATGGCCGTCGAGCCTTTGACCCTCGCCGACGTCCTTGCTTTGCCCCGCTACGTGAAGCTGGCCACGGGCAGGGGCCTGGCAGACCACGGCGTGGTCATATTCCATGAGAATCCGCTGGCCGTGGGTAGGGGGGTCCCGCCGCCGCGGCTCATCGTAGGCAGGAAGGTGGAGGGGGCCGAGGTGTATCTAGTCGCCAACAATGGGGGGCCCCGCACCGTGGTGGACTACGAGCACATGGGGGTTGTCCCCTACGTAGCGTACAGCGGCCACACAGTTGGGGGAGTAGAGGCGAAGAGCCCAGTCCAGCACCTTTACGAGGCTGGGTACAGGGTGGCCACCCTACTGGGGCCGGAGCCCAGGGCCGTCCTGGGACGGGGCCACTGCGAGGTCAGATGCTACGGCACCATAGTGGCCAAGCCGCGCCGACTCCCCATGGCCGTGGGCGACACCTGTGGCAGGGACCAGGCGGCGGAGCTGGCCGCGGCGTGTGCTGGCTAGGCCACGGCGAAGAGGGTGATGGACTCCGTGGCGAAGGCGATAACAACGCCCAGAGTGATGGACAGCCAGAACGACGGGCTGGCCACTCCCCCCAGCCTCGAAAGGGCGTGCAGGTTCACGTGCAGCATAGCGTACACTATAGAAGCAGCGGCGACCGTGTTGAGCACGGCTATGAGCATCTCGCTGTACACTCCAGCATAGTATATCGAGGCGCCGAGCGCCGTAGGGAGCCCGGCCACTAGGGACAGGCCTACGATGTGCATGGCCCCTCCGGCGCCCGCCAACTCGCCGATTATGGGCCCAACGATCGCGAATCCCTCCGTGGCGTTGTGGACCGCGAACCCCACCGTGTAGAGCACCACGGAGGCCATCGCACCGGCCAGGAAGCCCGCAGCAATGGCAAGCCCCTCACCGACGTTGTGTATGCCTAAGGCAAGCGCCATTATGAGGGCCGTTAGAGGCGTGGAGCTCCTCCCAATGCGGCGCGCCCACCTCTCAACGCTGGACAGGGCCATATATGTCAGTGTTAGGGCGAGCGTGGTGAGCGTCGCCGCTAGGAGGAAGTCTCCGGCCGTGCTGGGCTTGGCCAGTCCCTCCACGTACCTAGCCGCCTCCCCACCCGCCTCTAGCGCTATGTACGCCAGTATTCCACCGGCCATCCCCTGGAGCAGGCCTATGGCCCTTCCACTGATCCTTCCCCCCAGCCAGTACATGGCCAGTGCACCTATCGGCACCGTTACGCCGGCCAGAAGGCCATAGGTGATGGGAAGCAAGGCCTGCAGGTACAGGTGGGCCATGTAATGTGAGTGGCCGCGGATATTTAACTATTAACATAGTTAACATTTACCCGCGGAAAAATCGCGCCTACATCCCAGGAAAACGTAAACATTGTTTATTGAAAGCGGATTCGCCCTCTACCTCAATATGTACCAGGTGCCGATGGCCTTTACGAGGGGCTTCCCAGTCACATCGAGCACCTCGCCCTCCCCCACCACTATGGTCCTCCCACGCCTAAGGACCCTGCCCACAGCAGTGTATGTGCCTCCCCTTCCAGGCTCGAGAAAGTTGACCTTGAGCTCCACAGTGACCTGGTCATGTCCATCGTTGACTGTCAGGACGGCTAGGCCGATGGTCTGGTCCATGACGGCGGCGAAGGCCCCGCCGTGGACCATGCCTCCCCTCCTCACCACGTTGGGGCCATGCGGGAAGACCGCCCTCGCGTAGCCATCGCCCAGCTCCACCACCCTATACCCAAGGAACCTGAGGAGGGGCTCCGTCTCTTCGATGGCCCTGTTCACGTCGTCTACCGTGGCCCCCTCCCTGAGGGCCCTCGCCAACTCGCCCAGACCCACACGGAGCAGCCCTACCCCATTTATAAAGGCGCCGGCGGCCTGGGCCGCGACGGCGTAGGGCCGACCACCTTAGCGGCCACAGCCGGCCGCAGACATGTGGGACCGCTCTGAAGGCTAGGTGTAGGCTAACCGACCCACACGAGCCCATTTCAGCGTTGTCGGACTACCTCGCTCCGCGCCGATGGTGACCCACCATGGTGGTCCTACTGGCGTTGGCCAATAAGAGTCCGAGACCTGCCACGCACAGGGACATACGTGAGGGAACCTGCAAGGGGCTGGAGGGGGACCCGAGATCTACGGTGCATTCCGTGGAGAGAGGCCACACGTGGATTTCCATTACGAGGTGCCGGGCCCCCAGAGACCTCGGCACCTATGGAGACCCAGGTTCATCGTGAGGTTGGGGCATCTACGGACAAGGGCGTCAGGCCCTTAAACGAGTAGGCATCTCGGCGAGTCCAGCAGCAGCACCGTGAACGCCTACATGGAGTCTAGCCTCAGTGGGCCTCGCATGACCGCTCCCACCTCAACACAAGGCTACATGGTCATTACGCAGTGCCACAGTGCTCCACCCGCCTTGAACGCTGTATGGTGCCCAGACAAGTCCCCAGCGGCTCTACCCTTAAACGACCCCAGATGTGTCCCTGGCCCGTGACTGCGCCGAATGGTAGTCCGTCCGGGGTCCCATATCGTGCGTGGGCCGCGTCCGTGGGCTAGGCGTCGCTGTCCAGCAGTTGCTTGACCCCCTCCTCGAGCCTTATCCTCGGCTCCCAGCCGAGGGCCCTGGCCCTCCTTATGTCGGCAACGCTGTGCCTTATGTCGCCGGGCCTCGAAGGCGCGTACATGGGATCTGCGTCAAGCCCGGCCAGCCCGGCGATGAGTCGCGCCAGCTGGGCCACCGATACGGCCCTACCGGTGCCCGCGTTGTACGTCCCCTCAGCCCCCCTCTCCACTATGGCCGCTATGAGGCTAGCCACGTCGGACACGTGTATGAAGTCCCTTGTCTGCTCCCCATCCCCATAGATTATGGGGGGCAGTCCCCTCTTGGCCCTCTCCACGAACCTGGCTATCACACCGGCGTAGGGCCCCCTCTGTCTGGGGCCGTACACGTTGAAGGGCCTGACCACCGCATGTCTGAGCCCGGCCCCACCGTACAGGAAGACAGCTTGCTCTCCCCAGAGCTTGGTGAGGCCGTACGGGGACGTAGGCTCGGTGGGGTGGCCCTCGTCGACGGGAAGGTACTTGGGCTGGCCGTACACCGCGGCCGAGCTGACGTAGACGAGGAAGGCGCTTGCCTCCAGCGCCCTTTTGGCCAGCCTCAGCGTCGCGGCGGCGTTGTTCACCGCGTACTCGTACGGCCTCTCCCACGACTCCTCTACGTCTATGTAGGCGGCCGCATGGACGTATATGTCGGCTCTCGGCAGTTCGTCCCGCCTCACGTCGGCCACTATGAGGGGCACGCCGGCCTCCCCAAGAACGTCGGCCGAGTTGGCCCTCTCCAGGCTGTCCACCGCCACCACGTCGAATCCCCTCTCCTTGAGGAGAATGGACACATGGCTGCCTATGAAACCAGCGCCCCCAGCAACCACTACCCTCACGTTAGTCGTACCCCGGCCAGGGCATTCCCGCAGTGTTGCGGTCCCCTCCGCTGTTGGGCCGAACGAGCTGTTCCCTCGACGTAGGCAGCGCCCGCGGACCCCCTCCATACAGTGCAAGGGCTGCGGGCCCTAATAGAGGCGCCACGGAGATGGAAATTCACGTGCTTAAAACCTTGCCGGCGAATCCGCATCGCTGCGGTGTCCTGGGCGCGGTCCGGAGGCACCACATTGGTCCACCTGCCAGAGAGCACATGGACTCCCAAACAGCCAGGCAAAACTTTTTAATGGGCAGCATCCACAACAATAGCCCCGCACCTGTCCCTGAAGCGGGTCTGCCAAACCCGCGATCCCGGCCAGCGCCGGTGAGGCGCTGGGGAAGGTTCAAATCCCGGCCGCCGCACCAGTCCTCTCCCCCTTATGGCTTGTCGGCATTGGGGCTGTGTGCGATGTTGTTCCTCTTGGGGGTTGTTTGTGTTGTCTTTGCCTCACGCGTGTTGGCCCGCGGCGTTCCTTTTCAAGGCGTTGCAGAGGACCTCGTTGAACGCCCTTACATGGCTGTCCAGGTCCTCGGGCAGGTCCAGCCCCACGTCCCTTTCCCTGGCCCTATGCACCTCCCAGTACTTCCTGAAGGCGTCCCACATTCCCCGAGACGCGAGCCTCGCCAGTTGGACGTGTTCAATGGCGAACACGAGGAGCAATTCCAGCCAGGTCTCGCCGCTCTGCCCGCTCATTTGGCGTATATGGCTAGCTCTATGTCGAAGCGATACCTCCATACAGACCTCCTGCTGAAGTACGCCTCGTAGTTGGCCCCCACACCTAGGCCGGTGAACCACCAGTTGTAAATGTTCCTCCTCGTGAACTCCGCCGATATGTAGCCCTTCCTAGCCGCTCGCCTGGCCTCGCCCAGGGCAGCATCCCGACTGTCGGGCTCCAGATGGTGCATGAGGAGCACGGTCACCACGTGGTCCACCGCACCGTCCCTGACGGGGAGCCTGGACGCGTCTGCCTGGACCGCGTCGCAGCGGCGTTTGGCCCTATCAAGGAGCCTAATCCCCAGGTCCACGCATATGTACCATCCCCTCACGTACCTGTACAGGTTACCAGTGCCTGCCCCCACGTCCAGCACCCTGTCCCCCTCGTCCAGGGCCTCGCCAATGCGCCTATACAGTCCGTTAAGCAGGACGGATGAGAGGGCCCCATACAGGGGCGCAGCCACGTCGAGAAGTTTTGTGGCCCAGTACATGTGGCGAATGGCACGCATATATATATCGCCGACGGGCCCTTCGAGCTACCCGGGCGCCCATGGAGGGCGATCAGTAGCCCTCAGGCGTCCGTTGTCATGCCCCTCACGCGTCCCAGCCCTGACCCACGTCCAAACTCCGGGGAGGTGGGTCAGACCCGTCTACGACTGTGTCGGCCGACCCCTCAGTGGAAAGGCTCTGCCCGACGGGCGCCGCTTTCACGGGTCCCCCCAACGGGGAAGCCTCGGCGGGCGGGCTGGGACAACGATCGCGTAACAATATAAATACTCTTCCCCGCCGACTACCATGAAGGTGCTTGGCAGGTTGACGCCGGTCTGGGAGGCGTTGGAGGCGGTATTGCCGCTGGTGAGGACCGTCGACGACTGTGAGGAGGTGCCCACGTGGGAGGCCGTGGGCGCCGTGCTGTGCGAGGACCTGGAGGCCCCCTGGGACTTTCCCCCGAGGCTACGCGCAGCCTATGACGGCTACGCAGTGGACTCAGCCTCCACGCCGGGCACGTTCAGGGTGGTGGCCCGGGTGCCCGTGGGGACGTTCCCAGAGGTGACGCTGGGCAGGGGCGAGGCAGCGTATGTCACCACGGGGGCCTACCTGCCAGACGGCAGCGACGCCGTGGTGCCGCAGGAGGCCGTCGAGGTGCGTGGGGACACTATAGTGGTCAGGGAGAGGTACACGCCGGGCAAGAACGCCGACCTGGTCGGCGAGTACGTGAGGTCCGGCGAGAGGCTGCTTGGGGCCGGCACCGTGATCACGGAGCTGGACGCGGCAGCGCTGCTCGACGTGGCGATAACCAAGGTGAAGGTGAGGAGGAGGCTGGGGGTCGGGGTTGTTTCGACTGGCAGCGAGCTCATCGTGCCGGGAGACCCCGAGGAGGCAGCCAGGGAGGTGCTCAGGGGTAGGGTGGTGGAGACCACGGGCACGGTCATACGCTCCCTCCTCCCCCCATACGTGTCCCTGACCGGCCACGCCGTGGTCCCCGACGACTACGCGGAGCTGGTCTCTGCCGTGGACAGGCTCCTCGAGTCCTCGGACGCCCTGATGTTGGTGGGGGGTACCGGGCCAAGCGAGGTGGACCTGTTCCACGAGGTGGCCGCGGGCAGGGGCCCACGAGCGTACTTCAGGGGCCTCCTGATGAGGCCTGGGAGGCCCACGTCGCTTGCAGTGGTCGGGGACAAGCCGATAGTGGGGCTCTCTGGCCACCCGGTCAGCGCCATACACGGCTACTTCAGGGTCGTGGAGCCCCTTCTCGAGCGCATGGCCGGGGTCACCAGGCCACCGCCGCGTCCCTTCGTGTATGCTAGGCTGGGAAGCGACGTCGACGCCCAGATGGACCTCATGCTCCGCGTGGCGTTGAGGTGGGAGGGGGGCGAACTGTGGGCGTTTCCCATCAAGAAGCAGCAGAGCACAGTCACCACGTCGCTCCTCATGTCGGACGGACTGGCGTTTCTGGAGAGGGGGCCGACTGCCAGGGGGACCCCAGTGAGGACCCTCCTCCTCAGGGGGCTACAGGGCAGCCGGCGTCCCTGAGGTTGACCTGTACGAAGTCCTCGAACACCCTGGGCACCACGTAGCCGTGCAGCGCGTCCGCCGGCCTACTGCCCACGAACGCCACCACCGTCGGCGTTCCCATGACTCCGAGCGCCTCTGCGACGTAGGGGAACCTCCCCGCGTTCAGCTTCACGAAGGCAGCCCTATCCGCGTACTTTGACCCCACTCCCCTGAAAATGGGGTCGAACATCCTGCAGTACGGGCAGGCCGGCGTGTACACCATGACGAAGACCGCTCGGCACGACCCCACCAGCGCCTTCAGCTCCGACGCGGTTACGTCTCTGCCAGGCTCCACGGGCACGTCGCAACAGTTGGGCCTCGGCCCACCGGCCAGCTCACGCGCCATCTTGCCGAGGAGCCTCTCAACCTCGTCCATGTACCGACGTGCCTTACGCATTTAAAAAGATTAAAGGCCAGGGACACGCCATACACATGAGCCATATAATCGAGGTTGAGCTTGGCGTTTCGTCGGACGACCCTGACCTGGTGTACAGGGTGAGCACGCTGCTGGGGGCCCCCACGAGGAGCCCACAGTACATGAGGGACCAGTACAGGAGGGTGTTTGGGAGGCTTGTAGCAAAGAGGTGCACCGAGGTGGAGGGGGGACAGGTATGCATATACGCGCCCCAGGTCGGCGAGGCGCCCCGCTACTACCCCGTAGTGCTGCAGGCCAACGGGACTGTGATCTGGTATGGAGGGTCCCCGCAGCTTGTGGCGTACCCAATACACAGGGCCATGGACCTCGGGGTCCACGGAGTGGAGATGCCAGGAGAGTGGCCAGACGAGGTCACGGCGAGGATCGACGGGTGGACCATCAACTTCTATTACGATCCTATATTGGGCAGATGGATTGCGGCGACTAGATACGTACTGCACAATATGAGGTTCGTTAAGGGGAGGCTCATAGCGGAGGAGTACGGCAATGTGGTAAACCCGTACGTCGAGACCGCACTTGCGGTGGCCGAGGCAACCGGCGTCCTGGAAAAGCTCAAGGGCCGCGAGGGGTGGACCTTCAGCTTCGTGCTCCACCACAGGGAGGTCCCAGCAGCGTTGAGGCCTCCAGAGCCCTCCAAGTGGGACTGGGAGAACTACTGCCTAAAGCTCATAGCTGCGCGCGCCCCCGACGGACGGCTCCTCGGAGCCAGGGAAAGCGGCGAGTTGCTGGGCCTCGAGACGGTCCCCATACTCGAGCCGAGGAGGGCCGAGGAAATCATCAGGGAGGCGACGGTCAGCGACAGGCACCGCAGCGTGTTCCTCAGGTTTGGGTCGGGGGAGATGCCCATCATAATAGACGTCAAGTCGCAGTACTACGAGTACTGGGCCAGGTACAGGCACCTGAAGGACGGCAAGGCCGCGGCCATACTGGCGGCCGACGGCTACGAGACAGAGCTGACCCCATGCTGGAGGGCACTCGTGGAGGCCATTGGGAGGCTGGGCACCGACGTGTTGGACAGGTACGGGGTGGGGGAGCTGGCCCGTCGGAACCCTAGGAAGGCCGCCAAGAGGATGTTGGCCCTCATGGGGGAGGGTAGGGACGTTGACACGGTCAGGGAAGAGCTCAGGGGGCTGGGCCTGCCATGCTGATCACAGGCGTGGAGTTGGCCGCCCTCCGCGTCCCCATAGGCGCCGAGCAGCTCATATCCACGCGCCGCATAACGAGCAGGGAGACCTGCCTAGTGAGGATACACACGGACGAAGGGATCGTGGGGATTGGTGACTCCCAGAGGCCCGAGTCCGCGGAGGCCATATGCAGCTACATACGCGACATATACGTGCCCCTCCTCCTGGGAAGGGACCCCTTCGACAGGGAGAGGGTATT
This sequence comes from Thermoproteales archaeon, assembly GCA_027002815.1. Lineage (GTDB taxonomy): Archaea > Thermoproteota > Thermoprotei > Thermoproteales > Thermoproteaceae > WANN01. The sequence goes on along the minus strand of JALWZH010000075.1, from coordinate 503 downwards.
CCACGAGGCCTACACAACGGCCAGGTACAGGGGTAGGGTGAAGGGGGTTGCCATCGAGGCACTGAGCGCCGTGGAGATAGCCCTGTGGGACGTCATCGGGAAGGCGCTCCGCGTCCCCATATACAGGCTGCTTGGGGGCAAGTACCGGGACAGGCTCAGGGCATACGCCACCGCGGTCATGCTCGGCCCCAGCCACGAGGAGAGGCTCAGGCAGTTCGGCCGCTTCCTCGACGCCGGCTTCACGGCCGTCAAGGTCAAGGCCGGCCACAACGTGGAGGAGGACGCGGAGTTCCTGAGGAGGCTCAGGGAGGCCTACGGGTACGGGGTAGACATACTGGTGGACCTCAACTGTGCCCTGACCTTCAAGGCGGCGCTACGCTTCGGGAGGGTAGCTGAGAAGTACGAGGTGTACTGGATAGAGGAGCCCCTACCGCCCGAGCACCTGGGGGACTACGCCAAGTTGAGGCGCGCCCTCTCTGTCATGGTGGCGGCAGGCGAGTCCG
>JALWZH010000074.1 GCA_027002815.1 Thermoproteales archaeon | reverse complement strand
TATCATCTCCCGAATCACGTCGTGCACGTCGTCGTCCTCCTCCACTATGGGCACGTCGCCTGTCATGAGGTCCCCGACCCTTGCCATCTCGGACCTCTGGGCGAGCGCGTCGAGGACGCGCGACGCGGTGAGTATGCCCAGGGGCCTCCCCTCGCCGTCCACCACGGGTATACCCCTGATACGTTGCTCCACGAAGTACCTTATGTAGTCCCTTATCGGGTCGTCGCGCCTTGCGGTTATAGGGCTGCGGGTCATTACGTCAGAGACGGGTATGTGGGGTATGGAAACTATGTTGTCGACCTCGACGGCGATCTCCACGTCGGCACGCGTTACGCGTCCCCTGATAACTATCCCGCTTGGCAGAGGCCCAACCCGGACCTCCTTGTCAAGCAGCTCCTCCACGTTGTTCAGCGCCCTGAGAATAGCGATGGGCTTTTCCGAAAGGAGGCCCACAATGTCCACGTCGGTGGCGTGCGCCACTATTTGGGGGCCCAGATAGACGGGTATTGCGAACGCGCGCCTGTTGATGAAGTCGTATGCCCTGCTCGTGGGTATGTAGCCCCCATATGGGCCCGCCCTGCTTATGACGAGGCCCATGGACTTAAGCACGGTCATTATGTTCCTAACGTGCCCCTCGTGCATCTGCAGGGCGGCTGCTATGTCCTTGGACTTGATGGGCATGTGCCTCCGCTCGTACAGGTCTATTAGGGTCCTCAGGACCTGGTATATCGATTCGGAGGTCTCCATCTGCAATATTTAGACAATTAATTAATGAAGATTGTGGGGCGCCTTAACGAGGAACGCCGAAAATGTCTGGGGCCAGAACTAGCTCTGGGCTGTGCGCCCGCGGCCGGCGATGTACCGCGATATTAGTATGGCCGAGTACGCCGCTATCATGAGGGCTGAGGCGGCCCACATGAGGTTTACCAGGGGTATCCTCTTCACGGCCACTATCCATCCCTGGTCCCTGGCCGTCAACGATAGGACGCTTGAAAGGGACTCGTTCCCAAGGCCGGCCACGCCGACGACATAGGCCGCACGGGCATTGCACTGGTCCAGCATGGCCCTAACGTAGAGGGCCAGCGCCGTGTGTCCCCCCTCATCGTACACCATAGGGGCGAACACCACGTAGATGTCGTCAAGCCCGTCAATTATATGGCCAACGCCTGGGACGAGCCCCCTTATGCCCTTCAGCTCACCAGAGGCGTCGAAACGCGCCGAGACTTGTAGGGCCCTTCCCTGGACCAGGACAGTCCCAATGAACGCCGAGTCGTTTGGGATTAGGGAGCTGTAGTTTAGGCAGGCCAAGTACCGTGAGAGGGCCTCGGGATACCTAAGCGATTCCACGACGTCCACCGGCGCCGGGAACCTCACCACCGTGCCATTCCTGGCCAGCCTGCTAATGGGCACGCCATTCACGTCGCCCTCCACCTGGACCCCCGGACCATCAAACACCACCACATACTCCGTTTCCCCAATGCTGTACACCTCGAAGCTCACGTCCCTGAGGTCCGCCGCACCGTCAATGTCGACCACGAAACCGCTATAGTTCGGGGGAACGGTGGTCAGCCAGGGAGGGACCTCAACTATTTCGCGCCCCATCCTCATCTCGACACTTATAAGTGTGGCCTGTAGTGGGGAGCCTCCCACATTGAGGAAGGCCGTGCCGCCCGGGTCCAAGGCGGCGAGCCTGAACGCCTCCGAAGAGTACGCGTACGGCCCGCTGATAATCACGCTGAACAGTATGACGAGCAGAAGCACGTGTATTACGCCGATGGACCGCCTTATCACGCCCTTCTTGACGGCATGCATGATGGCTATGCCTACAAGGGGCAGCGAGAGCGTCATGCCGTTGGCGAACGCCGCCGTGAAGGGCGACCCGCTCAGCGTGATGGAGACCCCTAGCAACGCCAGCACGGCCGACGCCGCGAGCACCGCCGAGGCAAGTCCAACGACGAGTCTCCTGCTCCAACCCGCCAGTAGTGGGAAGGCGTATAGGGCCGCGTACACCGCAGGCAGGAGCAGCGGGTAGTACATGGATATGGCCGTGTCCCCCGACGGCATTGGCCTCCTCAGGAGCGCGGGCACCACCAGCGACGCGTACAGGTACACCGTCACCACGGCCATGCCGTATCCCACAAGGGTCCTCACCGACGTTTCACGGTGTACGGACGTAAGCCTGTATATTGCAAGGGCCATGATGCCCATAGACACGACAAGAAGTACGTCGGGCAGGTACGTGCGCCCGGCAAAGCTGTGTAGCTCCGAGAAGCCGCCCTGATTGAGGCCGAGGGCGCCGAAAATGGCCCCCACAGTCAGCCACCTGGCGCGCGCTACGCCTATATGCAGGACAGAGACAACCGACAGCCACACAGTGAGTAGCGCTGTCTCCACTGGGTCCCAGATCCAGTAGCCCCCCCAACCGAATGTCAGGTAGCTCCAGTAGCCCCCCATGACGATGCCCGCCGAAAGCAGCACAAACGCCACCCGCATTATGTGCGTCGAGGCGTACAGCGCTGCGGCCATGGCGGCGCCATAGCCGAACAAGACGGAGAGGGGGTGGGGCAGAGCCCACATGTTTTTCAGCAGTGGGTTGAGGCCCAGCCCAGCCTCCGCCTCGAACTCCAACGTGTCTGCGGCTCCCTGGCCCAGGACATATAGCGGCACCAACGCCAGCATCGATTGGGCAAGCGGGTTGCGCCTAAGTAGGGCCATCATGGCAACGGGCAGGAATATGACCATCGTCGACTCCCCGATATTGGCCAGGAACGCCACGAACCTGTAGAACAGGTCCATGTTCAACGCTGTGTTCACATAGACGTCGACCAAGTCCAGTCTGAGGGTCATGAAGGCATATAGGAGATACGCCAGGGCGGCGGAATACGTGGCGAAGGCAGCCCGCCTAAGCCGGTCGAACTTAAGCGAGAGGCCGTACAATAGCGATGTGGAGACCAAGAGACCAGCAACAATAATTTCCATGACCCAACAAAACAAACCAAAATTAAAGTACTATTGTAGGATTGAAGTTTCCGCCCGTAGCAATCAGTTGCCTGGCCTCATGATGGGACCCTCACTTGGGATAAGGGGCAGCGTTGCAGGGCGCGAACAGCTAAGGGGTCCTCTTCATAAAGGTGGCGCCTGCCCGCGGGTAGTTCTCCTCGCCTTTTCCAAGCGCTGTGGCGGCCTCGTAGAGGTTCTTCGCGGCATCCGTAATGAGAGGGGGTACGCCCCCCTCTGCGGCTGCAAGGGAGGCATATCTGAGGTCCTTTGCGGCGAGCCTAGCGGTGAAGGATGGGGGCATGGGGGCCAGTATACGCGGCAGGTAGTGTTGGGCCAGTTCCTTGAACGCGGTCATGCCCAGAAGCCGTCCAAACGTCTCGGGGTCAACGCCGTAGGCGGAGGCCAGGGAGAGCGCCTCGCCGAGCAGCGCCACGGTTCCAAGGCCCAGCGCGTTGAAGGCCAGCTTCAGGGCGGCGGTCTGCCTGAGGTCCCCCACGTAGATCACCTCTCCGAGCGACTTGAGGAACTCCATGTGCCTTTCGGCGACGGCCTTGTCGCCGCCAGCGAGGTAGATGGCGGTGCCCCCCTCCACGGAGGAGGGCCCCCCAACCACGGGCAGCGCCAATACGTCGGCTCCCCTGGACCTCAACACCTCTGCCGCTGAGACCACGAGACGCGGCGTGTACGTCCCCATCAGGGCTACGGCTGCTCCCTTGAGGTCCGCCTCGAGGAGTCCGCCGCGCAGCACGTCCATCACCGCATCGTCGTCGGCGACGAATATCGAGATGAAGTTGGCCCTCACTTTGCTTAGGTCCTCCACGTAGGTCCCGGGGAGACCCTCAGCCCTTTCCCGGGTCCTGTTCCACGTATACACGTTGTGCCCCAACTTTGAGAGGCGCCTCACTAGGGCGCTGCCCATCCTTCCCAGTCCTATCACGGCGACGTCCATGTACCGCAGCTAGGCCAGTCCATTTTAAGGATTTGCCCGGGGCAGGGACCCACGTGCATGCCGTTGTTGGTCCTGGCATGTGCTGGACCATTCGACCGGCGCGCCTGGAAAAACATTTTTAGTTGGTTTTAGGAAAAGGATATGGATTTTATTGAGGAGCTGCGTAGCGAGCTTACCCTCAAGATACTCATGGCCCTATCCCTGGGGCCCAACTTCCCTAGGGCGATAGCCCAGATGATTGGGGCCTCCGAACAGTCCGTTTCAAGGAAGTTGAAAGTGCTCCAGTCACTTGGCCTAGTGGAATCCAAGTGGGCTAGGCTCGAGGAGCAGAACGTGAAGCTGTACAGTCTCAGGTCCAACAGGATCACCCTGGAGTTTGTGAGCGGTAGGGCCAACCTAATAGTGGACGGCGTGCCCGTTAACACCTCGGTGATAAGGTCGCCCAAGCCCCCGCCACAGCTTAGGGAGAGGGAACGGGAGCTCGCCGAACTGGAATCATGCGACAAGTGCATTGTCTGGGGCATGCCCGGCATAGGAAAGACGGCGCTGATATCGGCCTACGTACACGACAAGCCGCATGTGTGGATCTGGTCCGTTCCAACGCTCACGCCCGAGGGGATAGAGGAAATGGTGCAGGGAGACAGGATCATAGTGGTGGACGATGCCCACAGGCTGCGCTTCCCCTATGTGGCCGAGCTGTCCAAGTACGCCAACAAGGTCATAGTAGGTACAAGGGCGCTCCCCACGTCCACGAGGGGCTGGAGGGTCATTAGGCTGGGCGCTTTGAAAAGCGGCACGGGGAACCCTGCCATAGACGAGGGGCTCATGTCCCCGGCCCAGCTGGTGGAGGAGCTCGCGTTGAGCAGGAGGGCCCGCATGTACCTGAAGACCCTCTCTGTCATGGGGCCCCTACGCATGGCGGAGGCGCTCCACATGACCGAGTGGGCGCAGCCCATGTTCCGCAGCCTTTACAGGCTTGGCGTGCTGAGGAGGCGCGGCATGTACGTGGATGTGGAAAGGCCCATAAAGCGGTTCCTCAGGAACGACGCCGCCACTCCGCTCGTGGAGGGGGCCGAGAAGGCGTATGGGGGGGCCCATAGGCTGGTCGCGTACTACGTCAGGAGGGGCGAACTGAGGTCGTTGGACGCACTGCTCGACTTCTGGCTTAGGCGCGGCAGCATGAGGCTGTTCTTCGAAAAGGCCCACGTGTTGGCCAGGCTACTTGAACAGGTCCCGAACAAGAGCCAGCCCGTCCGTGCGGCCCTTGCCAAGGCATATGCGGCGATATACGACTACAAGAGGGCCGAGGCGTACCTGTCGCAGCTCGAGGGCAAGTACCGCGACTTGACAGCGCCCATGGCCCTTTACCTCATGCGAAGGTTCTCCGAGATTGGGTCCCTGGAAGGGGCGCCCCTGTTCGACGGCCCCTTCATAAGGATATCCATGAACCACGACCTCACAGTGCCGGAAAAGTTAGGGGGCCTAGTGGAGGAGTCCACCGAGGACATGGCCGCGCTGTACTACGCCAAGGCCTCCGCCTATCTTGCTCGGGGGGACATAGACATAGCCGTGGAGCTCTACAGGCGGGCCGTCGCCGAGGCCAAGAAGGCTGGGGCGCGCAGGATCACCATAGCGGCGCTCTGCAACCTGGGCAACGCGCTGTCCATTGCGGGCAGGCCGACCGAGTCCAAGCTCGTCTTCGTTAAGGCCCTTGAGCTGGCCCAGAACGATCCGGGCCTCTACG
>JALWZH010000073.1 GCA_027002815.1 Thermoproteales archaeon | reverse complement strand
CCAGGTTGAGCGGGATCACCACCACGGTGGACCTCGGACAGCCTCCGCTGGCCGAGTTCCTCGTGACATAGGCGAAGACCAGCTGCGTGTCCACCGGCAGGTCTACGTAACATGCCCCCCTACATATGCCGTCGGGACCGCAAGAGTTGCACGGCTCCAGCTCCGGCCGCCCGGGATTGATCACTATATTGGCGTCCATTCCGTACACCGAGCCGCGCGAGTCGACTAGGAATATCCTTCTAAGGCCCAGCGCCGGTGGGCCGCCCCCCGGCGTGGGGTCACAGGCGGCGGAACAGTCCACCAGCGCGCTGTGGATCAACAGCAGCCTAGTGTACGTCGGCCCAAGCTGAGGCATTGCGTACACTATGTCGTTGCGTAGGTTGGCAAGTACTCCGTACCCCATGGCCCTGGGCAGGCCCCCGCTGGTCTTCACTGTGACCATCAGCGCGGCCCGTCCCTCCCTGAGGGCAGCGTGGAGCTTGTCCCATATGTCGCCGTCCCCACTAACCGCCTCAAGGCCGGACTTGAGGTCTGCCCGCCCCACAAGCGGCACGCCCATCCGCACCAGCTCCACTTCGCCGTCCAGCCTATACAACGATACGTCGTCGCCCTCAAGCAAGAAGGCGTACGCCCTGTACGTGAGCTCTCCCCTGAATGCCCTCCCCACGGCCGGGTACACCCTGAACTCGAGGGTCCCAGGATCCGCGTCCCTACAGTTGGCCGGGAACGCCTCCACCCCAGCGGCGTCGAGGTCCCCTGGAAAACACACGGTCATGTTGAGGAGGGGAGTCACGTAGAGGTCGAAGTCGTACCTTTCCCAGTCCCCCCCGAAGAGGGACCTCTTTATGGACGCCAGGTCCAGCGATGCAGGGAACTGGGGAGGCAACAAGAGGCCCGGAAGAAGCCTAGTGGCGTTATCGACGCCTATGGCATCGGCCAGCCGTGGATCCAACGGACACACCGCGCCGCCTCCCATGGCGGCCGCCAGCGCGGCCAGCTTACGGTGGTCCAGTACCCGTGGGTCGCCCACGTAGGCCAGGCCCAGTTCCCTGACGGTCTCGCCCCACGTGGGGGGACTGCCGGCGACGGCCAGTATCCTTGCCAGCGCCTCGTCCGCGGTGACCCCGAGGCGGGCCTGTTCCGCCTCGCCGGCGCTCTCCAGGCCCATGGATATGTAGAGCACTGCGACTACGAACGCCATGAATATGCCCATGGCCACAGCCGCATCGAGGAACTCCACTTTGGGGTCTTCCTGCCGATGAATATATAGGTATCCGTTGTTCGAACGTTCTAAATCACCTCCTGGCCTTGTCGAGGAGCAGGCGCACGAGCAGCGGCGCCGGGTCCAGCCCCGTGGCGCCCTTGAAGCCGCGCCACCCCATCGTGGGATTTACCTCCATGATCAGCGGCCCGTCGTCCGTTAGAGCTATGTCTACGCCCCCATAGTCGAGGCCGAGGGCCTCAACTGCTCGGACCGCCAACTCCGCCACATGGCCGTCCAGCCGCGCCGGCTCGGCCGATGCGCCCAGCGACACGTTGCTCTTCCAGTCCCGTCCCCTCCTGAAGACCGCGCCCACAAGCTCCCCGCCCACCACGACCGCCCTGTAGTCGCC
>JALWZH010000072.1 GCA_027002815.1 Thermoproteales archaeon | reverse complement strand
ATTCAGGGTCGCCGTGGATAGGGACCGCGTGGACATAGGCGGCGAGGGGCGGTGGCGCGTGGCCGGCGACGTAAATAGGAGCGACGTGCTGGGCATAAGGGCCGCGGGGGCCATAGCGGCGCTGGTACAGGACGCCGTGTTCAAGCTCATGTCGCTGCTGGGCAACGCCACCATGCCGCCGCCCATGGTGCCCGGCATCGCCGCGGAGCAGACTCCGCTCGTCAGAACGCCCCCAAGCAACGCGTCGCTTAAACTGCTCGTCACGGCCGCCCCCAGGGGCAACGGGACGCTGATAGCCGTGAACATAACGTACGTGGGGCACAGGGTGACCCCCCTCAACAGGACTGGGGACCCGGCCAGGGACGCCGAGGAGGCCCTGGCCTACGCAGCCATGGACTACATGAACGCGGCCAACACAATATCGTCCATAGCCTTCATGCTCCCCGGCCTGGGCAGACTGGTGCCGGACACCGTGGAGCTTAGGCCGGCGAGCCCGAGGGTCAGGATAGGCAGGGAAACGGTGAGGCCGACCGAACTGCCAACGGTTAAAGTGGAGGTGTCCCCAGAGCCCGCCACCCCCGTCACCCCAACCGTGCCGCCGGCGACCGAGCCCGCCGAGGCCGCGACGCCGCCAGCCGCGGGGCCCGCGCCTCCCCTGGACGTCCCCTTCATCGCCATAGCGGCCGTCGCTATGGCCGCGACGGCGGCTGCAGTGGCGCTGGCGCTCAGGAAAAGGGCGAAGCACAATGTGAAACTGCCGCAACCCGCGTGAGGGCCTTATGACGTGCGCACCTCCTTCCCCAGGTACCCATTCACCACGTCTATTAGCCCAGCCACGTCCCTCCCGCATTTGGGGCACACGGCCCTAACGGCGAGCTGGGCCGTTAGGCCGAGTATGCCCACCACCAGCACGGGGTCGCCCGGCCTATAGGCGTTGCCCCTGCGGCCCAGCTGCTCGGTCACCCATTCATGTTCGTCCGCCGAGAAGCCGCAGTGGGGGCATCTGAGGGGAGCCAGCACGGTGTCATGCATGTACATATATGTACCGCGTCATTATTAATGTCGCGGTTCAGAAGGGCAAAGCCAATATACGTGTGTCGGCCCAGCCAACGTGGAGTGCGTCAGGTGTAGGAGGGAGAGGGCGGCCTACTACAAGGCGTCCAGTGGGGAGGCCCTGTGCCTGCGCTGCTTCTTCAGGGACGTCGAGGAGAGGGTGCTGAGGACCATAAGGGAGGAGCGCATGGTGGTGCCTGGGGACCACGTGGCGGTGGCCGTCTCCGGCGGCAAGGACAGCCTGGTCCTGCTCCACGTCATGCTCAGGCTGTGGTCCCGCGGCAGGCTGCCCAGGGACGTTAGGATAAGCGCGTTCAGCATCAACGAGGGGCAGCCCTACAGCTGCGTGGTCAGGATGAGCCGGGTGGACTATGTGAGGGAGCTCTGCGAGAGGCATGGGGTCGAGTACAGGGTGTACACCTTCGAGGAGCTGTTCGGCGTCAGGGCAATGGACCTCTTCCACGGCCTCTGGTCGAGGGGCGAGGACATACACGCCTGCACCGTGTGCGGGGTCCTCAGGCGGAGGGCCATGAACCTGCTTGCCAGGAGGAACGGGTGGACCAAGGTGGCGACAGGCCACAACCTCGACGACGAGGCCCAGACGGTCATGATGAACGTCCTAATGGGCAACCTGGACAGGCTCACCTGGTTCGGCAGGTACGACGACGCCGAGGAGAAGGGCCTCGTCCCGAGGATAAAGCCCCTAAGGAAGGTCAGGGAGGAGGAGATAGCCGTCTACGCGTACTACAACGGGATCCCCATGATGGAGCAGGAGTGCCCCTTCGTCTACACCAACCCCAGGTACAGCCTAAAGTTCGAGCTGGCCAGGTGGGAGAGGAGGATGCCCACAGTCAAGTACAACCTGTACAGCTTCGGGAGGAGGATCGCCGAGAGGCTGGGCGAGGCGCCGGCAGCCTACCGGAAGTGCAGGCACTGCGGCGAGATAGCGGCCAGGGACATCTGCAAGGTCTGCGAGATATTCGAGAAGGCCGGGTACCTGGACAGGTACCTGCAACGCGCCACCGCCGAAAAGGTGCTCTAGGCCACAGTGAGGACCGCCTAGCGTCCGATGAGTACCCTCACGCAGATGCCCTCGTCGATCAGTTCTGGGGATAGGGACGGGGCCAGCTCGGCGATGAGGGTCTGGACGTAGCGGCGGGCCATCGCGGGGTCACCACAGACCAGTATGTTGGCCGTGTCGTCGCCGACCCTGCTTTCCCTCACCGTGCCTATGCCCCTGAGCTGGGCCATGTTAAGGGCCTCGGCCACCTCGCGGAGCCCGAGGGGCCCGTTGACTATCCTCTTGACGGCGGCGGCGTCGTTCCTCGCCATCTCGGCGGCCACCTCGCCGGGCGGCCCAAGCTTGCCCAGGAGGTCCTTGTCCACCACCACCACGTTGCGGCCCAGGAACACGTGGCCGACCATGCCCGGCACCACTATCCTCCCCGTGGACGTGCGGTAGTCCACGTCCTTGACGAAGGCGAACATGCGTATGGTCCGGGCCACGTTCCTGAGGTCGTCCTCGCCGAGCCCCGACACGTCGACGAGGAAGTGTATCCTCTGCCTGTCCACGGCGTGCATCGTGATGTTTATTATGTTTATGTCGTTGTCCGCGAAGACGTTTGAGAGGGCGGCCAGTATGCCCGGCCTGTCGTACTCCAGCTCCACGACGAACTCGCCTATGGCGCCCCCCCTGTTGTCCACCATCAGCGAGAGCTCTCGGAGGACGTGCTGGCCCATCGCATGGGTGTGGGGTCCCCCTTAAATCGTTTTCTAAGGTAAGCAATTAATATTGCCCCCCATGATCCACGATGCCCGGCAGGATACAGGAGAAGAGGTGGTCCGTGGAGTGGGAGAGGGAGCTGGTCGAGGCCTGGGAAAGGGAAGGCCTCTTCCGCACTGAGGTGGACCCGTCCAGGGAAAGGTACCTGGTCATCGACACGCCGCCCCCATACCCCACGGCCGAGAGGCCCCACATAGGCCAGACCGCCTCCTACGCCCACATGGACGCCGTGGCCAGGTTCTACAGGATGAGGGGGTACAACGTGGTCTTCCCCTTCTACCTTGACAGGAACGGGCTCCCAATAGAGGTGAGGGTCGAGCGCACGTACAACGTCAACGCCAGGGAGGTGCCCCGCGAGAAGTTCATAGAGATGTGCAGGGCCGAGCTGGACAAGCTGGAGAGGGGGTACATAGAGACGTTCAGGAGGTGGGGCATGTCCTTCGACTACTGGCCCCAGGGCACGGACAGCGAGGAGTACAGGGCCATGACCCAGAGGACCTTCATAGAGATGTGGGGGAGGGGCCTCATATACGAGTCCGAGAGGCCCGCCGCCTGGTGCCCCAGGTGCGGCACTGCGCTGGCCGAGGCAGAGACCGAGTACGAGGAGGAGGAGGGGACCCTCAACTACATTAGGTTCAGGGTGAGGGAGACCGGGGAGGACATTGTGATAGCCACGACGCGGCCCGAGCTACTCCCGGCCACCGTGGCGGTCATATACAACCCGGCGGACGACAGGTACAGGCACCTGGAGGGGAAGCACGCCCTGGTCCCCCCCATGTGGCAGGAGGTGCCCATACTCCCCCACCCCGCCGCCAAGCCCGAGTACGGCACGGGCCTAGTCATGATCTCGACGTTCGGCGACGTGAGGGACCTGGCCATAGTCAACGAGCTGAGGCTGCCCATAAGGGTCATAGTGGACGAGAGGGGGAACATCACGGCGGGGAGGTACGCCGGGCTCAACGTGAGGGAGGCCCGGCGGAGGACCATAGAGGACCTGAGGAGGGAGGGCCTCCTCGTGAGGCAGGAGACCGTGAGGCACAACGTGCCCGTGTGCTGGAGGTGTAAGACCCCCATAGAGCTCATAGTGACGAGGGAGCTCTTCGTGAGGCAGCTGGACCACAAGGAGCGGCTCCTGGAGCTGGTCGGCGAGATGAGGTTCTACCCGCCCGAGCACGCCCAGCGGCTCCGGGACTGGATATCCTCCCTCCAGTTCGACTGGCCAGTCTCGAGGCGGAGGTACTACGCCACTGAGGTCCCCCTATGGTACTGCGAGGAGCCGGACGGCGCGGTCCGCCCCATAGCCCCGAGGCCGGGCCGCTACTACAGGCCGTGGCTTGAGGAGCCCCCGCCCGAGGTCAGGGAGCAGTGCAGGGGCAGGCTCAGGGGAGACGACAGGGTCCTCGACACCTGGTTCGACTCGTCCATCTCCTGGATGTACGCGTCGGGCGCCACCAAGCCCCACGTGGCGGTCTTCGAGAGGGTGTACCCCCACTCCATTCTGAGGCCCCAGGGCTACGACATTATAAGGACGTGGCTCTACTACTCGGTGGTCAGGGCCTACCACCTCTTCGGGAGGCCCCCCTTCGCACACGTGAGGATAAACGGGATGGGCCTCGACGAGAGGGGGGAGGCAATGCACAAGTCCAAGGGCAACGTGATCGACCCCCTGGACCCAGTGGAGAGGTACGGGGCCGACGCGGTCAGGTTCTGGGCCGCGGCCGCCGGGAGGCTGGGCAGCGACTACAGGTACAGCGAGGCCCTCATAAGGACGGGCAAGGAGCTCGCCACCAAGGTCTGGAACTTGGCCCGCTTCGTGTCCTCGTTCCCCGAGGCCGAGGACGGGTACGAGCTCGCCCCCCTTGACAGGGCCGTCCTGGCCAGGCTGCACAGCGTGGCCACCCGCGTCATAGCGGCCTACACGGAGTTCGACGTGTACGAGCCGGCCAACGCCCTCATGGACTTCATCTGGCACGACTTCGCCGACCACTACGTGGAGGGGGTCAAGTCCCGGGCCTACAACAGGGACGGGGCGTTCGACGGGGCGCTGCAGAGGGGGGCCTGGCACACGCTCCACTACGTGCTTAGGTACAGCCTCAAGCTACTGGCCCCCATAATGCCCTTCATGACGGACAAGCTGTGGCGCCTCCTCTACGGGAGGACCATACACAGGGAGCCCATAGAGGACCCGCCCCCCGAACACGCCTCGCCCGACCACGAGAGGCTGTTCCTCACCTTCAAGCGCATAAACAGCGCCGTGTGGAGGTACAAGAACATGAATGGGAGGAGCCTCGCCGAGCCCCTGGACGGGTACCTCCACGTGCCCGAGCACGCCGGGCCCCTGGCCGTCGACCTCCTCCACATGCACAGGGCGAGGGGCGTGAGGACCGGCGCGCCGAGGGACAACTACGTGACGTTGGACGCCGAGACGGGCGTGTACCTGTCCTACGACTAGACGTCGAGGGGCCTCGCCCCCACCAGCGAGGCCAGCTTCCCCGGCGAGAACCTGACCAGCGACCTGTCGTCGCCGCCCCCGCCGAAGGCCACGTCCAGGGCCAGCACGTCCCTGTCTATGTACGTCTCCAGGGGCACCACGGGCGGCACTCCCCCCACGGGGTACCCCGTGGCCTCCTCCACCTCGCCCGGCGAGGCGAGTCTGGCCTCGCAGCCCAGCGCCCTGGAGACGGCGGCCAGGTCCAGCCTCTTGTCCCCCCTCACAATGAAGGCGAGGGGCCTCCCCCCGCACACAACCACGAGGGTCTTCACGATGGCCGTCTCGGGGACCCCAAGCGCCGCGGCGGCCTCCCTAACCGTCCTCACCCTGGTCCCCAGCCGGATCACCTCGCCGTCCACGTGGGGAAGAGCCTCCTCGAACCTCATGGGGTGGCGGGGAGGCACATATATAAGCACCTACCGGCCAATGGCCAGCCCCACGAGGGCCCGGGGCCCGGGCACCGTGAGTAGGGGCACTGGCACGGCCAGCTTCTTCTGCCCTTCACCAATGG
>JALWZH010000071.1 GCA_027002815.1 Thermoproteales archaeon | reverse complement strand
GGGCATAGCCATGAGGGCCAGGGGGCTCGGGGCGAGGAGGGTCATAGTGGTCGAGGTGGACCCCATAAGGGCCCTCGAGGCGCTCCACGACGGCTACGAGGTGATGCCCATAGGCGAGGCGGCGCTGCACGGCGACCTCTTCATAACCGCGACGGGGAACGTGAGGGTGATCTCGCTTGGCGACATGGTGAAAATGAGGGACGGCGCCGTCCTGGCCAACGCGGGCCACTTCAACGTGGAGATAGACGTGGAGGGCTTGAGGCGCATAGCGACGCGGGTCAGGGAGGTTAGGCCCAACGTGGAGGAGTACACGCTGCCCAACGGCAAGAGGCTGTACCTGGTAGGCGAGGGGAGGCTCGTCAACCTGGTGGCCGCAGAGGGGCACCCAAGCGAGGTCATGGACCTGTCCTTCAGCAACCAGGCTCTCGCGGTGAGGTACCTCCTGGAGAGGCGCCTCGACGTGGGCGTGTACAAGCTCCCCGACGAGCTGGACAGGGAGGTCGCCGGGATAAAGCTGGCCACCATGGGGGTGAGGATAGACAGAATGACGCGGGAACAGGAGGAGTACGTTGGGTCTTGGGGCCTGGGCACCTAGGCGGGACAAGCGTTTTATCCATAAAACGGTACTCTACCCATGAGGCTCAGGGATAGGAAGGTTCTCGTGGTCGGGGTCGGCCCCGGCCTCGGGTCCGCCGTGGCCTACTTCCTCCTGCGCGAGGGGGCCAGCGTGGCGATCTCCGCGAGGAACGCCGAGAGGCTGAACGGCATTGTAGCCAAGCTGTCCCAGCACGGCCGCATAGTCGCCGTGCCGGGAAACGCAGCGCGGCCCGACGATGCCGCGCGCGTGGTGGACTCTGCGCGCAACGAGCTCGGCGGCCTCGACCACCTCGTGGTCTCGGCGGGAGGATACGCCGAGACCCCCCTACAGGCCCTCGAGACGCCGCTGCTAATGAACATGCTCGAGCTGAACTTCCTGTCCCACCTGTACGTGGTCAAGGCCGCGTTGAAATATTTGGGGCCCGGCTCCGCCATAGTCCTCGTGACGTCTATCGGCGGCGCATATGCCGCGTGGCCGCGCCACGTGGCGTACGTGTCCTCCAAGGCGGCCACGGCAAAGGCCGTGGAGGTGCTCGCGGCAGAGCTGCTCGATAGGGGGATAAGGGTCAACGGCGTTGCCCCGGGCGGCATGTCCCACGACTTTGAGCCCGGCAGGGACTGGAGGGGGGCCAGGAGGCTGGGCGACCCGGTCGCCCCCCCTGAGGACGTGGCCCGGGTCGTCGTGTGGCTCCTGACCGACGAGGCAGAGTGGGTCAACGGTGCGGTAATACCGGTGGATGGGGGCAGGAGGCTGAGATGAGGAGGTACAGGGTCGCGAGGCCCTGCCCGGAGCTCGGCGAGGTGGTGGCCCGCATGTCCAGCGAGCTGGGGCCCGGGGAAGAGGCGCTTGTGGAGTCTGAGTGGAGCTACGTGGCCGAGGACCTACGCGTGTGGGCCCCCCGCCTGGGACTCGAGGTCGTCGAGGTGGGGCGCGGCGACGGCACCACCTATGTCAGGGTCAGAAGGTCAGCAGGAGGTCAGCCTCCTCGGCCTTAGCTATGAAGGTCATGGACCCGGCGATCCTTACGTCCCCCCGTGGCTTCACCCCCAGCATTCTTAGGGCCGGCTCGTCCACGTAGACCTCCACGCCGTGCGTCGTCAGGCTGTTCACAAGCTCCTCGAGCCTCCTCGCTCCTATCCTGCGGAGCGCCCAACGTATGTAGATGCGGGCCAGGAGGGGCAGCCCGACCAGCCTCGTCCTGGGCTTCTCCCCGAAAAGCGCCACGCCTAGGCCCGTGACGAACAGGGCCACGGAATAGCCCAGCTGGCGCGCGGTTATGGCCACGACAAGGGCATGGTACGCCCTCGACATGTCGTTGTCAGACAATATTATCACCATCCTACGGCCCCCGGCGCTCATGGCTCAGCGCAAATCGTTCCGGTCACACATCGCGAAAGACCAATCTCATCACCGACGCCGGCCCCGGCAACGCCCATGTGCTAGTCGCCAGTGCCGTGCTCCGCCTCGGGCAGCCTGGCCAACGCGTTGAGCACCTTCGTCTCCCCAACTATGTCGCGTATCGACACCACCCCAACGAGCCTCTCCCCGTCCATGACAAGCACGTGCCTCACCTTGGCCCTCACCATCGCCGCGGCGACGTCGTAGACCGTGGCCGTGGAGGGGACCGAGACGAGGCCCGACGTGGTCCCCACCTGCTCCACGGTGGCCGACTCGGAAACCCCCCTGGCCACCGCGTTGACTATGTCCCTCTCCGATATCACGCCCACCACCCTCTGCCCATCCTCTATCACGAGGAGACCAACCCCATTGTCGGCCATGAGTCTGGCGGCGTCCCTGATGCTGGTTCCCCTGGGGACAGTTATGGGGGGCCTCTTTATGAGGTCCATCACTCTCATCGTGGCTACACGTAGCGCACGTTATTAATGTTTCCCAACCTAGGGTCTATGGGGCGCCACGGCAGGGCAACGTTGAGGCTGCTCATGCTGGACCTGGACAGGACTGTGTGGGACCACCCAGACGTGACGTCCACGTCGCCACCGTACGTGAAGGTGGGCGACCATGTGGTGGACGGTAGGGGCGAACACATTAGGCTGCTTCCCGGCGTGCCTGACCTCTTCAGGTGGGCGGCGTCCCACGGGGTCGCGTTGGCCGCAGTGTCGTGGAACGACCCGGCCAAGGCCCTGGCGGTCCTCGACGCATTTTCCCTGACGCCATACTTCCGGTACCTGTACATAGAGCCGCACCCCATGAAGCACGTTCTGATCGGCAGGCTCATAGAAAGGTACGTGGCCGAGGGGGGCCCCAAGAACTTCGCCGAGATGCTCTACATAGACGACAAGGACGTACACGTATACGACGTCTGGAGGTACGTGGGCCCAGTGCCGTTCCTCCAGTTGGGGAGGGACCTGGCGGACTACCGCGTGCTCCTTTCATGGCTTGGCAGGGGGCTCGACACCGCAAGGTTCGCCAGGACCCCCTAGACCTCGACGGCCGCCACTATGCCGTGCAGGTGGGGCGGGTAGAAGTAGTCGCCAGGCCTGACGCCTGGCCGGACATAGTGTAGCACCGCTTCGCGTCCACACGTGCACGCGTATATGCGGGCCAGGCGCATGCGCGGCGCATCCTCGACCAGCGCTGGGCCCTCGCCCTCGAGAAACGAGGTGCCCGACGCAAGCCCCATGCCGGACACCGTCAGGACAACCTCGTCGACAAGCCCCCGGCCCAACAACTGCCAGTTGATGTTGCCGCCCCCCTCCACCAACAGCCTCCTCACGCCGTGCCTGCTGAGCACGGCAAGGGCATGGTCCAGGGGAACCATGTCCCCCTCGTACATGTGCACGCGTATGCCCATCCGCAGTAGCCGTTCAAGGGCCTCCGCGGGCGCGCGGGACGTGGTGAAGATCACAGTTGGGGCTCTGCCGTCCAGCACCCTCGACCCGGGCGGAATGTCGAGGCTCGCGCTAACCACCACCCTGAGGGGGTTCCTGCCGGGGACGCGCCTAACGGTGAGGCTGGGGTTGTCCATCCTGACCGTGCGTCCCCCCACAAGCACGGCGTCGACTAGGCTCCGCATGACGTGGAGCCTGTCCAAGTCCCTGGGACACGAGATCCTCGAGTCGCCTGTCCTCGACGCGAGCCTCCCGTCCATGGAGGCCGCCGACATGACCACCACGTGGGGCCTCTCAGCGTTCATCCCCCGAGAGTCCTAGGACCGCCTTCAAGCTGCGGAGCACGTCGTCCACAGTGTTCTTGGCCCTCAACAGCGCCTGCGGTTCCTGGGGGACCTCGACAACGTATATCAGTCGGCCGTCCCTACAAAGGGACCGCACCTCTATACCCGGCGGTGCCCCCACGTCGTCGGGCGCCAGCGCCCCCCTCACGTGTTCGCACATGGGGGCCTCCACCTCGAGGACTATCCTCATTGCTCGAGCCCCTCCAAGACCTTGGGCGCCGTGGACCTGTCGGTGAAGACCTCCACGCGCCACCCGTAGTCCCTCACGGCGATGCCCTCGGCGAGGCTCAACGACGCTCTGGGCCCCCTGATAGGGTGCACCACCATGAGGAGGACCCTCTCCCCGTTCACCACCCTGAGGACCTGGGGGGCGGCACGCCGGCTGTACCTTGCCAGCACCGACACCTTCCCCGCGAGGGCCGTGTTCCTGACGCTGAGCTCGCCCTTCCCGGACCCCGCCACGCGAAGCACGTCTTCCACGGCTGCCGCCACGTATCTCTGCGCCTCCTCAATACCCGACGAGAGGGCCTCGGCCCTCTCTGTCACCAGATAGGCCGACCACAGGGCCGCGTTTGTCGCCACGTCGACGCCGCTGGGGACCCTGCGGACCAGCTTGTCCATGAGCGACGGAAAGTACCCGCTTTCATAGACGCGCACGAGCATCGAGTCCAACACGTCGAGGAGCTCCTCCCTGGACATGTCGCCGAGCCGTTTGTCGGGGACGCCGGAGAAGTCCCTGGACACGCCTGGCACCACCGGGTCGATCAACAGGCGGAGCGCCCTGCCAAGGGTCGCCGCACCTGCAAAGGGGACGCATATAGACGGGTACGAGCCCAGATGCTCATGAAAGTCGTCGTGCAGAGGGCACAGCGCATCGCAGTGCTCCGCCTCCCAGGAGTACACGCCTATGGCCAGCTCCTCGGCGTCGCCCTCCCTCAGCCTGCCCAGCTCGTAGAGGTACTTGTAGACCATGTAGGAGGCGGCACGCGGGGGCCCGAAGCCATGCGGCACGCCGTCCACCCCGATGCTCAGATCGGAAAGCCAGAAGTCTCCCCCCTCGAGGCCCACGTGGAACGCGTCCCCCCCGTCCGAAAAGTCCCTCACCCTGATATTCCTAATGGAGCCGTACTTGCGGGCCAACACCATGGCGGCCACCACAGCGTCGACGGTCCTCCTCGCCACAATCGTGTCGGCCCTCGACAGCGCTCCGTCGATCCTATGCATGAACTCTGCCACCACAGACGAGACATCCACCGTGATAGGTGTCCCCAAGGGATATAAACACTCCGCCGCGTGGACCTAGGCCCAGCTAGCCCGCGAGGTGTCTGACCCTCTCCGGGTCATACGTGAAGTCCGGAGACAGCTTGCCCGTACGCTTATAGTACTTTATAAGACGGCGAATCTTGGACTCTATGAGCTGGAGCCCCCTCCTCGTCGACTCGTCCTTGGGATGCTCCTCCAAGTGCTTACGTGCCCTCAGAGCCCTCCTAATGAGGGCCAACAGATCCTCGGGCACCGATTCACGCACGCCGTTCTCCTCCAGTATACGGCTGATCTTCTTACCCGTGACCAACCTCACTAGGGGAATGCCGTACTGATCCCTGAGGATTATCCCGATCATAGACGGAGAGAACCCCCTACGCCTCAACTCAACTACAAGTCTCTCCACCTCCTCCGCACTGTACTGGACCCATGACGGCGGCACATTTACAGGAGGCCTAGTGGACGTGGACCTCCCCCTCTTGTGCCTAGACCTATGGGGCATACGCGATAGAGTGGGTAACTATATAAATCATTTCCCCACCTAAAATATTAAGCGCCTTCCATCCAAGCATTGTGACCATGCCCGAACTAGCCCTATTGGCCCGAGGGGCCGAGGCCGTGCTGTACGTGGGTAGGTGGCACTGTGTGGATGCGGTATATAAATATAGGGCGCCTAAGCCCTACAGGGCGAGGGACATAGACGATCATATCAGGTACAGGAGGACGTTGGCCGAGGTGGAGGCCATGCTGAGGGCGCACAGGGCTGGGGTGGACGTTCCTAGGGTGTTCTTCTTTGACC